>DPJP01000269.1 GCA_003542955.1 Armatimonadota bacterium
TGCCGGGGATGCCGCGGAGCAAGGTTGGCGAGAAGACGGGCTCTCCTACATAGTGCTCGCCCGCGAGCTTCTTGCGCGCCTCGATGGCGGCCCTGGCGGCCTCCTGGGGAGAACCCAGTGCGCTCCTGCAGGCGGCAACGCCGGCGAATGCGGAGGCGCTCTCGGTGCGAGATGCGGCCTGCGCGGTTTGGGCGAGGTGGTTGGCGGCGTTCTCGTAGCTCTCGGCGGCCTGCTCGGCGGGCACGGCCCTGGCGCTGATGAACCATCCCCAGCCGGTCTCGTCGCCCGCTTCGATGGCGAGCGCCGCGCGCTCCGCCTGACGGCGCGCATCGCCCTGATTCGCGGAGATCGTGGCGGCAAGCAGGTACACGCGCGGCGGCGCCTCCGGCGCCCCGAGCACCCCCGAGATGACCTCCTCGGCGGCCGCATACTCCTGGGCGTTTCGCAGGCACAACGCGAGTTCGTACTTGATGTCGATCGAGTGCGGGGCACCGACGGCGGCCTCCCGCAGTGTCTCAATGGCGCGCTGGAGGTTGCCGCGGCTGCGCAGGCAGCGGGCCACGAGCACTCTGGCCTCGGTGTCGGCGGGAGCGTAAGTCAGCGAGTTGCTCAACTCGCCCAGTGCCTGGTCATAGAGGCCGTACTCCATATAGGCTTTCGCGACGGTCTTGCGCGCGAGCGCGGGGTCAATACCTGCCTGGATGGCCCGGGAGCTCTGGACGATTGCGCGGCTGGGGTTGTCACCGAAGTGATGGGCGACTGCGAGCCCGCCGTAGTACTCGACGTGGTCGGGGTCCTGCTGAAGGCCCGCTTCGTAGAGGCGGATTGCGTCTTTGGAAGCGCCGGTGGCCATCTTGAGGGCGGCAAGGCGCTGGAGAGCGGCGCTGTCATAGCCGTACTGGGCGCGCGCCTCCCTGTAATAGGCCACCGCGCGGTCGACATGGCCCTGAAGCTCGGCGAGATACCCGAGCAGGTACTGGAGCNNGGAGCCCCGGCAGCCGATCACGCTCCTGTTCGAGAGCCTCGAGATGCGCGGCGGCGCTTGCATAGTCGGCCCGGCCGATGTCGGTCAATGCGCGATTGAGCAGCGCGGCGGTGCGCTCCGGCCCGGGGGCGAGGTGGGCGTCAAACTGCGCGCCTGCGGCACGATGACCGGCCATGTGATAGAGGTTCAGCCCAAGCTGGAAGCTTGCCCGAGCACCCACGTGGGGGTCATCGAGATGGGCCTTGCACAGGTCGGCGGCGATGCGGTAGTCGCCTCCAAGGGCCAAGAGCGGCACGATCCCCTCGACAACCCCGACCGGCGTCGCATGCCCCATGGCATCCAGCCACAGGTGCCTGACGCGCGCCCACAGACGGCGTCCGAAGTCCCTGTCTCCGCTCTGCAGCCATCCGCGCACAGCGCGCTCAGCCAGGAGCGGATCGGTGCTGAAGATGCCGCTCATCACCTTGGCCGCCAATTCGATGCGGTCGCCGGCATGCTGGAACAGGTCGGGAGCGTGCAGCAACGCGCCCGCGACGGCCTCATGCGGTGGGTAGACGACGTGTTCGTGCTGGGCGGCAAGCGAGGCCCTCTGAAGCTCCTCGAGGTTGGCGCCGGCCCTGTCACCGAGAACCGGTCCGATGTCCTTGATGGCAATGCCGCGACCGGCAGGCGAGAGTATGCACAGCGCCGCAAGACTTCGGCGGCAGCCCCAGTCGAGGTCTTCAAGTGCGGAGAGGGCGAATGGGCCGGGCCGGAGCCCGTAGCGCAGGCTTACGGCGAGTTCCTGGATGTCGCGCACTCCGGCGGCGACGGCCTGCCGCTGGTGGGCGGTCACATCGGGTTGCTGGGACTGGGGCACGTTGAGCACGTCGCTGAGCCGTTGTGTCTCGCGGGGTGTCAAGCGCAGATGGTGGATGTTGCACATTGCCACGAGGTCGCGCGGGGCGACGTTGCTGGTGCCGGTGCCCCGGAGCATCATGTCAAACGCCTGCTGCGAGCAGGCGCCCAGGACTGTGATCTTCGCGTCGCGTCCGATAGTCGCGTGCAACAGGGCGTTGATGCCGGGCTGGAGGTGGATATCGTCGACCAGGATGAACAGCCTGGTGGCGCCGCGTGACAGCGCACTGAGCGCCTCAGGATCGACGCCATCGCGGATCAGCTTCGGGCCCGGGACGCAGACGGGGTAGCGGCGTTTGAGCAGCTCGAAGGCGAGCCTGTGGATGAATGTCGACTTCCCGGCCCCGGCCGGGGCCACAACGACCTCGAAGCGGTTGTCGGCGCCGGCGGCGGTGAGGGCGCTGAGCATCCCCGGTTGCAGGTCACGCTCGATATCGCGGGCTGCTCCGACGGCCAGAAGTGGGGCGCCGACGGTTGTTCCGGTGTCGGAGAAGGTGTTGCGGTAGCGGAAATCCGTGCGGGGAAGGTCCACCAGGCCCGCTCTGGCCAGCAGGCGCGGTCGCTTGAGCGCCTGGGCCTCCGCGAGGTACCACGCGAATTCCGCGGCGATGACGTAGGTGACGATCGCGGCCCAGTACGGCACGCTGACGGCGCGGGCGGCCGGCGACATCCAGTAGATGATCAACCCGAGTGCCACCGATCCGAGTGCCAGCAGCACCTTTCCTGACAGAACCCACAGTCTCATGGCTCACCCGTCCTTGGTTTGCCCGGACCCCGGAATCAGTGACTGCAAGCTGAATGCCATCCTCGGCCGCAAGTCTGCCACGGGCGTAGGTCAGGCGCCCACGGGCCTACCTCCCGCGGGCCTTGTACCGATCGATGACACCCCTGTAGACCTGCTCCGCAGCCTCCGCCATGGAGTCAAGTGTGAAGACTGTCTCCATCCGTCGTCGTGCGGACTGCCCCAGTCGGCCCGCCAGGTCGCGGTCATCGAGCAGCCGCCCGATGGCATCGGCGAGCGCCCCGGGATCCGCGGGCGGCACGAGCAGCCCGGTCTCCCCATTCACGACAACCTCGTTGATACCGGGGATGTCGCTGGCGACGGTGGGTTTGGCCAGGAAGCCCGCCTCGATCAGGGCAATGCCGAGGCCCTCGCGCAGAGAGGGCAGCACGGCAACATCGACGGCCTTGAGCAGGCTCACGGCGTCATGTCGATAGCCGAGCATGCGGACGTTGTGCTCGAGCCCCATTCGCGAGATCATCTGCCGAAGGTCTTTCTCGTTGCGCCCCTCGCCGATAATGAGGCAACAGATGTCCGGGTAGCGCGAAACGAGCAGCTTGATGGCCTCGACGAGATAGCGATGGCCCTTGCGGGGGGAGATGTGCGCCACTGCGCCGACAACCGGCTGGCTGCGGCCGAGGCCGAGTTGCGCACGGACGTCGTCGCCGTCAGGGGGGGCCAGGAATTGCTCCTGATCCAAACCGTTGTAGATGACGGCGATGCGCTCCTCGGCGATGCCCTGGCGTGTGAGATGCTCCTTGGCGGCGTGGCTGCAGGTTGCCAGGTGGTCGGCGAAGAGATACCAGTGCTTGCGGTTGAGCCAGTGAACGTGCCCCAGGCACGGCACACCGGCGAACTTGCCACCGAGGCTGCCCCAGAGCCCGGCAGTGGACAGGTGCGTGTGGATGATGTCCGCGCCGATCTGCCTGGCGAAGCGGGCGATCCTGAAGGGCGCCGCGATGTTGAACTTACCGCGAATCGGGAGTACCTCCGCCTCGATGCCCCGCATGCCGAGTTCGTGCAGCATCAACTCGTTGTGCTTGCAGGCGACGACGACGCGGTGGCCGCGCCGCACCAGCGCCTCGGAGAGGTATGTCATCGCACGCTCGGCACCGGAGTAGCGCCTGGGCGTGATGACCTGAAGCACGGTCAGCCTGCCGTTGGCCCCCTCCACGGACTCCAAGCGACCCTCAGGCACGGCATCGGTCATGTCAGTTGTGGTGACCGTAGGCATGTCTTTCCTCTGCCGCCCGCCATCCGCGCGCGGCGCGGGGGCACACAGGGGGCGCCCCCGCTGCTGCGAAAACTGCGCAGATCCACGAGATATCATTGATGCAGATCAAGGAGCGCCGGCAGATCGGCCAGCATGGCACGCAGAGCGCGCCCGCGGTGGCTGTACTCGCCCTTGCGTGCCGCCGGCAACTCCGCGAAGGCCGCACCCGCCTCCGGTGAGTAGAACACGGGGTCGTAGCCGAAGCCACTGTCCCCACGAGGGGCAGTCAGGATACTGCCGTCACAGCGACCTTCCCAGTCTCCCAGGACCCGCCGCTCGGCCGCCAGCGCAATGGCGCAGATGAAGTGGGCCCCGCGACGCTCGGGCGGCACGCCGTCGAGCTCAGTGAGCAGGCGCCGGACACGTTCAGCATCATCGGCGCCGTAGCGGCTCGAGTAGACCCCCGGCCTTCCGCCCAGCGCATCGACCATCAGGCCGCTGTCATCGGCGATCGCGGGCAACTGCGCGAATTCCGATGCCAGCAGCGCCTTGTGGCGGGCNNGGGCGTTGTCGAGGAAGGTCTCGTGGGGCTCGTCGGGGTCGGTCGAGCCCGGCAGGTCGGGCAGGCCCGCAACATCGACACCAAGGGAATCGAGCAGCCCACGCAACTCGGCTATCTTCCCCCGGTTGTGAGAAGCTATGACCAGCCTGCACCGCGCACCTGCCACCCGACGTGTCATCCCTTCTTGTACGGCCCGACCGCCGCGAGTGCCTGCTTCTGCTTCTCAATCAGTGTCATTATCCCGCTCCAGGCCAACTGCAGCATCGCGTCGTGCTCGTCGCGCGTGAAGGGGCGCCCCTCGCCGGTGCCCTGGACCTCGATGTACTCCTTCTTGGCGGTCATGACCACATTCATGTCGACGGTAGCCTGGGAGTCCTCTGTGTAGCACAGGTCGAGGACGGGCTCGCCCGCCACAATGCCCACCGAGATCGCGGCCGCCTCCGTGAGCAGCGGCCACCGCTTGAGCACCTTCTTCTCCATCAGCCACCCGCACGCCTGGGCCAGGGCCACATACGCGCCCACAATGCTCGCGGTGCGTGTGCCGCCGTCGGCCTGCAGCACATCGCAATCCAGGCGTATTGTGCGAGAGCCCAGAGCCTCCATGTCCGTGACGGTACGCAGGCTCCGGCCGATCAGACGCTGAATCTCGTGCGTGCGACCGCCCACGCGCGTCCCACCCTCGCGATCGTTGCGGTCGGAGGTCGCCCGCGGCAGCATCCCATACTCGGCGGTCACCCACCCCTGCTGGGTGTTGAACAGGAATGGCGGCACGCGGTCATCCACACTGGCGGTGCAGTAGACCCTCGTGTGCCCGAGTGATACCAGGCACGAGCCTTCGGCGTACCTGTTGACATTCAGAGTGAGCGTGCACTCTCGAAGCTGGTTATTCTCACGGCCATCGACACGGAGCAAGGGCGGCTTCCTTCCTGGTGGGCGGGTCCCGGGGCAGGCATCTATGCGGTGTCAATTATACGCTATGGAGGCCCGAACCTGCAACGAGACGGAGCGGTGGGGTCCGGGGGCCCGACGGCGGCGTGCGCGACGCTCAGAGTGCGATTGCCTCGAACGGCTCGCGCAGNNGCGCAGGGGGTTGCCGGCGCACAGGTGACACACACGCGTGCGCAACTCGAAGACAGACGCATACGCGGTCTGCAGGGGAAAGGCGCCCTCCGGGATGTACCTGCCCGGCTGGGAGATGTCGCCGAGCAAAGCCTGTGCGCCGGCGACTGAGTGCGCCCGAGGGTTGGTCATCAGCTGGTGAACGATGCGGCCGTAGCGCGCGTAGGAGTTGTAGTCGACGCCGAGGCGGGGCTCACTGGGAGTCCGGCCTGAGGGGTGGAAGTTGGTGGCTGCATCCCAGGACCGGCAGGCAGGCCGAGGGACGCTCACCGCGCGTCTCCCGTGCACGAACTCCAGCAGCCGGCAGTCCCCCTCCGCATCTGCGAGCAGCTGGACTGAGCCCTTCCCCACGAGCGGTTGAGCGCACAGAAGGTCTTCGGCCTCGTGGACCCTCTGGCACCGCTGCAGGGCGCTGAAGGCGACGATGTTCATCCCCGGGCCGGAGGCCGTTCCCTCCTNNCCTCCGCCGGTCTCGCGCTCGCCCCGGCAAGGCCCAACCCCGCTTCGTTCATCCCGATTGAGGACACCAACCCTACGTAGGTCAGTGTGATGGTGGCCATCCCGTCGTCGGGGCGGCGTATCTGGCATATCTGGTTCGCGTGCGTTTCCGGCTCGATATCGCATGTGCGCGCCAGCAGCGACCCCTCGGGGGCGTCGTCAAGCATGAACACGGAGCAGCCCTGCCTGGGCTTGAGCGCGTTGGCGTCGACGAACATCCTGTAGCACAGCAGGCCGCCTGGGGGCAGGGCGAGCACCTCGGCCATGCCGGCGGTCTCGTCGAGCAACTCGGGCGCGTACTGCCGCGTCATCTCACGGAGTGTGGGCGCGATTCTGGGCACCTGCCCGCGCGCGACGTCGGGCGTGAAGAGTTCGATGAACTCGCGGAGCTGGTCGGGGAATGCCTCGGCGAGGGCCCGTCCCATCTCACGCCATGAGCCGGATGTCTCGATCCGAAGCATGGTGCATACCGCCTTGTGCCGGGGTGACATGTGCGGGGTGGTTCGGCAAGGGGACGGATGGCACCTGNNCGATCAGGCAGGATGGAGGCGTTCGTGTGCCGCCCTGACGGCGTCGAGCAATTGGGGTGGCGTGGTCTCGTACTGTGCGAAATCCGCGACGTTCTCTCTGTTGAGATGCAACTGCCCCTCGCCCACATTGCCGCGGTGCTGCCGTGGGGAATAGCAGGGATTCGCGGCGACTTCGTCGGCGTTCAGCACCCAGTACCGGATTCTGTCGCGCCAGACGGCGACCCAGATGAATACTTCACAGCAGTCACACTTGACTTGCTGGAGGTTCATGTCGAAGCGCGCGCTGGAGCGGGAGGAAAGGGCCTTTGCGTACAGCGGCCCATCTCTATCGGCGTCGACGGCACGGGAGGCCTTCACCTCGATGCGTACTCCGCCGTCAAGCCAGAGATCGTACTGCTGCCGGGTATAGGACGGATCGAGTTTCATCGAGGCCTTCTGGAGTTCTGGAGCAAGGTCCGTGAGATGGCGGTGTGCCCACGTTTCGCCAAAGGCCCGCGGAGCGCTCATCTCAAACAGGTGCAGGTAGGGGTTTCGGGCGAGGTACTCTTCGCGTAGCGCCAGGTAGTCGGGCCAGGTGAGCTTGTCTCGGGCAAGAAGAGCGCAGACCATGGCTTCGTACTCACTGAACGGATACACTGATATCAGGCTCTTCAGAGCGGCGCGCACATCGTCCGCGTCGTCGAGTTCGTGGATCAGGTCCTGCAGGCGGGCGCGTAGCTTGTCCATTCTCGCCTCGCTCAGAACAGGGAGGTCTGGGCGGTCACGCCGGCCTCGGGAGTGTTGACGATGGCGGCTTCCCTTGCCAGTTCAACCTCGAATGGGTTCCCATTCTGCCATCCCGTACGGCCCAGGGCGCGAGAACGCTCCAGCCGCCGGATGGTGATCTCGCAGTAGACGGGATCAATATCGGCTGTATAGCACCGCCTGCCCAGTCTCTCGCAAGCCAGCAGTGTCGTTCCAGAGTGGGCGAAAAAGTCGACCACAAGGTCATCAGGCCTCGAACTCGCCCTGACGATGCGCTCGATCGCTCTCAGCGGCTTCTGGGCATAGCATCCGGAGACGTTTTCCTCCATGCGGTAGAAGACCTGCTGGATGTCCACCCATACATTGCCCGCGCGGATGTTCTCGGATCTGCTTCGCTCGAGATTCTCCGTGCGTACCCCCTCGACGTCTTTGTAGTATCCGCGGACCAGCTTTGGGATATCGGTGTACTGGACCTCGAACTCAGGCGCCCCCTTGGTATAGTAGAGAAGCTCCTGGCGCACGGCCATCCAGTTGGCCTGTGTTCCGTACCCGCGCTGGTTGCGCATGGTGATGAATGACCTGGCGGCGAACTCGGGAAAGCCACGCATCATGATCATGAAATCGGGCAGTGGCTGGAATCCGTTGTTCTGGTCGGCGCCCAACCAGACGTACAACGAGGCGTCAGACGCCAGCGCACGCGAGGTATTCGCAACCCACTTCGTGCACCACTCGATGAACTCGTCCGGCCGCTTCTGCCCGAATGCTGCGAGGTTGTACGGGGGGTCCTGTATCGCGAGATGAGCGACTTCGCCACCCATCATGGTCTCGACGGAGGCTGCAGCGGCCGCGTCCAGGCATGCCACTCTGTGGCCTGCAGCGTGGTCGGTCCAGACCTCGCCGGCAGCCAGTCTGCAATAGGGTCGCAGGCGTGCCCGCATTCCGGTATCCGTGTCCAGCCGGGGCAGTGGATCGTTCCTCAAGGTGGGTGCTCCCCAACACGCGAATCACGCAGCGTCGCGCGATAGGTGGCCGTCCTGTGCCGCCATTCTACCATACGTCGCGGACCGCCCACAACCTGCGTTCAGTCGAGTCTGCCACGGGGCAAGCGGTGCATGGGCGTCGTTGCGACCGCAGTAACGGGCCTGAGTGCCTGCAGCTTGCCGGCGTTGTGCTCGGCAAGGCGGCGACGGAGATCCGTGCTGATGCCCGTGTAGGTGTGCGACGGGTTGTGCACGCTGCGGAGGATGTAGACCCACTTCGACATGCACGGTCGCTCCGAGGCCTGAGGGACCCCGAAGCGACCCCATACGCACTCAGGCAAGATGCTGAACGCCGGTGGAGTGCAAGCAAGGCTGCCCGCCTACGCCCTTGCCGCCCCTGACGGGGCGGTGCGGGCTACGGCGGGGCACCATTTTGTCTCCTCATGCGGAGACAAAATGGTGGAGNNATCCGTGACCTCTACGAGCATAGCGCACGATTTGGTACAATCCAGGCAGGACCCGTGCACAAGACCTGTCCCAGACCGTCCCCTGTTAGATTCCCCCTGCAGCCGTTGGGGCCTCGTCTGCAGCGGTAGTCGGCCTTTTTGATGCCTGACCCCCATCCGGCCGGCGCGACGGGGCAGACATGGCTACTCTAGGTAGCCAGGGCTGCGGTTAAGCAGCCATTGCCATAGGTTCGGCAGTTGTAGCTTTGCCGTGTTTTACGAGATACCGGCGATCTCGGCTCGCAGTCTCGGCCAGCCCTGCATCACGTCGAGCCCATTCGCCCCCACACGCTGCAGTAGCCTGGCAAAGGCCATCCGGCGAACCCACGCACCGGAGACCCGAAGGGCCGTAGTATACCCGAAAGCGGCGCTTTGTTCAACTACATTGCGCAGGGACCGTTCCCAATCCCGGGCGCCCACCACCGCTCGTCAGAGTATTAGACGTGCCCGGCCCTGAAAAAGATGCATGAATCGTTTGACTCACGGCACAGGAAGTGCTATATGTACTCTACATATAGGAGAGCATCATGCGAAAACGATGCAGACGTGGACAACAACCTGCTGCCGACCCGATGGCGTCGATCGCCAGCAATCTGTCACGTCTGGTGGAGCCAGTCGTTCTCTACCTGCTGGCGACCGACCAGGCTCACTACGGCTATCAGTTCCTCGAAGCGGTGCAGGACTTCGCGCTCACCGATGCTGAAATCGACAGCGCCGTCATCTACCGCACGCTACGAGCGCTTGAGGCCGATGGGCTGGTCGTCTCTGACTGGGCGCCCGGCGCGGGCGGCCCCGCCAAGCGCGTCTACAAACTCACCCCCGCAGGCCTGACACACCTGAAGCTATGGGCGCAGGTACTCGACCAGCGCGGGCGTGCGCTCGTCTACTTCGCGCAGTTGTGTGCAGAGTTGTAGCTACCAGGAGCTGTTCAGCCCACGAGTTGCAGGCGTGGGTTCTGGCACGTCAGTCTATATGTCAATTACAGAGTGTGGAGCGCAGACAATGAAGGTCGCTATCGCCGCTGATGGACAGACAGTCGCATCGCACTTCGGACGCTGCGAAGGGTATGAGATCGCGGTCATTGAGGAGGGCGAGGTCACTGAGCGGGAGCGCATCGCCAACCCCGGCCACGAGCCCGGCAGGCTCCCGAGGCTATTGAGTGAACTCGGAGTCGATGTCATCGTGGCCGGTGGGATGGGGCCGCGCGCCCAGGGCTTCTTCGAAGAGTTCGATATACAGACCATCACCGGGGTGGCTGGCGGTATCGACGAGGCCCTCGAGGCCATCGCCTGGGGCCGGCTGATGCCAGGGGACGATACCTGTCACCATACGTCCTGAGTGCGAACGCAACCGGCGGGCTGTCGCCGGCGCGTACCTGAAGATACGTTACCTATCGTGAACGCGACAGAAGCGAACCAGGAGGTTTGGCAGATGAAGATTGCAGTCACATCCAGTGGAGATTCACTCGATGCCCAGATGGACCCCCGCTTCGGGCGGTGCGCCTACTTCGTGATCGTCGACGCGGACAGCTATGAGTTCGAGGCCGTCGAGAATCCCGGCGTCCAGATGGGCTCCGGCGCAGGCATCCAGGCGGCGCAGTTGGTGGGCAACTCCGGCGCGGATGCCGTTGTTGCCGGCAACTTCGGCCCGAACGCTTACGGCGCGTTGAGTGCTGCAGGCCTGGAGGTCTACCAGTACTCCGGCGGCACAGTCCGAGATGCCGTCGAGGCCGTCAGGAGCGGCGAGGCACACCCGGTCAGTGATGCGACTGTCGGTGACAAGTTCGGCATGGGCGGCGGAATGGGCACCGGGCGTGGCATGGGGCGCGGAATGGGTCGCGGCATGGGACAGGGAATGGCGGGTCAGGGCTACGGCGGGCAGCAGATGCCGCAGGATGGCTACGTGCCGCCGGGCTACGGTCCGTGGGGAACGCCTCCGATGGGCCCCGGGATGATGCCGCCGATGTACGGCCCCCAGGGCCCCGCATTCGGCAGTCCGACACCCGAGCAGATGGCCGAGTACGAGCTGCAGATGATGCAGATGCAGCGGAACATGCTCGAGCAGCAGATGCAGATGCTGCAGATGCAGCTTCAGTGGCTCGACGAGCAGATCCAGCAACTCCAGTCGGGCCTGGAGTAGGCTCCGGCCGGGCCTGGAATCGGCGTCGCAGGTCGCGCAAGGAGGTCAGGCACGTGAAAGTGGCAGTGTCATCGAGGGGAACCGAACGCATGTCCGTAGTCGATCCGCGTTTCGGCAGGGCGCCATACTTCGTCATCGTCGACACCGAGAGCGACGAGGTGGAGGGCATCGAGAACCCCGGCGCATTGGCCGGGACCGGCGCGGGAGTGGCCGCGGCGCAGTTGATCGCCGATGCAGGCGCGGAGGCCGTCATTACGAGCGCTCTGGGACCGCACGCCTGGGCCGCACTCAAGAGCGGCGGCATTCAGGTCTATGACGCAGGCCGGGGGACGGTTGACGCGATGGTCAAGCTGCTGCTGCAGGGCGGCCTCACCCCCATCGAGGAGCCGAACGCCGACCTCAAGGCTGGTGCTGCCCGCTTCGGACAGAGCCCAGACGCGAAATAGGATGGAACTGAACAGGAGCAGGGAATCATGTCTGTCGACCCGAACGGCCAACTGACAATAGCGATAGCAGCAGGCAAAGGCGGTACCGGGAAGACCCTTGTGGCGACGAGTCTGGCCATCGCCATCGATGCCCACTATCCCGGATGCGCGCAGATCATCGACTGCGATGTCGAGGAGCCCAACGCGCATCTGCTGATGCAGCCGGAGTTGACGGCTCAAGCGCCCGTCGAGGTGCTGGTGCCCGAGGTCGACCTCGATACGTGTACCCGATGTGGCGCCTGTGCGCGCGCATGCCAGTTCAGCGCTATTGCCGTCATCAGGCAGGCGGTCCTGACATTCCATGGCCTCTGCGCGGGCTGCGGGGCATGCGCCTACGTCTGCCCCGTCGACGCTATCACCGAGGTGACGCGGCGGGTTGGCACGGTTAAGAGCGGCTCCGCGGGCGAGATCGACTTCGTCACCGGTACGCTCAACGTGGGTGACCAGCGCGCCACGCCGGTCACCAAGGCGGTCAAAGACCGAATCCGTGATGACCTCATCACCATTCTCGACGCCCCGCCGGGCACAGCCTGCCCGATGCAGGAGACGGTCGAGGGATCAGACTACTGCATCCTGGTCACTGAGCCGACACCCTTCGGCCTGTCGAACCTCCAGGACGCCGTCGAGACGTGTCGGCGTATTGGGGTTCCATGCGGTGTCATCATCAACCGTGACGGCTCGGGCAATGATGGCGTTGAACGCTATTGCGCGCAGGAAGGTATCGAGGTGCTGCTTCGCGTCCCGCAAGATCGGCGCATCGCGGAGGCCTACTCTCGCGGAGAGACACTGGTCGCCACGATGCCTCAATGGCGCGATGAGCTTGCGACAGTATACTATCATATCACAGATATGGTCGCCGCGCAGGCGACCGGGGAAGGAGTGAGCTGACAATGCCCAGAGGAGACGGGACAGGCCCAACCGGGCAAGGGCCCGGCACCGGTCGCGGCATGGGCCGCGGAGGACGTACGGGCGGTGGCATGGGCCGAGGCGGTGGGATGGGCCGCATGGGTGGCCCTTCGGCGGCCGGGCCCGGGGGCGACTGCGTCTGCCCCAAGTGCGGCGCCAGGGCTCCCCACCAGCGGGGCGTGCCCTGCATGCAGGTTGCGTGCCCCAAGTGTGGCACCAAGATGGCGCGTGCGTGAGTCCGCAGACAATCCGGCGACAGATCGCCGGCAGCACGAACAACACATAGAGAAAGCACCAGGGAGGTGCGATTATGCCAGGATTTGACGGGACAGGACCGAGAGGAATGGGACCAATGACCGGTGGAGGTCGGGGCATGTGCAACCCTTACGGCGCCTCAGCGTATGGAGGCTACGGCGGTTACGCGCGGCCCTTCGGCTGGGGACAGATGCCATACGCGATGGGCGGCTACGGGATGCCCTACGGCTATGGCATGGCCTACGGCGCAGGCGCTCCCTTCGGGGGTGGCTACTGGGGCCGCCCGTTCTCCGGCTTCCGCCGCGGAATGGGTCCGTGTGGCGGCGGCATGGCCTGGGGCCGGGGCGGCGGCTTCGGTCGCGGCTTCGGCATGGGCTTTGGTCGCGGCATGGGCATGGGGTTCGGTCGTGGCCGGGGCGGCGGCTGGTGGTAGCAGCGACCAGGCGCAGCCGCACGGAGCCAGATGACAACCAGACAGGCCGGCAGTCCGTGCCTCACCCCCAGCCCCTCTCNNGGGCGGAGAGGGGAGCAAGGGCAAGCGCAATCAGAGCTGGTCACATGCGTCGGCCGCACACGCTCACGACGCACACGGGGGCAACGGCCCTGCCGGCCTGACTTCGCCGGGTTGCACAAATGACAGGAGCTGCAACTGATGAACGCTTCGTTCCGCCAACTGACCGTCGTCAGCGGGAAGGGCGGCACGGGTAAGACAACGTGCCTGGGCTCCTTCGCCGCTATTGCACATGACAAGGTTCTGGCCGATTGTGATGTTGATGCGGCCAATCTCTACCAACTGCTCAACCCGACCGTGATCGATAGCGGCGACTTCATGGGCGCGCAGATAGCAGTCCGCGACGAGCAGGCGTGCAAGCGGCACGGGGAGTGCGAGCGCGTATGCCGCTTTGACGCAATCACCGTCGACGCGGTCGATGAGCTGGCCTGCGAGGGTTGCGGCTTCTGCACCATCGTGTGCCCCGAGAAGGCTCTCCACATGGAGCAAGTCGCCTGCGGCACATGGTATCAGGCGAAGACCGACTATGGCCCGCTCGCCTATGCCCGCCTGCTGCCGGGCGCGGAAAGCTCCGGCAGACTGGTGACGATGGTACGGCAAAAGGCCGAGGACATCGCCCTGCTCCAGGGCAAGCAACTGATACTCATCGACGGCGCGCCCGGCATCGGCTGCGTCGCCACCGCCGCCATCGCCGATGTCGACATGGCGCTGGTCGTTACCGAGCCCAGCCTCTCGGGTATTCACGACATGGAACGGGTCGCAGACCTGATCCGGCACTTCGGCGTGCCGATGACCGTGATCGTCAACAAAGCCGACATCAACGCCGACAATACGCGGCGCATCCGGCAGTATTGTGCGCAGCGAGGCGTGGAGGTTCTCGCCGAGTTGCCGTATGATGAGTCGGTGACCGCGGCGATGGCCCATGGCGTCCCGCTGGTCGAGTACCAGGACGGCCCGGTGGCGCAGGGCATCCGGAAAGCCTGGAGTAGCATTGAGCAGATGCTGGGGGTCTGAAACCCGCCGCACAGAAAAGAGGCACCGATGTCGGAGCAGCAGCAATCCGCAACAGAACGGCTGCAGCAGTACGAGAAGCAGCAGCAGACCATCGAGCAGCGCGCCGAGCGCATCGATCACATTCTGCTGGTCATGAGCGGCAAGGGCGGCGTGGGAAAGTCTACCGTGGCCGCCAACCTGGCATCTACTCTCGCAAGGCAGGGCAGCCGCGTCGGCCTGCTCGATGCCGACCTCCACGGCCCCAACGTGCCGGTGATGACGGGTACCGACGGCATGTCCCCGACGATGGCTGGAGGGCTGCTGCAACCGGTAGCGGCCGCGGACGGGCTCAAGGTCATCTCGATGGGGATGCTGCTGGACAACCCCGACAGCCCGACTATCTGGAGAGGGCCGCTCCGGGCAAGCGCAATCAGGCAACTGATCGCCGATGTCAACTGGGGAGATCTTGACTACCTGTTTGTCGATCTCCCGCCCGGCACCGGAGATGAGCCACTCACTGTCGCCCAGGCGTTCCCCAATGTAGACGGCGTCATCATCGTCACCACCCCACAGCGCGTCAGCCAGGACGACTGCCGCAAGGCGATCAACTTCGCGGGCGCCGTGAAGCTGCCTGTTGTCGGCGTGATCGAGAACATGAGCGGCTTCATCTGCCCCCACTGCGGCAAAGAGACTCCGATCTTCTCATCCGGCGGTGGCGAACAGATGGCCACGCAGATGGGGGTACCCTTCCTGGGCAGGCTCCCGCTGGTGCCCGAGGTCGTGAGTCTGTGCGATTCCGGGCGATCGCTGACGGCGTCGGAGGCCCCCGCGGCAATCAGGGATGCGTTCAACTCAGTCGTCGAAGCGCTCACGGCACGCCCGTGAGATTGGGAGCATGGTAGAGATGAACCCCGACCATACGCAGTACACGCACCTGTTCGGACCCGTGCCTTCACGCAGGCTCGGACGGTCGCTGGGCGTGGATATTGTGCCCTTCAAGGTGTGCAGCCTCAACTGCATCTACTGCCAGCTTGGCCCGACGACGACGCTGACCACCCAACGGCGGCCCTACGTGGCGGCTGCAGACGTAATCGACGAACTGCGTCGCTGGCTCGACGGCGGTGGGAGCGCCGACTACATCACGCTTTCGGGCTCCGGCGAGCCGACACTCAACTCCGAACTCGACCAGATCATCGAGTTCGTTCAGCAGCATACCGAGATCCCGATGGCGCTTCTGACCAACGGGACGCTGCTGGGAGACCCACAGGTGCGGGCCCAGGTGAGCGGCCTGGACCTGCTGATTCCATCCCTGGATGCGGCAACCGATGCGGCCTTCGCGCGCGTCAATCGCCCCGCGGAGGGGCTTGATGTAGAGGGGCTCATCGAGGGCATAGCCGCCGCGCGCGAGCAATGCGCCGGGCAGACGTGGCTTGAGGTGATGCTGGTCCAGGGGATCAACGACTCCGACGAAGAGCTGTCCGCCATCCGTCGTGCCGTCGAGCGCATCCAGCCGCATCGCGTGCAGATCAACACCGTGGTGCGGCCCCCCGCGGAGCCCGACGCCCGCGCCCTCTCCCCCGCCGAGTTGGCCCATGCCCGCGACCTGCTCGGCCCGCTGACTGAGATCGTGGCCCCGCTCCCGGAGGACTACTCGGGCGACCTCTACCATCAGCAGACCTCCGAGGCAGTCCATGACTTGCTTCGGCGTCGTCCGTGCACGATAAACGATATCGCGCTGGGCCTGAGCATCCATCCGAATGAAGCGACCAAGTACGTCCAGGCGCTGCTTGCGGAGGACCGCGTCGAGCCGCTGCAGAAGGCCGGGAGCGTGTACTACAAGGCGGTGTGAGGGGGAGGATGGAGTTCTGCATCGGCCCCACATTGCCTCACCCCCGGCCCCTCTCCGGGCTGAAGGCTCGCTTGCGAGACT
>DPJP01000122.1 GCA_003542955.1 Armatimonadota bacterium
CCAGCCGTTGTTCTCAAGGCCCCGTGTGACGCCAAAGCCGGACATCTACTTCCCGCGACAGCCAGCAGGCGAACCCCCACGCTCTCAGGCGCTCATCACGTCCCACACCGGCGATTTCGGGAGTTCCTAACCTACACCGCCTCGAACTCGGTCCTCGCGATGATCTCATCCTGCATCGCGCGGGAGAGGCCCGTGAAGTAGTCCGTGTAGCCCGCCACCCGCACCACCAGATCGCGGTAGCGCTCGGGGTCGGCCTGCGCGGCAACGAGCGTCTGCCGGTCAACCACATTCACCTGCACCTCGAAGCCCCCCAGCCGCATGTACGTCCGGATCAGGTCGGCGAGCTTGGCTCTGCTCTCGTCCGAGGCCAGCGCCTCGCGGGAGAACTTCAGGTTCAGCACCAGCCCCCCGAGCATCGGCGTGTGGTCCCAGCAGGTGATCGACTTGACCGCGGCCGTCGGGCCCTTGCGCTCCCGGCCCTGCGCGGGGCCGGCGCCGTCGGCGAAGGGCGTCCCCGCCCTGCGGCCGTCGGGCGTCGCGCCCGTCTCCGAGCCCAGCCGCTCGTGCATCACCCAGCAGAAGAAGCCCGGCTTGAAGCCCCCACCCAGCACCACGTCGTGCTTCGAGCACTCCTGCGCGATGAAGTCGGTGATGCGCACCGCCAGTTCATCCACGCACGGCTCATCATTGCCGTAGCTGGGTACGCGGTTGATGAACTCCCTGCGCAGGTCCTCCTTCTCTGCAAAGTCGGAGCCCAGGATGTCCAGCAGCGCGCCGATGCGCTCCGCGATACTCTCGCCCGCCGGCTCCCGCGCCCGGTCTCCGTAGACGTACTCGCGGATCACCGCCAGCGAATCGACGAAGTTAGCCAGCCCCACGAATGAGCACTCGATCCAGTTGTAGCGCGCCCCGCCCTGGTCGATATCCAGTCCGCGCTCCAGGCAGTCGCGCGTCAAGCAGGAGATGAGCGGGAAAGTCCGGTTCGCGTAGCAGCTATGGCGGTTGACGTTGTTGCGGCCGACGGCATCATGGATCGCCACTCCCAGCCGCTCGGTGTACGTGGTGAACAGGCTATCGAAGCTCCCCGCGGTCGTTGCACCCGCGGCAATCTCCCCCAGCAGGTCAAGCAGTATCTGGCAGAGGTTGAAATACGGGCTCGCCACCCAGATGTTGCTCGCACCGGCGGGAGTGATCTCGACACAGGTGCTGTTCTGGTATTCGCACGCCTCCCACGGCATGACGCCGGCCCTCAGCAGCCCGTGGATGATGACATCGTCGTTGAACACGGCCGGGTTGGCGCCGACCTCGGACAGGACCGCGCAGCCCAGCTCCAGCAGGTCGGCGGGTGTCCCCCCATGGTAGCAGATGCCGACGCCCGGGTAGGCCAGGCCCACATTGCGAATCGCCTGCAGGCACATGTAGGAGAGGTCGTTGGTGACGTCCAGTCCGCCTNNGCCTTCGTCGCGGCCCCCGACCATCAGCCCGATTGCCAGCACGCGCTGCACGTTCTCATTCGGCATGATGTAGAAGCAATCGAGCAGCTCCTGCGCCTGCACCGGCGTCAGCGTCCCGTCGGCGATATCGGCCTCGTAGTAGGGCAGCGCCCAGCGGTCGAGATGCCCGGGTGAGACCAGCCCCGTCCCCTGCGCCCAGTGCAGCACCCCATTGACCATACTCACCGCCTGCAGCGCCTCGGCGAAGGTGCGCGCGGGGTGCTCCGGCACCCGGCGGCAGCGGTCGGCAATCCGGAGCAGCTCCTCGCGCCGCTGTGAGGCTGCGGTCTCGGCCAGCCGTTCGGCCGCCTCCGCATAGCGACGGGCATACTCACACAACCCGTCGAGCGCCTCCTCGCAGGCGTCATAGAAGGCGATGGCAGCGGTGTCGGCGGGATTCGCGGCATCGCGCGCGGCGCGGAGCGTCCTCACCTCGTCTCTCACTCCGGCCGCGCCGAGGCTGAGCAGCTTCTGCAGATCAATGCAGCAGTGGCCCGACTGCCCGGCGGCCCGCGGTTGCGCACCGAGGAAGACGCGCGCCTTCTTCAGCCGCTCCGCCTCCTCACGAGTCGGCTCTTTCAGCGAGGGCCTGCCGACCAGCAGTTCCTCTTCGCCGATCTCAACCGCGGCGTTGCGGAGGATATGCGCGACGGCCTTCCCTCGCCGCCGAACCCAGAAGGGATCGTCCAGGCTCGAGGCAAGCGACTCGCCGGAGTACAACTCGGCCTCCCACGGCCGCTGGACATGATGCGACAAAGCGATGTCAACAAGCCGCCTGACGCGGTCGGTCGCAGAGTGGAGCTGTGGGCATGGCATGATCGGGCGTCACCTGTCATCCGTCGGCTCGCACCCGGGCGCGGCCGGCGCCTGAAGGGTTGCGGGCCTGACGGCGGAATAGTGCAATCGTGGACGGGCGTGGCGCTCACCGCCCGCTCACATGTGATAGGTTGGATTCACTGGAGGCCGGCACCTGCCGCGATGTGGGGGCTGAGAGGCTGGGGTCAGCCGTTCCCCTGCGATGCGCACGGATGTGTGCCGGTCGCCGCCCGAAAAGGTGCCCGCCATGCTTGTCTCATTCTGCAGGCCGGTCCGAATCGTGCTCGGAGCGCTGCTCACGCTCTGGACGGTGGCGCTCGTCGGCTCTTTGGCCCTGGAACTCACTAACGCCCCGGTAGCCCACTCGACGGTCACATGGCTTTTCCGAAGCACCTCGCCGCTGCTGGTGCTGATCGGCTGGGTGCTCTATGCGGGTGGACCCCGTGACGGCCTGGGGCCGATTCGCCTCATGGTCGCCCTGGGCATGAGTGTGTCGTGCCTCGGTGATGTCGTGATGGGCCAGATCATCCCCACACCTGAGCCGATCCTCACGGGCATCGCGGTATTCGGCACCGCGCACATCATCTATATCATCGCGTTCGCAATCGTCGCGGGCCGGCTGGGGCTCACATCCGCGCGGGTCCGATGGGCCTCGATGGGCATGGCGGTCGCCGTCGGCGTTGCATGCTGGAGCATCTTCGTCCGAAACCCTGCCGCCGCGGCCGCGCTCAACATCGGCGCTCTCGTCTACGCCCTCATCATCGGCTCGATGGGCGGCATGGCGCTGGCGCTGGCGCTGGGGGATCGACGCTTCATCCAGACTGCCGTCGGCGCGGGGCTGTTCATGCTGTCTGATGTGATGCTCGGCGCCTGGGCGCTCCGTGATACCCGCTGGGAGTACATCGGCGAGGCTGTCTGGTGGAGCTACATCATCGGGCAGATGCTGATCGTGTGGTCAATTGGCACACTCAGGAAGGTCGCGCCCGACCCGGATAGCAGCGCCCTGGCGGGCAATTTGTCTTGACATGCCATGTCACAAGTGGATACCTTTGGGTGCGAACGTAGTCATAGGGAGGGACGACGCAACAGAGCGTCGTACGGACAACATGAGGAGGCGCACTATGATACGTCGAGGTTTCACGCTTATTGAGTTGTTGGTCGTCATCGCCATCATTGCCATATTGGCGGCGATTCTCTTCCCCGTCTTCGCCAGGGCCCGTGAGAAAGCGCGGCAGTCGAGTTGTCTGAACAACGTCAAGCAGATAACGCTTGCGATACTCCAGTACGTTCAGGACTACGACGAGCGGACTCCACCAGGCGCGGCGGTCGACATGAACTCACACGCCCATCCATGGGCATCTGCGGTACCCTACGTCAAGAACCAGCAGGTCTTCGTCTGCCCGAGTGACAGCCTCCGCAACACCTGCACCTCAGTGGCCGGAAACCCGACCTACTGGGGGGCCGAGTGGGCGTCGTTCCCCTGCAGCTACGGATACGGCAACCGGACCGGCAGCATCGCGCTGGCGCAGATCCAGGTCCCGGCTGAGACGTTGGTGATGTGTGAGATGGTCGAACGGCCCTACGCCGACTACAACGTCAACATCGGCGGCATCCTGTTCATGGATAGGGCGCAAGCCCGCTACATTGGCGCGCTGCGACACAATGATGGCATGAACATCGGCTTCTGGGACGGCCACGCCAAGTGGTCGAGTGGCCAGAACCTGTCGGGTATCAGGCTGAGTCCGTAGGACGCCGGCCGCCGACAACCTGCCACAGGTGGGCGCGTAGCGAGTGCGACGCGTCGATCTGCTGTCGGTGATCCCGCCGCGCCGGAGTCGTATGCGGCGTGCGCGGTGTACTGACGCGTACAACCGCGCCCGGCTTGCCTCCTGATCGATGGCAGGCCGGGCGTCTTTCATTCCCCCTGATCCGCCCGCAGATCAACCTCCACGCGCGCGGAGAACAGCATCCCCGGGTCCCGGCGGCGGTCAAACGATTCCAGCACCGTCGCGAGGTTGGGCGCCACGAGTCCTTCGAAGCGCATCTTCCCATCGACGATGACCTTCACGGGCCTGCCGAAGTCCACCATTGCCGGATGCAGCCACAGGCTGAAGCAGGCTGTGTTCCTGGTCTCGACGGTGAAAGTGTTGTCGCCGTTGTTGGTCGCGCGCACTGTGCCTCCCTCGATGGCCTCGAGGGCATGCCTGAAGTCCAGCGACCACGGGTCTTCGCCGCCCCGGTACCCCCGCATGCCGTCAAGCTCAAACTTGCCGGGCGTGGTTTCCTCGATGCTGACCCAAAAGAAGTCGGGTGTGGGTGCCGGAGTGAAGCATCCCTTCATCGAGGCGGTGACGACCGTCGGCGGGTAAGGGTTGCGACGGCGCTCCCCAATCGCCTCCAGAAAGCCAGTCATCGTCTCGCGCGCCAGTGGGTCGGAGAAATCATGCCCGCCCTGGTGCTCCACGTAGGTGTGTGGGACGTGGTACCCCGCCAGGCACGCCGAAGCGAAGCGCGCGTATGCGACATCCGTG
The DNA here is from genome assembly GCA_003542955.1 of Armatimonadota bacterium. Lineage (GTDB taxonomy): Bacteria > Armatimonadota > Zipacnadia > Zipacnadales > UBA11051 > UBA11051. The sequence continues at coordinate 4,841 of DPJP01000122.1, forward strand.
TTCCGCTTGCGCACGCCGCGCGTCGCGTCATTGAATCCGTGCATGATGTAGAAGTCGGTCCCGTGCAGGCCCTCCCAGAAGCCGTACCGCCACGCTCCCCCATGTGCGCCGATGGTGGCGAAGCGGTCGCCGATGGTCTGCACCGCGTGGTACGCGCCGAACCCGCCCATCGACTCCCCGACCAGGTAGACGCGGTCGGCGTCGATGTGATAGCGGTAGGCGGCCTCCTCGATGATTGCCAGCAGGTAGGCATCCGACTCCGGCAGCGACCAGCGGTGCGAGCAGCCCTCGATCAGCAGGTTACTCGGCGCGACGGAGATGTAGGGCATCCGGGCCAACTCCGTGCCGAAATGATACGCGCCCGGCTTCTCCCCGGCCTCCCGCAGCCAGTGCTCCGCGACGGTGCGTGGGGTGCCGTGGCCCCCGCCATGGAGCAGGATCAAGAGCCCGGTCGGCTGCGCGGGCTCATAGCTCTCGGGCACGAGGAAGTTGAGCACCTCGTCGGGATACTGCGCGCGCAGATGCGGCAGCTCGAAGCGCTCGTCAAGCTGCTTGCCCGTCGTGCGCCCGTCCCACTGATGCTTGATGCACGACTGCACAAGTGCGATGGGGTCGCCGGTATACTCCGGAAGGTTCGCGAGCGCAGCGGCCTTCTCGGCTTCGGAGCCGTAGAGATAGGTGGTGACCAGAGCGTGCAACTGGTGGGATGGCTGGGCGTGCACGAGCGCGGCAGTGAGTGCGGCAAGTCCGACGAGCATGGCTGCCTTCATACGCACGGGCGCTACTCCTCTGAGATCGCGGCCAGCATGCGGCGGCCGATGTGTCTCACGCCTTCGTCCCCAGTGACCGGATCAAGTCCAGCCTCAGCTCGCCCGGACGGCCCCAGCCCTTCTCGCCCTTCGGAATCTCGGGCCGGAAGCTCTCGTAGAGCCCATACGCCGCACCCGCAAGCTCGTCAGGCGCGAAGGCGTTTGCCAGTTCTCGCATCGCCGCGGCCACGGCCTCGAGATCGTCCTTGAACTTGCCCTCCAGGTACTTCGTGACCGAGGCCGGGTCGATCGGCTTGTCCTTGACCACCGCGCGGGGCCCGTCATCAGTGTTCTTCGCCGGTACGGGCCGCCCGCAGACCTCAACCCAGAACTCCTCCCCCATGCCGCGCTTCTTCGGCGTCCCGTCGCGCTCGACAGTCTTCGGCGGCCCGAAGATGCCCAGGCTGCGGCCCTTGGCCTGGGCATTGAGCCCCGCCATCGCCTTGCCGAACGTCAGCGCGGCCTCCCAGTCATAGCCCATGCGCTCGGCAACGATTGCGCCCCAGAGTGTCAGCACCGGCGCGCGATTGATCATCACTGTCTGCTCTGCCATCTGCAGCACCTCCGGGCGTTAGTAGCCGTCGTCGTCCTCCCACTCATCCTCACGCTTGAGCAGGTTGACGGGCTTTCTGGCGTAGGCGCGCTCGCGCAGGATCAGCATGATGCGCTCCTCCTGCTCCTCGACCTCCGCCCGCTCGTGCTTCATGAGTTCGGCGGCAAACCTCTCCATCAGCGACAGTTCGCCCACGCCGGTCTCCGTGAAGCGCCGCATGCGCTGGATCAGGAACAGCGTATCCAGCAGCTCCTGCGTGCTGAGCTGCTCGCCCTGCCCGGTGTCGAGCCGCTTCATCGTGTCGGCGAGGAAGGCGTCCCCGAACTCGTGGCGGTTGTAGCCGTTGACCGAGCAGGCGACCTGGATCGGCAACGGCTCGGCGAGCGTCTCGCCCATGAGCCAGTCGCGGACCGTCGCGCGAGTCTCTTCGTCACACTCACCGTCGAGGACGAAGTCCTGCTCCTCGTCCTCGTAGACGATCGGCTCGGCGTACGGGCCGCCGGGAGCGGCATGGGGGAAGAGCCGGTCGAAGGTCTTGCAGAATACCTGCGTCGTGTGCTCGTCGATGTTGACCATGTCGATCTGCACGAGGTCTCTCTGCATCGCCTTCTCGAGCCAGCCACGGGCGGTGGTGAGCAGTATCTCCGCGCAGCGCTCCTTGGGGAAGCCGAAGATGCCGGAGCTGATGGCAGGCATGGCGATACTGGCAAGCTCGAGCCCGTAAGCCTCGTCGAGTGCGTTGCGGACCGCGCGGGCGAGCTTCTCATCCGCCTGCGGGTCGCTGCCCTTCGGCCCCACTGCATGGATGACATACATGCTGTCGAGGTCCCCGGCGGTAGTGACAGCCACCTCGCCCTCGGGGACGGGGCCTATCTTGTCGGATTCCTCCTGGATGATTCTGCCGCCCGCCGCCACGATGGCCGCAGCCACCCCGCCGCCGTGCTGCAGCTCGGAGTTGGCTGCATTGACGATGGCCTCGGTGCCGGCCTGTGTCAGGTCGCCGTGGACGACACGGAGCTTCGCAGCCCCGATCTGGACTTCTCGCATGACTTCAGACATGGTGATGACCTGCCTGTGTGTGGTGACCGAACAGCCTCAGGCTGAAGCCTGCGCCACGCGAGGCAACTGAGGGCGGCGCCCTTTGCCGTGCTCCCCTCTCCGCCCCGCGCCGTCGTNNGCACGCCTTACCGCCCTCCCATCTCTGCTGCCAGCACGCCCATCCACCACTCGAGCCGCTGGCGGATGAAGGGCCGCGCGCGCGCCATATCCCACAACTGCTCGTGGGTGAAGGCCGTAAAGGTACTCGTCTGCTCCATGTACTCCTGTACCTTGGCGACTAACTCATCAGTCACCTGCCAGCCATTGACTGAACCGACCTCCGCGAGCATCAGCAGCACTTCGAGCGCCGCCGCAAGGTGTGTCATGTATTCGGGCCGCTCCGCCACCATCGGGCGGATGATCTCCGCGGCAGACCGCAGGGCCTCGATGCCGCGGCCCTCCCACCACTGGTCAAGCAGGTTCAGCGCCTCCACGAGCTGCTCCCCGACGCCGATGAACCGCGCCAGTTGCTCCAGCGCCTGCTCCCGGCTGATGCCCGGGTAGAGCTGCCTGCGGAAGAAGAGCCAATCCTGGGCCATCTGTGTGTATGGTGTGAGCCGGTACGCCAGCAGGCCCAGGTCGCGCTCCCGAGCGCCTGTGACGGCCTCCTCGATGCGACCGAAGCGCGTGCGGGGGAGGACATTGTGGGCCTCGTTGCCGCCCTCCGGATCGAGGAAGAAGGCGAAGCTGAGCACCTCCAGCACCAGCTCCCGCGCGATGTCGATGCTCTTTGGGTCCTGGTCATAGAGCGGCACCCAGTCCCCGGCGGGCAGGCTGCTCAGGAAGTCACGTCGGATGTTGGGCGTGACGGGCAGCGGCTCGTGCGTGCCGTCCTCGAAGTGCCAGATCCACCACGGGCAGTGATGCACCTGCGCGCGGTCGCCGGCGATAGCCTCGTAGGTCTGCTTGATGTCGAGCATCACCGGCGTATAGGGGACGCACTGCTCGCAGATGCACAGGCCGGGGTCGGCATACCAGACGATGAAGCCGTCGGCGACATCGGCGAACTGCTCGATCAGGTGACCCGAGAACTGCGTGATGGTGTCCTTGCCGCGCTGCCAGCAGAGGTGGATGCCGTTGTAGTGGACCTCCGTCGCGCGCTGCTCGGGGTTGGCCAGCCACGCATGCGGCGGCACGCAGTTGGCCGAAAAGCCCACATGGGTCTGCAGGTCGAGTACATGCGCGTAGGCCAGCGCCTGTTTGAGCGTCTCCCAGTGGCGGCGGTTTCTGTCGGTCTCGGGGTGCTCGGGGTGGTAGTACTGTGTCGGCCAGATGCNNCTTGAGCATGTTCGCGCCGGCGGCCTGGATGAAGTCCAGGTAGAGCTGCCACTCCTGCAGCGTCCAGGTATCGGCGGTCAGGTGCGTCAGCTTCCAGTCAATCGGGTGCAGGTACATGCAGCGGTGCTTCGAGGAGGCGCCTTCAGCCGCGAAGTCCAACTCCATCTCGTGGTGTGAGCGGCCCTGGGCCTGGCCGCTGATGCGGAATCCGTACTTGCTGTAGACGCGCAGCGCGCGGTGGTTGGGCTTGTTCACCGTCAGCCGCAGGCCGGGCTTGCCGTTGCGCTTCGCCTCCGCGATCAGGCAGTCCATCAGCACCTGCCCGAGGCCCTTGCCGTGGTACTCGTCGACGACGCCGCAGCCGACGGTCGGGTAGCGGACGCCCTCCCTGCTCTCGTAGTAGAAGTAGCCGACCATCGGCCCATCGGTCCCGCCGGCGAATGCCCCGAGGCGAACGTTGTCGGCCATGTCCGAGCTGTCGACGATCCTGCGAGCCTGGTCGGGATCAAAGGGGTGCGGGGCAAAGAATGTGCGGCTGGCCTCCGAGAGCCCCTCGAAGTAGGCGAGCACGCGTTCGTAGTCATCCGGGGTCAGGTGGCGGACGGTGATCTCACACACATTGCTGAGGCAGTAACTTGTCGGCTCCATTGGGGTTCTCCGGTGGGTGGGCTGGGTGTTGTGT
>DPJP01000123.1 GCA_003542955.1 Armatimonadota bacterium
GGACCTCGCCCCAGGAAAATCTGCGTCGCTGGTATCATACCACACTCCGACTACTCTGGCCAGCAGTGCTCCGCGCGACCGAGGGAATCACCCGACACTGCCCCGGGCCCTCGTCTACTGATGGTCAGATCGTGAGCCCTGCGCGGCCCGACCGGCCCGTGCCTATCGCCCCGCTCACTCTGCTCCCGACCCGCCCGCGTCTCCAGGTTGACTGCCTCCCCCGCTGGAATGGGAGGCGCGTGGGCCTTCGGAGAGGCGTCCTGGCGCGTATGCCGCCTGCACTTACACGACGATCTCCGCACCCGCCTCCAGCACCGTCCCGCGCGGGATGATCACGATTCCGTCACGGACGCAGTAGTCGTCGCGGTCAGTGTCGAGGCCGCTGCCGGGGCGCCCGACGATGACCGCGCCCTCGCCGATGCGTGCGTTCTTGTCCACGATGGCATTCTCGATGCGGCACGCGTAGTCGATCCCCAGCGGCATCGGGCAGGCGCCGGGGCTGCAGTCTTTCGCCGGCACGGGGGATTGGGGATCGTAGTAGTCGGAGCCCATCAGGATGCTGTTGCGGATGGTGCACCCGCTGCCGATGACGCTACGGATGCCCACGATGCAGCGGTGCACCTCGCTNNCGACGAGCGCGTTGACGACCGTGCTGTCGACCAGCTTCGGTGGGGGAAGGTAGCGCGCGCGGGTGTAGATAGGCCAGCACTCATCATGGAGGTTGAAACGCGGCAGCGGATCGGTCAGGCTCAGCCCTGCGTGGTAGAAGGCCGAGATCGTGCCGATGTCCTCCCAGTAGTCCGCAAAGCGGTATGCGCATACGCGCTGGGATTCGATGGCATGGGGGATGACCTCCGCCCCGAAGTCCTCATCATCGGTGTCTTCGAGCGTTCCCCGCAGGACGCCGGGTTTGAAGACGTAGATGCCCAGCGACGCCATGTGCGTCAAAGGCTCGCCGGAGGCCGCGTCGATGCCTGCCGGCGCCGGGAGCGCGAACTCGTCCAGCGTCGCGTCATCGGTGGGCTTCTCGGCAAACGCCTCGATGCGGTCGCCCTCGCCGACCTTCACCACACCAAGGCCCGTGGCCTGCGCGCGTGTGACAGGCTGGGCGGCGATGGTAATGTCGGCCTGCGACTCATCGTGGAAGCGGACGATCTGGCGGTAGTCCATCTTGTAGAGATGGTCGCCGGAGAGGATGAGCATGTGGCTTGCGTGGGGGAAGTGCATGTGCCGGAGGTTCTGCCTCACCGCATCCGCGGTGCCCTGGTACCAGTCGGTGCGCTCGGTCGTCTGCTGCGCGGCGAGAATCTCGATCGAGCGCTCAGAGAGGGCGTCGAACGGGTATGCCCGGGCGATATGCCGGTGCAGGCTCGCCGTGTTGAACTGCGTGATCACGCAGATGCGGCCGTAGCCGGAGTTGAGGCAGTTACTGATCGGGATGTCGATCAGGCGGTACTTGCCGCCGACGGGCACCGCCGGCTTACATCGCTCCCTGGTGAGAGGATAGAGCCTCGTGCCGCGTCCACCACCGAGAATCGCACATATCACATCGGCCAACTGGCTTCACCTCATTCGTGGTCAGTGTGGATGCCTGCGTACCGCCAACTCCGGGCCTCCCGCCGCGCGCGCGTCAGATCAGCTCATGCGGGTCGACGCCCTCGCCGCCTGCGTATGCCTCGTCGATGGCCTTGCGCGGGTCGAACATCTCCTCGATGGGCCCAAGCTGCTGCTCGAGCTCGCACGGCGGCTCGTATGTGTCGAGGTCCTCACCGTCGGCGAAGCCCTTGAGCAGCTCGACCATGTACAGGAAGGTGCGCAATGGGATGTCGGGCGGCACACCGTGGTCGCACATCGGGATGTAGCGGCCGTAGCGGCGCGCCACACGGTAGCGCTCGGCGATCTCGACGCGTGCGCGGGCCTTGTCGAAGCGCAGCTCGCGCTTGTCGATGCCCCCGGTCATCGATATGTTCGGATACTGCCGCAGAAACACCTCCGGGTCGTTGCCCGCGGCGATCTCGATCGGCTGAATGCCGTCGATGCTCTCGGGGAACATGGTTTCGAGTATCTGGCCGTTGTAGCCGTCCGAATCCATGTGAACGACATCAATCCCCTTGCTCTTGAAGAACTCATACAGCCGCCTGTAGTGGGGCAGCATGAACTCTCTCATGTGCGCGGGGGAGACCATTGACTGGCCCTTGTAGGCCATGTCTTCATTGAGTACCAGGTAGTCAACCTTGATGTGCGAGAGCGGCTCATCGAGCAACTCGATGAGGAACCATGTCCAGTACTCCATCATCTCGTGGACCAGGGCGGGCTGGTCGTAGAACATGTAGGAGAGGCCCTCGAAGCCGCACAGGTCGCGCAGGGTCCAGTACAGACCGGGGACGGTTGTGCGCACCGAGAGTTCGGAGTTGTTGCAGGCATCCACGAGGTCTCGCCAGTTGGTGCCCCCCTCACCCGGCCGGTACCTGTTGGGGTTGAGATCCGTCAGCGGGGCGCCGTCANNGCCGGGGCCGGTCCGCTCCGGGGAGTGCGGGTCGAAGCGCCACTTCATGCTTTGCCAGTCGGCCGGTGTCTTGACCGCAAACTCGATGTACTTGCGGGTGACAAAGCCGTCGGTGGGCTGGTTGATGGCATCGAGGCGCTTGCAGCCCCAGTGGTCCTGCCAGACACGGTAGTTGCCGCGCTCCTCGATGACCCTCTCCTCGACCGGCGGCACCGGTCCGCAGTAGAGCTTGCCGATGCCCATGCCACCATCGGCGCCGGTAAACGTGTGCCAGTTGGCCTGTTGCTGTTCACTCAGGCCCTGTTTGCGCCAGGCGGCGAATGTCGAGGCTCTCGGGCCCCCGAACATGTACGGCATCCGGTCAACGGGCTTGCCCAGCAATGCATCTAGAAAGCGCTCGCGATCGGTCATCCGTCCGGTCCTCCTGTATTCGCAGTCGGCTACGGGGCCGGGCGTGCCGCCCCGCCAGAGTCAATTGGCCGTCCACCGTCGCTACACCTACCCGCGCGCGATATTCGCGGCGCGGATGTCGCCGACCGTGTGAAGCCGGTCCGCGTCCCATGGACGCGTGTGCCCCTGCAGAGCCGCGGCCCCTCAACTCCGGCGTGCGCGCAGCCGAGTGACTGTATACGAGAGCCTGGCGCCGCGTCCACGGACCGCTTCGGCCAAACAGCACTACCTGTATGCGAACCGGCCCGAGGCGTGAGAGCTATGCGCAAGATTGAATGCCTATTCTTGACAAGAGTTACATAGTTACAGGTTGCACTGGAGACACCGCATAGGCTATAATGTGAATGGACTCAGAGGCAGTGGCGTCCGGCCACCGCCCCTCGGAAGGTGTCTGGTTGCTCGGGGATGGTCACGGTCAGGATAGATGCAGAGCGCCCTGTCCGGGCACGAGACGCGTCCGGCGGCACTGCGGGTGCGTGAGTGTCCGGTTGACCAATGCGGTGAACCAGGCTGTTGAAGTTGAGGAGGAGTTCCCATGTTGACGCGTGCCGCAGCAGTGTGCATCACCATCGTCCTGCTGCTGGGAGTGGCCGCCGGCGCCATGGCCCAGACCGAGTTGTTCTCGTCCGCCCATCTGTTCTCGCTGCCGATGTCAACGACGACCCGCCTGTACGGAATGGGCGGGTTCATCTCCTGCGTGCAGGACCGCGGCTTCGCCAATCCCGCCTTCGCCGGGCTCGTCGAGGAGATCGACGTGGTCGGCCGCTACAGCGTCACCGGGTTCGACAACGGCCTCGACCTGCGCGGCGGGCAGTTCTCCGTCACCGTTCCGCTCAAGCCGGGCACGCGTGGCCTGCAGCTCACCGGCTTCTCGCTCAGCGCCGACCCCGGGGTGCTTGCCCTCCCGGGTGCGCCGCCGGCGCAGGTTGACTTCAGCGAGACCGATCTGGCCATCCACTACGGTCAGCGTGTCGGCAACCGCTACCTCGTCGGCGTCGGTTTCTCGCCGCTGTTCAACACATCCGCAACCCTCACCGAGCCCATCGGCGGCACTCCCCTGATGGAACTGGACGCCTCCGTCGACAAGGGCGTTCGGCTCGGCTTCCTGGCCGAACTCAAGGAGGGCTGCCTGCTCGGCGTGGTCTATGACAGGTACGATGAGGATGTCACGGGCCAATTCCTCGGCATGCCGGTCGATGAGAGCTTCTCATCGGAGGTCTACATCGCGGGGCTGTCGTACAGGTTGGATAGGCGTTGTCTGGCTGCTGTCGAGTGGCAGGACGTGTCCACGAAGCGCGGCGGCATCAGCTACGGCGATGCCGGGATGCGCCTCGGCATGGAGTGCGCCGTGAGCCGTGGCGTGGCCCTCCGCAGCGGCTACAACGACGGCGCCTGGAGCTTCGGGGCCGGCTTCAGCAACGACGCCTGGTCGGTTCAGTACGCCTATGTCAACGATCTGAATGCGGATGCGGTCGGCCCGTTCTTCGGCGACTCAGAGACACATCAGTTCGAGTTGACCCACCGCTGGTAGACGCGGACTGAGTGGAAAGACCGCCGCCACCGCGGCATGCACGGCAGATCAGTTCGATCTCGATTGTGGGGTGGAGTTGGGAGGGGAAGAAGAGCCAGCCGAGGTCGCCGGGTTGCGCACTCGTCGGCGTGTGGTTGAGCCGAGAGCGTCGCCGGCGGATTGAGGAAAGAGGCCAGGCCATGACACCGTCACTTCTGAGTCCTCGTCGTCGGGTCGTGATCACCGGGCTGGGCGTCGTTGCGCCCAACGGCCTGGGGCGTCAGCAGTTCTGGAACGCCGCCGTCGAGGGGCGCTCCGGGATCGACTGGATATCGACCTTCGATACCTCCGACACGTACTGTAAGATCGGCGGCGAGATCAAGGACCTCGACCCGACCGACTACATGGATGCGAAGACGGCGAAGAAGGCGGGACGCTTCTCGATGTACGCCGTTGCCGCCGCGCGCATGGCGTTCGACGACGCCGGCATAGATACCGCGCGCTGCGACCCCTACCGCATGGGCGCGGTATTCGGCACCACGCTGGCGGGGTTGGGCAACATCGGCGATGAGATGTACCACCAGTTCGAGCACAAAGGCCCCCGCGGAGTGGACCCCCTGGCCCCCAGTCAGCTCTCCGCGCACGCCGCGACGGCCAACGTTTTCATCGAGTTCGGCATGAAGGGCCCCAACACCACCTCCGGCGTCGGCTGCGTTGCCAGCCTCGACGCGGTCGCCAGTTGCGCCGACGTGCTGCGTAGCGGCAAGGCGGACATCATGGTCGCCGGCGGTACGGAGGCCTGCCTGAGCATCGTCGGCATGAGCCTGCTCTGCGCCCAGCGCGTGCTCACCCGCCAGAACGATCCGCCGCAGAAGGCCTGCCGACCCTACGACGATACGCGCGACGGGCTCGTGCTCAGTGAGGGTGCCGGGGCCATCGTTGTCGAGACCGCGGAGCATGCAATGGAGCGCGGTGCGCACATCTACGCGGAGGTCCTCGGCTACGCCTCCACAACCGAGGCCTACCACCTGCTGCTCTCCGACCCGAGCGGGGAGGAACTCGCACACGCCTTCAGACAGGCGCTGCTCGAGGCCAAGGTCGATGGGAGTGAGATTGACTACATCTGCGCACATGGTATCGGCAACCGGCAGTACGACATCGCGGAGACCAAGGCCGTCAAGATCGCTCTGGGTGACAGGGCCTACAACATCCCCATGAGCTCGATCAAGTCGACCACCGGGCAGCCCTTCGCCGCGGGGGGCTCGTGGCAGCTGACGGCCGCGTGCATGAGCATCCAAGACGGGATGCTGCCCCCGACGATCAACTACCATACCCCGGACCCCGAATGCGACCTGGACTACGTGCCAAACCACGCGCGTCGCGCACGGGTCGAGACGGTGATGATCAACTCCCACAGCGTGGGAGGGACGCACGGATGNNCAGATTTGACGCCGCCTGATGAGTGGTGACAGGCAACAGCACCACGACAGCCGACGGCAGGCTGCCGCGGACGATGGAGAGGAAATGCAGTCCGAATGCCCGATGAGTTGGCCCGGTATGCGCTGCTGATCACCTCAGGAGCCACTGCCCTGCTGGGAATCGTCGCCTACCAGCGGGCGCCCGACCGCGTGTGGAACCGGCTGTTCACCCTTCACGCGCTGGCCGTCAGCGCCTGGCAGTTGATCAACTACCTGATTCAGGCCGCCGGAACCGACATCGAGGCCGCACTCTGGCTGCGCCTCTCGCACCCCGTCGTCGCCGTCGTCGTCTGCACCTGCGTCGAGTTGTTCTGGACATTCCCCGAGCGCGTTGACGCTGCGCCGCCGAAGCAGCGGACGGTGCTCTACATCGTTGGCCTCGCGTTCGCCTCGCTGGGCGCCTTCCCGAATCTCTACACCTCGCTCACGCTCGCCGAGGGCACCGTCTTCGTCGAGTACGGCTGGCCCTTCATGCTCTTTGGCACCTTCGTGATGGGGACGCTGGGCTATGCCGACTACGTGCTGTTCAAGAAGCGCCCCTGCCTGACGGGTCTGCAACGCGTGCAGGTCAACTACGTGCTGGTCGGGATGATCATCAGCCAGGCCATCGCCGTGCTGACGATGGTGATCATCCCGCTGGGCGGCGGCAACAGCTCCCTGAGCCGTTGGGGCTCTGCCGGATACATCTTCATGGTCGCCTTCATGGCGTATGCCATCGGCAAACACCGCATCATCCGGCCGGTGACCGCCCTCTACCGCACCGCCTCATACCTGCTTACAGGGGCGGCGACCGGCATCCTCCTGCTTGGGCTGCTGGCGATCGTCCGACCGGCGCTCGCGCGCTACCAGATACCCCAGGTGCCGGTCTATGTCGCCGTCGGTGTTGCCCTGGGTCTGCTCGCCGTGCCGGTGCACCGCCGCATCCGCGAGGCCCTCGATCGTACCCTCCCGGATGCATACATCGAGGACGTCGCCAACCTGGCTACCAACGCTATCCTGCGCACCCTCGATGCCGATGAGCTTCCGCGCTTCGTGGCCGTCAGCGTGGCCAACATGCTCCACGCAACGCACGCGAGCGTGTTCCTCAAGCGGGCCGAGAGCGACGGCTACATCCGCTGCTACAGGTACTCCGAGGACGTCGGTGAGTCGCCCGCCGGCGCCGAACGAATACCGGTGGACTCCGTGATCGGGCGATTGCTCGCACGGGTGCGCGATGTCGTAGATCGCTCCACGGTGCGGCGGTTCTACGCGCTCGAACAGGCCCACGAACTGCTTGATGAACTGCGCCGCTACGACGCCGAGATACTCGCCCCAATCCTCTGGGAGGATGCGCTGCTGGGGATCATCGTCATTGGCGAGCGGTTGTCGGCCGAGATGTACAGCCCCGAGGAGGTCGAACTGCTGCGCCACCTGCTGCCGCAGATATCGCTGGCGCTGCGTAATGCCGAGTTGTACGACGGCATGGTCCAGATGAAAGAGTACAACGACAACATCCTCCGACAGATGAAGAGCGGCGTCATCGCCATCGACGCCAACCGCGTGGTCGAGATGCTCAATCCCGCGGCGGAGGAGATGCTGGGCATGGAGGCCTTCGAGGTCATGGGCCGCGGCGTCGACGTGTTGCCGGCGCCCATCGCCGAGATGCTGCTGCGCGCACTGGCCGGGCGGGCCGTGCATACTGAGGCGCGCGTGGTGATCCAGCGCCCCAGTGGTGATGCGGTTCCCGTCTCCTGCAGCGCCTCCCGCTGGCCCGGCGTTGCTCCCTCCGAGGAAGGCGCCATGGTCGTCATGAGCGACCTGACGCTGCTCGAGGAGCTTGAACGCGAGCGCCAGAGCGCCGAGCACCTTGCTCTCATCCGCGTGCTCTCGGCAGGTATGGCGCATGAGATCAGGAATCCACTTGTAGCGATACGAACCTTCGCGGAGCTGCTCCCGTCCCGCTGGGAGGACCCGGATTTCCGCGGTGACTTCCTCACTACGGCACAGGAAGAGATTGAGCGGATAGACCGCCTGCTGCGCGACCTGATGATGCTCTCGAAGCCGGCCGACGCGGTTGTCGACAAGGTCAATGTGAATGCCGTGTGCCAGAACGTCGCGCGGTCGCTGTCGGCGCGCGCGGAGTCCCGCGGCATCGCCCTCGACACCGTCTTCACATCCAACGGCAGGTACCCTCTCGGCGATGAGAGCAGAGTGCATCAGGCCCTGCTCAACGTCGTGTCGAACGCGGTCGATGCCGAGCCGCGGGAGGGCATTGTCAGGATCACGACCGAGGAGGACACAGGGGCGGACGGGGCGGAGCTGATCACCATCAGGGTCTTCAATGCAAACAGCTTCATTCCGCAGGAGCACTACAGCGAGATATTCAAGCCGTTCTACACTCGCAAGCCGGGCGGGACCGGGCTCGGGCTGGCGATCTGTCAGACGATCATCGAAGAGCACAACGGGACAATCTGGGTGCATTCGGCGGAGGGCGTGGGCACGGAGTTTGTCATCCAGTTACCGATCCACTCACACAACGGAGAGAATGAACATGGTCGTCGTCCTGGCGATTGATCTCGCTCCCGGTTGGATCGAGCGCGTCCGCGCCGGCTTCGCGGACCGCGCTGTGGTGCTGCCTGCCTCCGGCGCCGCCGCCGTTGAGTTGGCCCGCACCACGCCCATCACCATGGTAGTGGCTTCCTTCGAGGCCCTCACGACACAGCGGCTGCTCGACTACCAGCAGGTGCTTGCCGCCGCGGAGGGCGCCGTGACTATCTGCGTGGCGCCCGCGGATGCCAGGAGCCGGATTCGCAGCGACGAACTCTTCTCACCCGACTACTGGATCGATACCGAGGCCTCCGCCGGCGAGGCCTCAGATGTGCTCTCGGCGGCCCTCAACCGCGTCAGCGCCGTCTACCCGGCCCCGAGTTCAGTTGTCAACGCCCCGGTGCCCGCGTACACCTACTCTGCCGCACCGACCGGCATCGCGCCCGTGGTGACCGACCGGCCGAGTGTCGGCAGTGCCGAGTACGAGGGGATGCAGCGCCTGCTCTCGGCCCTGTCGCGGGGGACCGACCTCGACGGGTTGCTCGCCGCCTTCGTCGACTGCGCCGCCGACATCGTCCGTTGCGCGGGCTACTGCCTGCTGTGGCGCGATACCGATAACGGCGCGCTGACCGTTCGGTGCGCCCATGGGCTGCCCAGAGAGGTCACTGAGCATGCCCGCCTGAGCGACTCGAACGCGCTCATCCGCTGGTACCACCGTAACAGCCGCATACTCACACGCGCCGAACTGGCCGCATCACACGGCAACCCCGAGGTCGCCGCGTTGCTGCAGGAGTTTGATATCCTCCGCGGAAGCGTCGCCGTCCCCCTGATGATCGGCAGCCGCCTGCGCGGGCTGCTGATGCTCGGCGACAAGATAGTGGGCACACCGTACGCGTACTCAGAACTCGAGACACTCTTTACGGCCGCGGATCACGTCGGCAGGCGCGCCGACAGCCTCCAGGCACAGCGACAGACCAGTGTCGGAGCCCACTCGATTGCCGACAGCGTCGCCAACATGCCGATGGGGCTGGTGACGATGGATGCCGACGGGCGCATCGGCGTCTGCAACGCCTATGCCGCCAGGGCGCTGGGCATGGAGATCGAGGACATCGTGGGCCGTGATCTGCGCTGCCTGCCCTCCCCGCTTGGCGACCATCTGCATGCGACCTACACCTCGCCGCAGTCGGCGCTCGACGGGGTCAAGGTTACCCTGCACAACCGCGGCGTTCTGCTCAGGGTCAGCACCTCGGTGGTGACGGGCCCGGACGGCCGCCCCGCGGGCAGTCTCATGCTGCTCGAGGATGTGACCGAGCCGATCGCGCGCGCTGCCAGGAGCAGACAACAGCGCCGCCTGGACACGCTCAGCCATGTCATCGGCCGCATCGCGCACAACATCCGCACTCCTCTTACGGCCATCAAGACATACGCGGAGCTGATGGAGCACGCCGGTCCCGGCGACGGGCTTGACGGCTTCTGGAAGGAGACCGTCAGCCCGGAACTCGAGCGTCTCGAGCAGCTGATCGGTGAACTGGTCCAGGTCGTCGAGCAGCCGGAGCCCGAATACCGCCCCGTGCGACTCGAGCAGATTGTCGAGCAGGCGATCTCGGACATCTTCCCGCCCGGTGAAGACCCCGGCGGGATGCCCGAACTCAGCGTGGCGGCAGGCGTGCCCGAGATCGTCGCCGACCCCGGACCCACCCACGACGCGGTCTCCTACCTGCTCCGCTTCCTGCGGGACGTGGATGGATCGCGTGTGAACGTGGCCATCGACCGGCAGGAGACGCCCGAGGGCCCCAGCGTGTCGCTGACGCTGACGGGCAACCTCAACGGCTCGCATGTGGATATCGAGCAGGTCCTCGACCCCATATTCGCGCTGCAGCAACCCGACGGCGACCTGGGGCCGGCTATCAGCAGGCAACTCATTGATCGGCAGGGCGCCACACTGCAGGCGGGCGCCGCCGACGGCAAGCTCAGGTTCGAAGTTCTCTTCCCAATCACCGTGCCCGAAGCGGTCACCTCAGCAGGGAGACAGCTTGATGGATGAGGCAAAGATCCTCATTATTGATGACGAGCAGGGGCCGCGCGAATCGCTGCGCATGATCCTCAAGACCAGCTACCAGGTGCTGATGGCCGACGGCGCCATGGCCGGCCTGCAATTGGCCCGTGAGGCCAGGCCCGACATGGCTTTCGTCGACATCAAGATGCCGGAGATGGATGGCACCGAGGTCCTGCGCCGACTCAAGGAGATCGACCCCGATATCGAGGTCGCGCTCATCACCGCCTACGCCGCGGTCGACACCGCGCAGCAGGCCGTGCGCCATGGCGCGATTGACTATATCACCAAGCCGTTTGCCGTGCAGGAGATACTCACCGTGGCCGAGCGCGGACTCCAGCGGCGAGGCGAGTCCAAGAAGCACAGGGTCCTGCTCCAGCAGCTCCAGCCCGCCGCCCAGGCGCTCTCGTGGCAACTGAGCGCTCTTGACGACAGCCCCGACGGCTCCGACCAGCAGGAGATATTCCAGAACCTCGCCGAGGCCCACTCATCCATCGAGACGCAGTTGTCGAAGATCGCCAGGCTCAACGCCATCGGCGAGATTGCCGCCGAGGTCGCCCACGATGTCAGCAACTTTCTGACTA
>DPJP01000501.1 GCA_003542955.1 Armatimonadota bacterium
GGTTCTTGCAGCGCCACGGGATCCACTATCTGCTCAGTGTCGACGGCGACCAGGAAACCCATGACGCCCACCGCCGCCTGCTGGGTGGCGGCAGTTCGTACGGGCTGCTGTTCCCGGAGCGGTTCCGGATGGCAAAGTCCTACCAGCCGTGGCAGGGCACACGGATGACTGTGCGACCCGACACCGTGCCGAAGCTGGCGCATAACGTCAAGCACCTCTTCGCGCTCGGCATCAACCAGTTTCTCATCGGCCCGGCCACCGGCATGACGTGGACGGCGGATGACTTCGCGGCCTACGAGGAGCAGATTGTCGAACTGATAGGCTTCGACGACGAGATGAAGCGGGAGAAGGCGCCATTCCGCATGAGTCTGCTCGAGCAGGACCTCGGCGAACCCCTGGGCAAGCAGTTGAACACCTGGGGCTGTGGCGCGGGCAAAGGTCGCATGGCCGTTGACCCTTCAGGGAACATCTACGGCTGCGCTAAGATCATCGGCATTGGGAACGAGGAGTTGCTGGCCGAGCAACGCTTCGGGCACGTCCTCCGGGGCATCACGCACCCGGAGCGACGTGCACGACTGGCCGACAGCACGACGGAGCACCGTCTCAAGTGCGCCGAGTGCGAGTTGCGGGCCGATTGCAGCGGCGGCTGTCCGGCAACGAACCTGGCACATACCGGCACGGTCTACGAGCCCGCGCCGGAGGAATGCCTCCTCGCCGCATGCATCAAGCGCATCAAGGTGCGGCTCGCCGAACGTGCTGCCGCAGAGAGCAGGTGAGCACCATGTCACTAAGTCCAGTCTTCGTGTTGGTCATCATGCTGGTCGCGGCGGGCGCCGCTGTGGCGGCCCCGGGCGTCGACTGGTATCTCGAGGGTGTGGATGTTCACGACCTTGTGCAGGACGAGGGAGGCACGCTCTGGCTCGCGACGGCGAATGGCCTCTACGAACTGCCTCCGGGAGGGACACCATCACCTGTAGGGGGCGCCGAAGCGCTGCGTCGGCCCATGTACAGCATCGCGCGGGAGAGGAATGGCCGCATGTGGTTGGGCACAGATGAGGGCCTGATCATGCGGACAGCAGAGGTCGTCAAGCCCATTCCACGGATCAAGGTCTCCCATCCTGGAGGGCATGGCGGCGCTGTCGCGGCGCCGCCGACGGAATACACGCTCCCGGCCGTGGTAGCTCTTGCCGCTTCAGACAGATGGCTTGTCGCGGGCACTGCCACTTCGATCGTGGCTATTGACCTGGTGACGGGCAAGTGGATGGTCGACGAGACGTACTTGGCATGGGGCCGCTTCCTCGGTTGCCTGCTTGGTGAGCCACGGGCGATAGGGCAATGCGGTGACGTGCGTGTGGATGCACGAGGACGCGTGTGGTCCCTGCTGCAAGGCGCACTGGTCGTGTTCAGCCCCGGCCAGAAAGACCACTGGCAGACGGGATACGGGGTGTTTGAGGAGGGGGAACGCCCGGTCAGTGTCTCGCTCAACTGCTTCCTCGACGTGCTCCCGCACAATAGCCCACTGGGGGACGGTGAGGACGGGCACGAGCGCCCACCCGCAATAACGACAGACGACACAGGCGAGACTGTTGTCATCACCAGGAATGGGCGCGTACTGAGGGAGCCCCCCATCCCCCGGGGGAGCCAGGAGCCAGTCATCATTGAGTCCTTCACGGAGGTCGCGACTGCGGCCTGGGTGGCTGGTCTCCCGGCGCCACCTGCGGCCTTCGCACTCAGTGGCGGACGGCTCGCCGTAGTCGTACCAGGTGTGGACGGGGGCCACTCAGCGGCATACGTCGGGCAGGCAGGTGCGGAGCAGGTCACCGAGTACTCGCTCGGGGAGGCGGCCCCGCACCGCATCTACCCGCACGTGAGCGGGGAGTCGTGGTGGGTCGCGACGAGCCAGGGGCTGGCGCAGATCTAGCGAAGGCGGATGGACACCCAATCAAGAAGGAGGGAGCACGAAATGAGCGAGCACGACAAGCAGGACGTTTCTGGGGAGGCCGTCGAGAAGGAAGACCCGCAGGGCGCACTGATGGACCGCAGGGACTTCGCTCGCATCAGCGCGAAGGCCGCTGTCTTCAGCCTCTTCGCCACTCTCGGACTTTCTGAAGTGACGGAGCAGGTGTTGCTTGAGATGGCCGAGAGACATGGATTCGTAGAGCGCGGCAGCAGCATAGCGCGGTCGATCCGGTCCCACTGGCGGGCGGCACAGGCCGGGGACGTCGACTGCCGGGGCGAGCCAGGGCAAGCGCAAGTGTACTACTGCCGCCCGTCGCAGGGCGCGGGATACGCCTGTGCCCGCCCAAACCATAGCTTCGAGTGCATCAGTGCATATGCCGTGTGCACGGGTCCCGCCAAGCACATCTTCGACTGCGATGACTTCAAGTGCAAGCAAGACTACACGTGCGATGCCTCATTTGACTTCCTTTGCACGCTCGCTTTCGCATGTGCCGACACCAGCGGAACCTTCGTGTGTCACTCTGGGCACGTCTTCTTCTGCAATGACCACCATCACTGTACTCATTGGTTCACATGCAACTCGGATGGGGACCCGAATTGCAGCGACCCGCCAAGCAAGGGATACAACACGCCACCCCCGGGCGATTTCGAGTGCGAAGGCAGTGCGGCGTTTGACTGCCAGGTGACGTTCCGGTGCACCCCCAACAGTCGCTTCCAATGCTCGGACCACTTCGATTGCCAGCAGGACTTCTACTGCTACAAGCCGCAAGGTGAGGGCTTCGACTGCAAGAAGTCCGCCAGCTTCTCGTGTACGTCGCCTGCGCCGTACCATAAGAAGCTGTAGGCCGTCGCGTTCAGCACAGTCATGGCAGCTGCTGCCCGCCCGGACGCGCGGTCGGCCGACTGGCGGTCCGGGCCGCCAGTAGCTGACCGCCGGCAGTGGCCTATGGGCCGGAGAAGTCCACGTCACCGGTCCTCCTCCATGGCTGCCTGTCTCGATGGTGCGCCGACTGGGTCATACGCCCTCCTCAGCGAGTGCCACGCGAGCTTGCGGTTGCGGTGGTAGTCGACGATGCCCTTGAGGTTCAACTCATTCCAGTAGCCGTTTTGGACCTTCGAGGGGTCGCGGTAGTCGCTGAAGCAGAATGGGAATGTGCCGGCGATCTGCGGGTACTCCGCGGCGAGGTCGAGGACCGCGCGGAGCAGGTCGGCATGGTATTCCTCGCTCCAGAGGTCGCGCGAGGCCGAGTGGGCGCCGGGGACCGAGTCGGCGCCGAACTCGGTGAGCAACAGAACCAGGTCGGAGTTGCGCTCAAGCACCGTATCGAGCATCTCGCGCATCCGTTGCAGGTCGATCGGCTCAAGTCGCGGCTCGTCCCTGTCCCCGGCGCCTATCTGCTCGGGCGAGAGGCCCTTCCCGCCCCAGATCTTGTCATACCAGCCCCAGTAGGAGTTGATCCCGAGGACATCCACGATCTCCCCCAGCGGGCCGACATTCCCGTACAGCGCGGCGTAGGAGAGCAGTCGGGTCGGGTCCTCGGAGCGCACAGTGTCCGCGAGCGCCCGGAAGAAGCCCTCCGCCTCCGGGTTCTGCGTGTTGCACTCATTGCCGATGCCGTAGATGGCCACACAGGGGTGATTGCGCGCCACGGCAACCATCTCGCGGGCCATCTGTAGCGCCAGGTCGCGCCACTCCGGGTCGACAAAGCCCGTGCAGGTGTCGTCGTCGCCGGGATGGTAGCAGTAGACGGGGGGCTCGATCCACACGAGCAGCCCCAGGCGGTCACAGGCCTCATAGAAGACACGATCCATCGGGTAGTGGCAGCGCACCGCATTACAGCCCGCTTCCTTCATCAGCCGCAGGTCAGTCTCCACCTGCTCGCGAGCCATCACCAACCCCGTCACCGGCGAGTCGTAGACATAGCAGATGCCCCGCAGGGGCAACGGCTCGCCGTTGAGGTGCACCCGTCCATCGCGTACTGAGATAGTGCGGAAGCCGCAGTGGCCCGCCCACACATCGAGCACCTCGCCATTGGGCCCCAGAAGCTCCACGCGCACCGGGTAGAGAACTGGGCTGTCAGGGCTCCACAGCTCCGCGCCCGCCTGCGGCACGTGGCAGAGGACACTGCCGTCATCCCCTACAAGCTCCTCCCAGCCGAAGCTGTCCCCGTTCACGCAGACCTTCAGCCCCGGCTCGGCATCGCGCACGGCCGCGGTGACGGTCAAGAGACCGCCCAGATCGTCAGGCACGGCGGACACGCGCACATCATCCAGCCATGGCCCATCGGCAGTCTCCAGCGTCACGGAGCGGTGGATGCCGCCGTAGTTGAAGTACCCCAGGCATGGGGGCCACTTGATGGTGGTGGCGCGGTTGTCGACCATAACCGCGATGTGGTTGCTCCCCGCCCTGAGCTTGCTGCTGACATCGAGGACGAACTCCGTGTAACCGCCATCATGCACGCCGACGAGTTCGCCATTCACGTATACTCGCGCCAGGTAGTTAACCCCGCCAAAGCGCAGCCGTGCCGTCGCCAGCTCCGCGCACTCGGGGACCTCGAACTCGCGGGCGAACCAGCAGACGCCCTCGAAGATGTCGTAGCGCTCGGCATACTTCTGCCAGACGCCGGGTACTGGGACCTTGAGCCAGTGCCGCCGGTTGGCTTCCGGCTTCTGGAAGCCGCCGTGGGTGGCGTGGTACTTGGGGTCGAGATCGGCAACGAAGTCCCACGTGCCGTTCAGGTCGATGGTGGTGCGCATGCGGTATCCCCCGAATGATGCAGGTGGTGGCCCGGCCATCTGTCCGCAGCTTCGCTGCTGTGGGCCTCAGACCTGCAATGAGCCCTGCAATCCGGCAGACGGAGTGGACGGATGCGGCCCGAGTCAGATTTGCCCCCACAAGGACTCCTCGCCCGCCGTGTGGAACCGTAGCCCGCACTCGAGGTGCGAGCACCGCACCGGAAGCCCTGGCACGCGTCAGGCCGAAGGGAGATGGTCCTGCTGTTCATCGATATGCACACCCATGCGTACTGGAAGCATCCGCCGATTCTCGTCCGGTTCGCCACACCGGAGCAGCTCATCGAGCGCTATGACGAGATGGGCGTCGAGAAGGCCGGCATCATGCCGATCGTGAGCCCGGAGATATACTTCCCACAATCCAACGAAGACGTGCTCGACATGGTCGCGAAGTACCCGGATCGCTTCTTCGCCTTCTGCAACATCGACCCGCGCGCACTCACCAACTCCCCACACGCGCCGCTGGGCGACGTAATGCGCTACTACAAGGACCTCGGCTGCCGGGGCATCGGCGAGATAATGCCGAATATGCCGGTGATGGACCCGCTGGTGCAGAACCTGTTCTGGCATGCGGAGAAGGTCGGCCTGCCGGTCGTTTATGACGGTTCGGATGTCACGACCGGCGACTTCGGCCTCTATGACGATCCGGGCCTGCCGCAACTCGAGCACACGCTGCAGCGCTACCCGGAGCTGATCATCTTCGGGCACGGGCCCGTCTTCTGGTCCGAGATCGCACGGCTGGAGACGCCCGGCGAGCGAGGGTACATCTTCCGCCGCGATGGCGGCCAGGTCGGGCGGCTGCCGCAGGGCCCGATCAAGGAGGAGGGCGTGATACCGAAGCTCATGCGCAGGTATCCGAACCTCCACGGCGATCTCTCAGACGGCACCGCGTTGAATGCGTTTGCCCGCGATCCCGAATATGGGCCGAAGTTCATGACCGAGTTCCAGGATCGGCTGTGCTTCGGCACCGACATGTGCGGCGCCGGCATGCAGGTCAGGATCACCGATCTCTTGATCGACTGGCGCGACAGTGGCAAGATCACCCAGGAGGTCTTCAACAAGGTCGCCAGGGAGAACGCAATCCGCATCTTCAACCTGTAGGACGCCAACGGCACAACAGCAATCAACCGCGAAAGAGCGCGAAAGAGCGCCAAACGACACTGAAGAGACAACAGCAGACGGCAATCAACCGCGGATAACGCCGATGACGCGGATGAAGGTTGCGGCACGGCCGTTGGCTGTTGCCCCTATCCGCGTCATCGGCGTCATCCGCCGTTTCCTGCCGCTACTCCGTTGCCTTTCGCGTGTTTCGTGGTCTGATGCCGTTGGGCGTTCCCGATTGTCACTCAGGCATGTTGTACTCGACGATCATGCCTTGCTCATCGCCGAGCGAGGTGGGCTCGCCGGTCTCGGGGTCGCGATTCCCCGCCTTGATGTGGAAGATGGGTATTCCGCGTTTGCGCGCCCTTGCGACCATTTCGGTTGTCCCGCCCCTTCCGCGCGCGGGTTTGCCGTCCCAGATCGCGATCAGCACGTCGCTCGTGTCGACAACCAGTTGCCCGACTTGCTGGTATGCGTCTTCACGGTTGAGCGTTGCCGGCATGGCGAATGCGCCTGCTGCCGTGGACTTCAGCTCGACGAACCTGGCGTGGGTATCCGGGTCGGCGAAGTCCTCGACGTATGCCTCCTCGGGCATCGGCAATGGGACGATGAGTTCGGTGTCGGGGCGGCCAATGCCCTCCTCGGCTACCATCATATCCGCGCCATCCGCGAGGGGCGAGACGATCGTCCGCGGGCGCTCCCCGAAAACCCGCTCGATGCGGTCGAATACCTCGGCGACGGCCTGCCGTAGCTTCTCCGGCTCGGCCAGGACGCGGTGGCCGGTCACACCGATTCGCAGCTCATCTATCCACTCACCTTCGGTGCCGCCGGGGAAGTTCATATACCGGAACTTGCCGTGAAGCGGACCCACATCCGTGCGATGGGCCTCCTTTGCCTTGTGATTGCCCGCCCACACATGGACAAGGGGCTTGCAGCGGTCCTTGACTATGGCGATAACGTCGCCTGTTCCACCCTCGCCCTGGGCGGGTTGGCCGTCCCAGATCGCCGTCATGATATCGCAGTGCTCGGCGATGAAGTGGCCTGTCTCGTAGTAGGCCCGGTCCCGTGTTGCCGTCGGCCGGATGCGGACGATATCGACGGCTCGCTCGCTCAGCCAGTGGCGGAATTCCTGTCGCTTCTCTGCTGCCCCATAGTCCTCCGCATGACTGTCTGTGGTCCCAAAGTCGGTCATGTAGTCATCCTCATCGACGGGGAGGACGGCGATGAGACGAGCGGCGGGGTCGTGCATCAACTCACGGGCGACGAGCCTGTCCGCACCGACGGCGAGGGGGGAGAAGACGGTCAGCGCGCAGTCGGGGTAGCGCTTCTGGATGAAGCGCACCGCGCGCCCGATACCTGCCGTCAGCAGCTTCATCCGGGCCTCGTCGAGGTTGATGTGACCGGTGATGCCGACGCGGAGCGCGTCCTTCCCGCCGATCTGCGTAAACGCAGTGAACTCGTTCGAATCCACATGCATGCGCAGGATGTTCTCCGGCGGCAGGCTGGACAACTCGTACTTCTTCCTCCCGCCCAGGGTGCTCATCGTGATGACTGCTTCCATCGAGCGGGCCCCGTGGCGGTACCGCGTTGTCTTGAGGAATGCATCCATGACACCGGGATCGAGCCGGAAGCCCTCGGTGTCATCCCGAAGGTGCTTTGCGTGCCGCTTGAGCAGCGAGTGGAGGAGCACGGCCCTGCGAATCGGGTAGAGCTGGTCGGTGATCGAGTCGGGAATGCCGTTGATACCGCGCACATCCATGTAAGCCTGCAGGCGACTGATGAAGTCGGGCTTCTTGGCCGCGCGGCAGTCGGGTCCGTCACCACTGCAGAACTCATGGAAACTGTGGCAGGTCGCGCCGGCAAACACGTAGATGCCGCCGCCCGTGGCGAATGTGCGGCCGCCATCGACGAACTCGCCATCCTGCATAGGCGCGAGGAAATAGCGCAGCCACCCGAGTTGACGTTCACCACACGGGGTGTCGAACTCATCCCAGAACACAACAGGGAGCCGCCCCTGCAGGCAGAGATCGCGGGCCTGGTGAAAGGCGGGCGCAAGCTCCTCGGGGCTCTCGAACTGCGACAGGTTGAATGTCAACTGATCTTCTTTCCTCAGCTTGAGGCGCTCGGCAATCTGCTTGACGACAAACGACTTCCCTGCGCCCGGCGGGCCGAATACCGCAATGGAGAGGGGCTTGGCAGTCTTCTTGCCGCTCAGGTGCGCCTTGAAGGCGTTGAGCACGCTCCTGACACCCTCGATCTCGTGGCGATCCGCGCTCTCCCAGCCGCCGATAGACTCGACCGGCACATTCCTGAGCGCCTTCGCCGTGCCTATCCGAACGATTTCACGAGCCAACGTGCAGACCGCGTCCGCGGCGCGAGACTCGGCCACCGCATGGGTGTCCGCGCCGGCTCGCCCAACGACGTCCTCGAGAATCGTCCAGCGCCCTTCGGCCCACCTATCGGCCGCCGAGGCGAGTACGCCGGTGGCGCAGAAGACGCCCAGGGCCCAGGCGTCCTTCAGGTCCTCCTCGAGTCGCCCCGCCCTGTCGGTCTTCTCCTGCGGAGTGAACGTCGGCACACCGTCGAGGCCGACAACNNGCCCTCTCCGTCGTCTGTCGGTCCCAGTAGGCGTTTCTGAGGAGCCCGTGGGGGAAGCACAGGTGGCTGTACCTGTGGCCACGGGCCTGCTGGACCTCGTACCCATACATCTGCAGCATTCGCGCAAGCGCAACGCCGTCGCGGGCAGCCCAGACGACCCAGGGGTGCTCCTGCTGTGAGTCCTGGGAGGGCGCATTCCCGGCGCCGGACACCGCACACCCGCAGGCGTCGGAGCGCGTNNGTGGCGCAGCCCGCCACCAGTGCCCCCGCCAGGCAGGTGTTGTAGCCCATCATGTCGCCCTCATAGCGATCCGCGAAGTCATTCTCCTGCCCGTTGCGGTCGAAGATCAGCGTGTCGGCCGGGAAGTCATCCTCATCCTGGCGGACCACCACCGCACCACTGGCGCCCACGGACACCACAACGTGCTCGAAGACGAGTGCCTGATCCTCGGGGCGCCAGAACGGCGTCGCATCACTGCGCACTGCCTGTGAGACCTCCTGCAGCATCATCTCCCAGGACAGCGATGCGCCGACCTTCACCGAGCACGCCCGCAGGTCCTGGATCGCGGTAAGTACGGTCGTGTGTCGGGCCAGGTCCAAGTCGATGAGGCGACGCAGCAGGGGGCTGCCCTGGTGATTGTCACTGGGGGGGGCGGCTGCGGCGGGCCTGTCGCCGCGGACCCCGTACTGGGCGAGCTTGAGTATCACACGCTTGATGCCGCCGGCGAGCTCCGGGTCCCTGAGCGCCTGCGGCCAGCCCTTCTCGCAGTTGCGGAAACCCAGGCCGCTGTCCTCGATTACCAGGATGTCGGGAGTGCGGGTATCATCGAGCGTGTTGCGTTCGTAGTCCCAGTCACCGGGCTCGCATTCTCGCCACTGCTCGAGTCGGTAGGCGTCCGGTCGGCCCTCCTCGACATACCTGCGCCAGGCCGTCCAGGCGGTCACGATGTTCTGGTCCTTGGGCTCGCGGTGGATGGAGCGCGGCAGTGACCTCCCGGCCACCTCACAGTCGCGGTCATGGGCGAGCATCGAGCCCACAAGCTCGAGCAGCAGTGCNNGCGAACTCAGGCGCACGTCGGGCTTCGGCGTCTGTGGAGGCCAGTAGTAGGTGCCACCGCCGACGACGAGTTCCTCGTTGCGCACACTCAGCCAGTCGACCGTGGGGTCTCCGCAGATCTGGATCAGGGTGCCGGCCATCTCAGGCCCTCCGTTCATCTTCAGGCAAGCTGCCGCCGCTGCACGGCCGAATACTTCCCAGCAATGTAGCCGCGGCCTCCGCATAGGGGCTGAACATCGTGATGTCGTAGTTCAGCGCATCGCCAATGCGATCCGCAAGCGATTTCTTGTACACACGCGCCCGGATGTCGGCCCGCGGATTGAGTTCCCTGGCCGCCACCGCCGCCTCGATGTTGGCCAGGTCGTCGCCGCCACACAGGATCACGCAGCAGGCGTTCTGCACGTTGGCCTCCTTGAGCGTCTCCTGCAGCGACATGTCTCCCAGTATCACCGGGATGCCGCGCTGACGGGCCGTGCGCACCCCCNNCCCCCGCCGTGTCGTCATCGACATCGATCACGACCACCTTGATCCCGGCCTGGTGCAGGCCCTCGCACAGCGCGGTCCCGAATTGCCCCAGGCCGCAGATCACATAATGGCCCCTGTAAGTCGATGCCACCACGGCGTTCCACTCCCCCTGGCGCTGACTGCGGTTGAGAAAGAGAACGGTTGCGGAGATGAGGCCCTCGGCGGCCAGCAGCAGCCCCACCAGAGGCAGAACGAAGACCAGCAGTTCTATGTACCAGCGGTCTGCGACCTCGACGGCCTCGCCGGTCATCATGTAGAAGACGTTGACGAAGCACTGTGCCGGTGACGATCCCGGCCAGGCGTCGAGCCCGTACAGCAGTGCCGCACTGGTGAGCAGCACCAACAGGATGGCCGCCGCATTCGGCGCCACCCGCCGCACAAACAGCCACAGGTCGATGAGGTTGGCTCTGAGCATCGCTGGAGTGCCATTTCGCCGGGGATGGGCGACACTCCTGCGGGGGTGACGACTTGCACATGACCGGCTCGCGCGTGCGGCTCCATGCGGCTCTCGGCCGTCCGCTGCCCGGAGGTCCCAGGGGACATCTGGCGAACGAGCATCGGTCCTTCGTCGATCCCGCATCCCGGTTGCCCCGCCGAGGAGCACACTATGCCCCACCCGTCTCGCCTCGCATACAGAATCGCTATCGCCGCTGCGGCCCTTGCTGTGGCCTACGTCCTGTTCGGCCGGCAGCCGGGGATGCCCGAAGCCTTCGTGCGGCATGCTGTCACCCGTACTGCGCCCTCATCACAGACGCAGGACATCCCGTTCACAGTGAACCAACCGATCCGGTGCTTTCATGTGCACTGCCCGCTGAGGGGCTCCGCAAACGATCTGCGGATCGGCATCAGTGGCGACAATGGTCTGGAGCTCTTGGCGAACCTGCCGGTGCGCCCTGGAGATAGCCGCTTCACCTGCGGCGACGGCGTCCCAGCGGGGACTTACGTACTGCACGTGACCGAGCAGGACGTAGCCGGCAGCTACACGATCGAGATTGGCCCCGGACCGAATGTCACGACATGGCAGAAGGCGCTGGTGCTGCTTGCGCTGGTGTGGGGGCTGAGTGGTGTCGGGTATATGTATCGGGGATACCGTGTCCGGCGCGGCGTGATGGTGAGATGGCTCTCATCCGCCCGCGCCATCTTCATCGCTGCCTCGCTGCCCGGCTGCGTGCTGCCGGCGTACCTGCTGGCCCATGAGGGCGGGCACGCGCTGGCCGCCGCGGCCTTTGGCGCTTTTGACCCGGCGCGCAGTGACTTCTTCGGCCTGGCCGGCAGCCCACACGCGGGGCTGCGTGCAGACGCTTCTCTTGCGGGCTGGCAGATGCGCGTGATCTCGATTTCCGGGCCGCTGCTGCCGACGCTCGTCGGGTGGGCGCTCTTCGCCGTCTGGCGCTCGGGCCGCGGACGCGCAATCCGCTCCGCACGGCCGATACTGGACCTGTTCTGGTNNTCATTCACCACGGCAGGCATGCTCATCGGGCAACTCGGATGCATCATCCCCATCCTGCGACTGGGGCATGATGGCGACTACAGCGGGCTTGTAGACAACACCGGCATTGAGCGATGGGTCATCAATGGCCTGCTTCTNNGGCGGGTGTGAACGCCTACCTGCTGTCCCGCGTACTGCCGCACCTGCTGGTACTCCGACGCGCACTGGGAGTGCCTCGCTCCGCCCCGGCAGGAGCCCCGAGCCACTCCGCAGAAGAGTAGAGCATAACTGCCGCGTCGATCTCTGATGGGGAGTGTCCACCATGAAGCATGCCACCTCCGTTGCCGTTGCCCTCATTCTTCTCTGTACCGTGGTCTGTGCCCAGATGCAGGGCGAACGGGTCCAGGTCATCGCCAACCCCGGCTTCGAGCAGGGCATGGAAGGCTGGGGCTTCTGGCCTGACGAGAGCGGCTCGAAGGCAGTCATCGACACCGAGATCAGCTACGAGGGCAAGTCCTCCGTGCGCGTGGATGCCGTCAGCCCGGCCGATCGCGCCTTTGTGCTGAGTTCCTCGAATGACTTCGAGCACGGTGTGCTCTACCGGGTCTCGGCGGCCATCCGCCACGATGACTCGGTCCCGGAGACCCAGATCGGCTTTGTGACCAATTACCGCGACGCGGAGACAGGCGCCATCATCAGCCGGGCCGACCCAATGGGCCTCTCCAGGACTGATGAAGATGAGAACGGCTGGAAGGTCTGGTCGGGGCTGTTCATCGCCGATGAGAAGGCCGGGAGCTGGCAGCTCCTGCTCCGCGTCGAGTATGCCGCGGGGCGCACGTGGTTTGATGACATCAGATTCGAGAATCTCGGCCCCGTGGGCGAGCTGAAACCGAATGTGTGGGAGTACATGCCCGTTGGCGTCGAGATCGGCGGCCCCCCGGCCTCTCGCTTCACGAAGCACATGCAGGACAACGATATCGCCTACCAGATGGCCGCGCGCTACAACGACCTGCTCATGCAGTCGTGTCTGGCGGAGGCCGCGCTCCGGGAGCACGAGCGCTGCCTCGCCTATGCCGGCAAGCAGCCGGATGCGAACCTGCGTGGGCTGTTCGAGGTTGCGGAGGCCCGCCTGAACGATACCTATATGGCCTTTGCGGCCGCGTTCAAGTCGGCAGGTGCAGCCGACCAGCAGGCCTTCAGTGCCTCGGCGGATGCCCTCCAAGCCGCCGTCGCGGGACTCCGCGATGCCACTGCCGCAGCCGACGCGGCGCTGCGCGCGGGCAAAGAGGTCACGCTCCCGGAGCACCTGGGCGAGCAGCCGCGGGACGTGCCAGTCTTTGACGAAGCAGGGCGGATGAACCGGTTGCTCATCGGTGTCTGGAGCCCGACCAACTGGAGGGAGTTTGAGAAGCCCTTTGGCTTCGAGTTCCACTCCGCTGGGCCCGGAGTCGCGAAGGAATACACGGAGACGACCATCGACGTCTCCAACGTCACTCAGTTGTGCGACCAGTTGGAGCAGTGGGGCTATGACGGCACATTCGCGATGATGCCCTTCGGCCAGCATGATGTGATGTGGGCGCCGAAGTGGTTCATGGATCAGCATGCCGATGACCCCGACATCCGCAAGGTCTCAGTCGACGGATGCCAGGGGCGCGACACCACCTACTACGGCCTCAACTACCATCATCCCGCGGTCAAGCAGCTCATCCGTGACTACCTGAAAGCCTACTGCACCGCTGTAAAGGACGAGAAGCGCATCTACTTCTACGAGACCTCCCAGGAGGCATATCCCTACTTCGCCTGTGACAAGGGGCGACGCGAGACGGGGTACGGCCCCAGCGCCACCGCCGATTTCCACGCCTGGTTGACGGAGCAGTACGGCGACATCGGCACACTCAACGCCGCCTGGGGCACCACGTATGAGGCCTTCGCAGCCATCCAGCAGCCACCCGACCGCTACGCCACTCCGGGCCGCGAGATCACGCCGCTGGTGGCGGAGTTCGAGCGCTTCCGCGAGGACAGCTACATCGGCTACCTGAAGCTGATCTATGACTCGATCAAGTCGGGCGACCCATCCAAACCCGTTGCCTCGCGTCACAGCTCGCTCCTGACCGCCATCAACGGGGCCCGCATCTACGAGACCTGCGATATCCTCGGCTTCCACACCCGCGCCCCGCGCATGCAGGTGATGAACTGCTACCTCAACACCCTCTCCCGCTACAACAACCGCGATCTGGCTTACCTCGAGGACTTCTGGGGCTGCCAGCAGGAGAGCGATCGCGTGTACGAGGAGCGTGCCCAACGTCGCGGGCTGGAGAAACACGTCTGTCGCACCTTTGCGTGGGGCAGGACGCTGCAGATGAAGTGGTATGCCTACACCACCGGCTCGTATATCTTCACCTACAACGGCAACTGGTTCGACCCCCGCCACGACGTGCTCACCATGCGCTATTGCGCACCGGCGCTGAGGGTGGCCCTCGACCGCATGCGCAACGTCGACTGGCTGCTGACGCACAGCGAGATACCGCAGTTCCGCGTGTGCATCTGGCAGCCCTCAGCCTCGATGCGCGTTCAGGCGCGCGACGGGCTCTCGGCGGGGGAGATCATTGGGCTCCACGGGCTCATCTACCCCAGCGGCTTCTTCTACGAGCTTGTGCCGGAGGAGTACTTCGCCGACGGCAGGGCAAGGCTGTCAGACTTCGACGTGGTGTTGCTCCCGTGCGCGGAGTACCTGTCCGAAGAGCACCAGGTGCGTCTGACCGACTACGTGCGTGATGGCGGCACTCTCATTGCTCTCGAGCCGCCCGGCGTCCGTGACGAACTCGCCAGGCCCTCCGGACGGCTCATGCACGACGTGTTCGCGATCGACAACACGGAGTTCGACGCCACCGCGGCCGTCTGGAGTCTGGATACCTCGGGGCTCGACGCAGTGCCCGGTACAGGGCTGTTCGCGAAGGATGTGGGGGAGGGACAGGCGTTCATCGCCCCGACCACCCTGGCTCGCGCGGTGGCCGGGCGGGATGCGCGAGAGGCGCTGCTCGGCATCCTGAACGAGAAGGTGTTGCGCCTTGCCTGGTCGGAGAACGCAGCCTTCGAGGTGCTCCCGCGCCTGGCTGAGAACGGTGAACGTTACCTCTTCATACTCAATCCCGACCCTGACGAGGCCCGTAGCGACCGAGTGAGCACCACGTGGCCGATGACAGAGCCGGCCGATATCAGCGTGCCTGGTGGCTTCGCGATCCCCGCCATGGCTGACAACTCAGTAGTCAACTCAATCCCGATGACCCTCGGCCCCGGCGAGATGGCCGTTGTGTGGGTGAAGTAGTCCGACCGAAGTGCCCGCGCCGACGTGGCCGGTTCGCCTTGTCGGACGCGTGCCCCGGGTCTATAATGCGGATGTGTCCATCCGCGCCCGTGAGGGGAGCGCCCTTCCCCAAGGAGGAAGTCCGCAAGGCATAGCGGTCGCATGCAGGTGTCATGCGACCTAACAACTGAGAGGATCGCTCTGTCGGTGGGTATGGGCCTGTGTGGCCCCGGAACACGGTGTGAATCCGTGGCTGTCCCGCAACTGTAACCGGTGACGAGCGCCCGATGAGCCACTACCGGCCGTGCCGCTGGGAAGGCGGGCGCGAAGGATGACCCGGAAGCCAGGAGACGGCCCCCGACCTCTGACGCTCTATCTTGCGCGCGACAAGACGGGGGTTGCTTGCTGATTCAGGCACTGGTGACCACCCCTGCGCGGGTGGTCGCTTTGTTTTCCGGTCAGGCACACTCATATCGAGAGGATGATGACGATTGAGAGAGGTTACACCGCATGTCGAGCTTGTTCGATACACCCCCGATGCCGAGGCGGTGGTGGCATCGGCCGCCAAGCTCTGCTACGCAGCCGACACCGCCGACATCCTGCAGCAGGAGCCCGAGAGCGCCAGCAGGTTTGTGGCGCGGCTCAAGCAGATGGGGCACATGAGCCCAATCGAGCACATCGTGTTCACCTTCTACATCGAGGGTGTCTCTCGCGCCATGAGCCATCAGCTCGTCAGGCACCGACTCGCAAGCTACTCCCAACGCAGCCAGCGCTATGTCGACCATGACGGCTTCGACTATGTGGTGCCCCCGCAACTCGCAGGCCACACCGTGCAGACGCTGGACGGGCCGATGGACGCGCCGGAGTACTTCGCCGAGACCATGGAGATCATCGCAGCCCGCTACTCTCACCTCAACGATGCCCTCGGCCGCAGCGGGGAGCAGAGTAATGAGGACGCCCGATATGTGCTCCCCAATGCGTGTGAGACGAAGCTGTTCGTCACCATGAACGCCCGCGAGCTG
This sequence comes from Armatimonadota bacterium, assembly GCA_003542955.1. Lineage (GTDB taxonomy): Bacteria > Armatimonadota > Zipacnadia > Zipacnadales > UBA11051 > UBA11051. The sequence goes on from DPJP01000501.1 coordinate 15,789, forward strand.
CTCCATTTCCTCGAGCAGAGGCTCTGCCGGCGCGCGCAGTGGGAGATCAGGCAGGTCGCGGACATCATGCTGCGCCTCGTCAGGGAGGTCTGCCCGGCGGTCTTCAGTGGCGCCGGGCCGAAGTGCATCGGGCACGGGGGGTGCCCCGAGGGCAAGATGGGCTGTGGACGGCATGCGGAGATGCTACAGCTCTACACCGCCACTACCGACGAAAGGCAGGCGAAGACGCAATGTCACGACTGAGCAAGCTGCTGCAGCGCCACTGTCATCCGGTGGCAGACGGCGCATGGGGTACCGAGTTGGCGAAGCGTGGGCTCAGCATCGGCGAAGTGCCCGAGATGTGGAACCTGAACCGCTCCGGTGAGGTCGCCTCGGTTGCGCGTAGCTACGTCGAGGCGGGGGCCGACATCATCCTGACCAACACGTTCGGGGGAAGTCGCCTCAAGCTCGCGAAGGCCGGCCTCGCCGACCGCTGTGCCGCCCTCAACCGCGCCGGGGTGGAAATCTCGAAACAGGCCGCCGGTGATCGGGTGGTGGTTCTCGCGTCCATCGGCCCCACAGGCGAGTTCATGCAGCCGCTCGGGCTCGTCTCGGAACAGGAGATGGTCGATTGCTTCGCCGAGCAGGTGCAGGCGCTGGCCGAGGGGGGCGCCGATGGCTTCGTGATTGAGACGATGTCAGACCTGGGAGAGGCAATAGCCGCGTTGCGGGCGGTCCGCGAGAACTGCGGGTTGCCCGCAGTAGTGTCGATGACCTTCGAGCAGGGTCCTGCAGGTTACGCCACCATCATGGGTGTCAAGCCCCCGCATGCGGCGACGGCGCTCAGCGAGGCGGGGGCGGACGTCGTCGGCGCGAACTGCGGCTGTGGTATCGACGTGATGATCGGTGTCATCGGCGAGATGGCTCAGGCCACCTCCCTCCCGCTCTGGGCTAAGCCGAATGCCGGGCTGCCCCAACTCGTCGCCGGACAGACAGTATTCCGCGAGACGCCCGAGCAGATGGCCGCGAACGTGCCCGCGCTGATCGATGCCGGCGCCCGCATCGTCGGCGGCTGCTGTGGCACCGCCCCCGATCATATCAGGACGATTGCGACGGTGATCCGTGGCGCGGACTAGACCCACAGCCTCACGGGCAATCACATACAGCCACCGCATCAGCGCACAGGAAATGGAGACACGCAATGGACATTATCGGTGAACTCATCAACGGTACACGCGCGAAGCCAAAACAAGCTATAGCAGACAAGAACGCAGAGTACATAGCCGGTATCGCGCAGGGGCAGGACAAGGCCGGCGCGCATTTCATCGATGTCAACCCCGGCACAACCGGGGATGCCGAGGTCGCTGACATGAGGTGGCTCGTGGAGACCGCTCAGTCCGTCACCGACAAGCCCCTGAGCTTCGATAGCCCGAACGTGCGGGCAATCGAGGCAGCATTCGACACCTACTCGGGCGCGCAACTCCCCCTCATCAACTCGATCACCTTCGAGCGGGAGAAGCTCGACGCACTGCTGGGGCTGGTCGTGGCGACGGGCGCGAATGTCGTGGCCCTGGCGATGGGCGATGATGGGATGCCGGCGGACGGGGGCAAGCGCCGAGAAACCGCCTTGCGTCTGATTGATACGCTGACCACGGCGGGCGTCGCCCTCGAGCACATCTACGTCGATCCGGTCATTGCGCCGCTGGGCACGTGCCACGAAACCGGAGCGCACGTGCTGTCGGCGATACGCGACATCCGCGAGCAATGCCCCGAGTGCCACATCACGTGCGGGTTGAGCAATATCTCATACGGACTGCCGAACCGCAGACTCATCAACCGCGTATTCCTGACGCTGTGCATGAACGCCGGCCTCGATTCGGCGATCATCGATCCGCTCGAACCGGACATCATGGCGGAACTGGCCGCCGCCGAAGCGCTGCTGGGCAATGATGAATGGTGCATGAGCTACATCACGCTGAGCCGTTCGGGCGCCCTTGGCTGAACCCGCATCGCGCACTCGAAACAACATGCCGAACCGGGCCGGGCGCTGGCTACACGCGTCCGGCCCCGAGCGCATCACTCCATCGCGCCGTCGTCGGCATCGATATGCGCCTGCACCGAGGCCATCAGCAGCGGATTGACCATCGCCGGCGGGAGACCGAGCGCCGCCACGACCCGTGTGGTGATGCCACGCGCCCGCTCGCGGCGGTGGGCGGCCTGCTGCTCGCGGACCAGCCGGTGCATCCGCTGCATGTACTCGACGCCGGCCTGCAGCGTCGCGGCGATCTCCTCGCCCCGGCGCGGCCGGTCCCAGGATGACAACAGTACCTGCACGTCCTCGATAAGTTGCAGTCTCCGAAGCGAGGCCAACGCCTCCGCGGCATCGGTGTAGATGGGCAGCCCGCCCGGCACGGGGACGGCATCGCCGCTGAACAGTGCTCCAGTGCGTGGGTGGAACAGGGCGATATGACCCCGCGAGTGCCCGGGCGTATGGATCACCTGGAGTTCGTCGCCGCCGAGGTCTATGATCTCACCGCCGAGCAGGAGCTTGTCCACCGGCACCCACCCTTCGACGATATCCTGGAAGCCCGGCACCGGGCGCTCCCGGAACTGGCGGTCGACATCCTCGATCCAGGGCGCGTCGTAGCCGTGGGCGGCGAACTCACAGCCGACCTCATCGCGCACATACAGCGCTCCCCCGATGTGATCCGGGTGCGCATGGGTCAGTACACCGAGCGCTATCTCCTCCGGGTCCCGACCCGTCTTGCGGACATAGTCGAACAGGGCCTGGTAGTAGCCGCGCACGGCGCAGTCGATGAGCGTGATCGTCTCCCCGTAGATCAGGTAGGCATAGACGAAGCGCTTGAGCTTGCCACCATCAGGGAGCGGCAACTCGAACGGGACCTTCAGTGCGTGGATGGCGTCTGTGATCTGCATGGATTGCTCCTGGTCAGTGGCGTGCATGTGCACACAGTCTACGCCCTGCGGCGGAAGGAGGCAACAGTCGGATGAGTATGTTCCGGCGGCGGCGAAACAGGTGACAGCCGCGTTCTGTCCAATACTATGACATGGCCGATATGCCGCTGAGGACAGAACTGAGGCCGCCGTGGAGGCGACGCAGATGTGCAGATACCGAGAGAGCTTGGCAGTGAGCGTACTCGTTGGTGTCGTGTGCATGGTCAGCGTCTCTGTCACCGGGACCGCGGCGCCGGCGCCGATCCATCTCTGGTTCGAGGCGGAGCAGCTTCTGCATGGCGAGGGTTGGATGACCAGCGACTTCTGGGCGCCCTCCGCCGGGCGATTCATCTACCAGGAGGAGCAGTTCGGCCCACCAGCGACGGCCTGCGTGGACCTCCCACAGCCCGACCGCTGGGTGGTGTGGATGCGCAGTCGCGACGAGACACCGGGGCAGCGGCAGGCGTACGCCGTCGTCAACGGCAGGCGCTCATGCATCATGGGAGGTACACACAGCGGGCAGTGGGTCTGGTACGCAGTGGGTGTCGTGCACGGCAGCAGCGCGGAGGTTGCTGTTACACAGATCACCCCGGCACCCATGAATGAGTGGATCGATGCGCTCGTATTCACCAACGATCCGGCCTTCGTGCCGCCAGGCACCTACACCGGCGACGGCTACTGCGGGTATGGGGCGGCGAGCGATGCCGAACGGCACCGGCGCCCCGCGTGGATATGGTGGCCGACGCAGCCAGATCCCGGCAGCGTGGGCTACTACCGCAAGACATTGTCCGTGCCGACTCCCGTCGACCGCGCCACACTGTCAGTGGCTGCACTGGGACGCAGTGAGGTGTGGCTCAACGGCAAGCCGGTCGGGAGCGACCTCCAACCGCAGCATGTCACGGTGTACCGCGTAGCCAGGAACCTGCGCCCCGGCGATAACGTTCTGGCCGTCCGCGTGGAGCACTCCGGCACGCTGCCGGGGCTGTGGGTGCGCCTGGACGGCGTGGCGGTCAACGGCCAGCAGTTCATGGTCGTCAGCGACATGACCTGGCAGGCGACCGAGAAGGCGGGTGCGGACTGGGTCCTCGGCGATTTCTCCGACCTCTGGTGGAACCACCCCTGCGCCCGCATCGGCGAGCAGGACATGATCGGCCTATATGAACCCTCTGTACCTATGGCCCAATGATCTCGAAGCACGCGACCCGGCGCTCTCTCTCCGCAGATGGAGGACGCGTTCATGTCCAGACATTCCTGCCCACCCCTCACGGCACTGCTCGTGGCGACGTTGTGTATCCCGTGTCTCGCGATGGAGATCGTCACCGACGGCCGCGCCGTCGCAGCCGTCGTCATCCCCGATGAGCCTCTGCCGGTGGTGCAGTTCGCCGCCGAAGAGCTCGTCTACCACGTGAAGAGAGCCACCGGCGCGGAGCTTGCGGTCGTCGCCGAGAGCGCAATGCCCGCCGACGCCCCGGTGATCGTCCTCGGCGGCTGCCGGGCCTCCGCTGAGGCAGGCCTCGGCTTCGACGGGACCGATCCCAACGCATGGACGATCAGGCTTACCGACGACCGTCTGTACATGCTGGGTGATGACTCCGACGGCCCGGCCGCATGGATACTGCACGGCAATCGGACCCGCGTCGGGACGCTGTTCGCGGTCTACTCATTCCTCGAGCAGCGCCTCGATGTGAAATGGCTGTGGCCGGGCGAGCTCGGTGAAGTGATCCCGCCGACGGACGACATCGCAGTCGACGCGTGGAATGAGACTTCGCGCCCCGCGTTTGTGCATACCCGCTGGCGCGACGGCGGGGCGATACTCACTGGCGAGGCCGGGTGGGCGGCGCCTGAGGCGCGGAGTCGCTTCCTCAACGAGCAGGGCAAGTGGCTGCGCCGGCACCGTTTTGCGCTGGGACGGAACATGGATATGGCCCACGCCTTCACCACCTGGTGGGACAGGTACCATGAGACCCACCCTGAGTACTTCAACCTGCTCCCCGACGGCACGCGACGCTCGGATGCGACCTACCATGGGGGCGCTCCCAGTCTTATCTCCATGTCCGTCGGCGACCCGGCGTTCCAGAGGGCCGTCGTCGATGACTGGCTGCAGCGGCGCACGCCGGAGAAGCCGTGGCTCGATTGCAGCGAGAACGACACCTGCGGCAAGTGCATGTGCGAGCACTGCATGGCGCTGGATGTCCCCGATCCCTCGCTCGATTTCCCGTGGGAGGAGCGCGCCGATCGCGCCCGGACTGCCTTCCTGGCCGGGGACCCGGCATGGTACCGGAACCTCGGCTCTCTCTCGGATCGCTATGCCCGGTACTATCTCGCGGTGTTGGAGGCGGCCCGCAAACACGATCCCGAGGCTGTCGTAATGGGCTACGCGTACGCCAACTACGTCGATCCGCCGCTGGAGACGAAGCTCAACTCCAGCATCATCGTCGGCGTCGTGCCGCCCATGTACTACCCGTGGACCGACGCCAAGCGCCAGGCCAATCGTGACCGCTGGCTGGGCTGGTACGAGGCCGGGCCACGGATGTTCCTGCGACCCAACTGGATGCTCGATGGCCACAACATGCCGCTGTTTCTGGCACGCAAGCTCGGCGACGACTTCCGCTTCTATGCCTCCCACAGCCTCATCGGCACCGACTTCGACTCCCTGACGGGCCAGTACGCCGCCCAGGGGCCCAATCTGTATATGCTTGCCCGCCTCCATGAGGAGCCAACCGTGGAGGTCGAGACCGTTCTGGATGAGTACTACTCCGCTTTCGGGCCCGCGGAGCAGGCCGTCCGCGACTACTTCGCCCACTGGGAGCGTGTCGCCGACACGGACCACACGCAGCCTGCCACCGAAGCAGGCACGGGGCAGCGCGCCGCGGATGACGATCAGGGCGAGCAAATCGAGGGCCTCCACTGGTCCTACTTCTACCGCCAGGCGCATGTGATCTTCACGCCGGAGGCGATGGCCGAGGGCAGGGCGCTCATCGACAGGGCGCTAGGCGCGGCTGGAGGCGACGAGCTTGCCACGCGGCGGGTCACCTGGCTGCAGCACGGCCTGCACAACGCCGAACTCACCCTCGCCACCCAGCGCGCCTATGTCAAGTACCGGGAGGATGGCGATTTCGAGAGCTACAGGGATGCCGTGGGCGCCCTCGATGAGTTCCGCGCATCCGTCGAGGGTGAGCTGATCGGCAACATGAGCTTCCTGGCCAATCGCGAGGCAGCCACCTGGGACCGCAGGCTGATCGAGCTGATGGCCCAGCCGGGAGAGCGCATCCCGGACCCGTGGAAGTTCGCCTGGGACCCCGATGGCACGGGAGTCGAGAAGCGCTGGTTTGCCGACGATCTGGACACCTCGACGTGGCTCGACATCGGCACCAACGGCCCCTGGGAGGAGCAGGCCGTCGGCAGAAAGTGGCGGCAGGAGCACAGGGAGGACTACAACGGTCTCGCCTGGTACCGGACCTCATTCACGGTCGCTCAGGACCCCAACCGCCCGCGCGTGATGCTGGTCTTCGGCAGCGTCGATGAGGCTTGCATGGTCTGGGTCAACGGGGAGAAGCTGCTCGAGCGCCCGTACCCGTACCAGGGCAATGCCGACTCCTGGAAGGAGGCCTTCGAGGTCGATATCACCGACGTCGTGCGCCACGACCGCCCGAACACCGTGGCTGTACAGGTCTCCGACAACTCCGGGGTCGGGGGAGTCTGGCGGCCGGTGTGGATCAACAGGGTCGCTCTGCCGGCCGCCGCGGAGACCAACCTCGTCCAGGGCGCGGGCTTCGAAGGCGAGCCCGGAGCGTGGGGCAAGAGCATCATGGCCGGCAAGTTCATCTTCGCCATCGACACCAGCCACGCGAATTCCGGCGCCTCGTCGGGGCGTCTCGAGTGTACGGCCGCCGGCACGGAGGAAGACAAAGCGAAATACCGCACTGACATCTGGGGCCGTTGGCATCAGAGCATCGGCAGCATTGACCCGGCGAAGACGTACCGCTTCCGCGCCTGGGTGCGGACCTCGGCCGACTTCAACGGCCAGGCGGCCCTCTGGGTGACCAACACAGAGGTGGGCACTGCATCCGTGAATGTGCTCAACACGCGCGGCCGCTGGCACGAAGCGGTCATTGAGGACATCAGGCCCAAGGGCGACACGGTCGGCGTCTACCTGAACCTGATGCACGGTACGGGCACCGTGTGGTTCGATGACGTGGAGTTGGTGGATGAGGGCGGGTAAGGGCCCCTCACGGTATGAACTCCCCCCACGGCTGCTTGTCCAACACGTGGCCCAGGTGGCGCAGGTAGTTGCCGCCGATGACCTTGCGTATGTCGTCGTCGCTCATTCCGCGGCATACCATCCCGACCGTCCAGTACGGCCAGTTGGTCCAGTCCATCGCCATCGGCGTCCAGGTCGGGAAGAACGAGATGTCGGAGCCGACTACGACATGGTCGATGCCCGCGACCTCGATCGCGTGCTCCAGGTGCCGGAACCAGGTACCGAAGGTCGCCGGCTCCTCCCCGAGCACATAGCCCAGCACGTAGATGCCGATGACGCCGCCACGGTCCGCGACGGCCTTGATGATCTCATCGGATGCGTTGCGGCTGCCCGTGCGCTCTGGCCGGGGAACACCCCTGGCATAGGGCTGCTCGAAGATGGCGTTGAGGTATGTTTGATCCGATGCGTCGTCGTGAACTGCGCGGCAGCCCGTATGGCTGATCATCACCGGCTCATCCGAGGCCTCGACGATCTCCAGCGCGGATCGCTCCCCGCAGTGGGCCAGGTCGACCATTCCGCCGAGTTCGTTGAGGCGCTTGACCACGGCCCGCCCTTCATCGGTCAGCCCGCTGTCATCGCCCTGCAGCCAGGAGCAGCACAGGCGGTTCTTCTGGATGTAGGTGAGCTGGAACATGCGCACGCCCAGGCCGAAGAGGATGTCGAGACTGCGTAGCGGCTCGTCCGCCTCGGCGTAGGCCCCGGCCGCCGCCGCATGCCATATCGAGCACGGCCTCCTCTCCGCGCGCCCGCGCTCGATGTCGGCCGGTCTGCAGACGTGCAGCAGGTCGTCTCGCTGCCCGTACACCAGGTGGCAGCAGGCAAGGTGTGCGAGTGTTGCCTCCATGCTGTTCTCATCAGGGTGAGCGATGTCCTCGAGCCCTACGTGTACGCCGGCGATGTCGTACAGCGCTCTGGATTCCTCGATCCACTGTGGATCGAAGGCCGATTCGAAGGGGCGACACCGCCGGTGGTGCTCGGCCAGTTCCGCGGGCGCTAAGTCGGCGGCCCGGCNNCCCGGCGCGCCAGTTCCGCCGCCATCGCGTCGCTGCTGAGCGCCATGGTCGATGTGGGGGAGATGTTGCCCTGGGCATCGCCGACGAAGCTGTCGTAGTGCAGCTCCAGTCCGCGGTCAAGCTGCGCCTTCGTGGGCTTGAGTTCATCGAGAATGACCTGGTGGCCCGCCTCGATCCGTTGCCAGGTGGCGCGGCGCAGGGTGTACTGCTGGGCGCGGCTGCCGGGCGTAGGATGGCCCATCGCGTTTCCCTGCTTCCGAGTTGCGAGTGATGTGCCGGTTGGATGGTGTTTCTCCAGCGCAGACGGGTCTCCTCCGGCCTCCCGCATACCAACGCGCCTTGAGCATGAGGCCACCGAGGTCCGCGGGGCGCGAATTCCATTGCCGTCGAGTGGCCCCCCGTCGCGCGCATCACTGTCGTTTCTCAGCGTCCGCGCCCCTGCCCCGGACTCATCAAAGGGCCTCCCCACAGTCGGGGAGGCCCTTGCCGTCAGTGGTGTCGGCTTTGCCGCTCAGTTGAATGTGAAGCGCAATGTCTGGTAGATGCCCTGGTGCGCCATCCACTTGGCATGTCCATCGTAGAAGCCGATGTTTCCGCCTTCGTTGTGCCGCGGCGACAGAGTGTCTCCCCAGGTCGCATTGATGGCGGAGTAGAACGTCGGGAAGCCATAGCTCTCATTGTCCTGCCCGCGCGTGTCCGCGAGTGCGGCCGTCTCGGCCGGCCGCTGAATAGTGCCGAGGTTCACACCCTCGGCGCCTCCCTCGGCCAGCGAACCGGTGTTGCGGTTGATGCCGTAACTCGTTAGCCACCCGGTGGT
>DPJP01000208.1:0-486 GCA_003542955.1 Armatimonadota bacterium
GCGATGATCGCGATGACGACTAACAACTCGATAAGTGTGAACCCTCTTCTCACGGTGACGCCTCCTCATTGTGGGTGCTCAAGCGACCGGGGCATTCTACCGCCCGTGTGCTACTATTGCAAGTAGGAAGTTTGCGCGCTGGGGATGCGTGGGCGCCGCCTGCGAAGCCTCGCCGCCGAGCGCGACCATATCTCCGCAAACCACCCGCCGAACGTCGGCATGGGCGGGGCCGCTCTCAGGTCAGAAGCACGATCAGCGCGGGGCCGGGGCGGCGACGTGCTCCAGCAACACGGACGGGACGTCCACGACGGCAATGTGTCCGTCCACTACGTACGCGAAGCGGCGGCCGTCGGGCGAGAACGCGCCCCCCATCCAGCAGGCATAGCCGATGCCCTCGTCCTTCCTCACCGGATTCGTGGTAACCGAGCCATTCTGGTGGACATGCACCGCTACCCAATCGTCGTCGTAGAGGACGAACACGGTGGC
>DPJP01000208.1:499-3687 GCA_003542955.1 Armatimonadota bacterium
ATCCGCAGTCATCCATGCCCTGTATCTGGCACTGGTCCATCTCCCAGAGAGCCACCAGAGGACGCGTCCCAGTCGTGAGCGCGAGAGCGTGGAGGCTACGGAACTCGAAGGTGTCTTCGTGCGCGAGGCGCGGCAGTTCGCTCGCGCCGGGCGGCAAGAACCGGGCGAGCACTTCGCAGGGCTGCCCACTCGTCTCAGGCAGTCGGAGGATCGTCACATCCGTCGGCGGCAGGTCATGCCTGAAGACAGGCTTGTCGCGGTCATAGGTGTGGACGGCGGCGGTGAGGCGATCTCCATCGGCCACGATGACCGGATTGAACTGCCAGACCAACTCCGTCTCGGGCGGGATGCCGCCCTCCGCAAGGGTCGCGCCGGTTCCGTCAGAGATCCTGAGGGGACCGTCGAACGTGTGGGCGTCACCTTTCACAGGAGGGCTGAGCGCCTGCCAGCGCGCAACGCGCTTGAGTTCGTCGGTCGGCTCGATCTCGCGCACGGTGTGACGATCGATGTCGAGCTGCAATGCCCCCACGAGAACCGGATCGGTGTCGTGGAAGAAGAGGCAGTAGTCCAGACCACCGATGCGCGCGAAGTGATACCGACTGCTGAGAAACCGGCCGACATGGATGGTCCCGATGTGCGAGATCGAGCCGCCCTGAGGCAGTGTTGAGAAGAGGTAGTCGTGCACCGAGCCCTGCTCGGGTATGCACGATGAGAGCAGGATGCGCGCGGGGTCAAGCCACGCGATCCTCTCGACGTAGCGTTCCTCACGCACGACCCATTCACGGCTCGGGGAGACGTCCGGGCACATATCGGGACGCGTCAGGAGAGTGCGGGCATGCTCCCGGATAAGCGTGAGTGGCTTGTCCCCGACCGACAGCGCGGCGAGCGCATCGTCGTCACTGACCTGCGCGGGCGGGGCCGGAGCCTGTGTACGACTGCAACTCGCCACAGCCGAGCACAGGCACGGCAGGAGCACGGCGGCTACGAAGCATGTCAGGCGGCGCACAACGGATCATCTCTCCGTTCGGCCCTTGATAGGGCATAGCCACCCCACCGCCGGATACCATCTGTATCGTCATACTTCCTCTCCGCACTAGAGTACCCCTGCAGCGCGCCACCGATGTCGGTTGGCGCGCTGCGTGACGCCCTACCCCCACGCGCCGCCGTCGGCGATGCGGAAGCCGAAGCCGCCGCCGTCGGCATCCGGGTTGCCACCACGCCGCACCCAGCAGCGCAGCTCCGCCGCTGGTCTGGCAGATGACCCGCCCCGCAGCACCCGCCAGGCGCCGGTTGTCGGTCCGGTCGGGTCCTGAATGGGGCTCTGAGCATAGTAGGTGAAGCTCATCCAGTCCGCACACCACTCCATGATGTTGCCGGCCATGTCGAGCGCGCCACACCAACTGGCGCCATCCGGGAAGCTCCCGACCTCGAAGGTGTCGCCGAGCGGCCCCTGGTTGTTCTCGTAGCAGGCTTGGGCGCCGTCCCAGGCGTCACCCCACGGGTAGTCCTGAGACAGCGGCCCGCCGGCGGCAAACTCCCACTCCGCCTCCGTCGGCAGCCGGTAGCCGTAGTACTGACAGTACGCCACTGCGCCCGCCCAGAGCACACGGTTCACCGGATGCCGGCCTCGCTCGGCCTTCGCCTGATAGACGCCCTCCACCAGCTCGATCCTTGAATTGAACAGGTTCAGCAGAATCCAGTCGGCGACGTTGTCGGGCTGGGTGGCATTGAGGAAGGCCGCATACTGGTCGCATGTCACCTCGCACTTGCCGATCCAGAATCCCGTGATGCCGACCATGTGCACTGGCGCTTCCCAATCGTCACCGGTGTCACTGCCCATGAGGAATCCGCCCCCCGGCACGTAGACGAGCGTCTGCCCGTCGGGACCAGTTCTCTCGTCCCCGGCCGCCGGAGCAGTCCCCAGGATGGCATAGGTGCCAAAGCCGTTGATTTGCGCGGAGACCGTGTTCTCGCCCGTGACAAGCACCTGGCCGGGCTGCCGCTCCCACGCGTCGCCGACGACCTTGTAGAGGGCGAGTGTGCTCTCATCCACGTCGCCGGGGATGCTGTCATCGTTGTAGTTGATCCGGAGCTGCCCCGCCTGGGCCAGTTCGGTTCCCTCAGGCCCAAGCGTGTAGCAGGTCCCGGGGACGAAGCCGTCATTGGCCGGATATGTCGCTTCGGGCGATATCGTGACGTCGACGTCTGTCTGCAGCGCGCCGGCAGGCACGACGAGCCGCACGCTCTGTTGCCCGTTGGTGACCGTACCGCCACCGGGACCTACGGTTCCGGCGACGCACTCGAGCGGCCAGTCGCTCAGCCCGACAACGCACCGAAGCAGAAGGATGGCGTCCGACACGCCGGTGGCGCCATCGCAGTCGCAGTCGGCGAGGGCATTGGCGGCATCGAACCCGACGACAATCCGCAGGATGGCGATAGCGTCGGAGACATCCGGCTGACCGTTGCCGTTGAGGTCGCCCCGCAGTCCGGCCTGGCACGGAGTGACGCAGGACCCCTCGGACAGCGCAATGCCACCGTCGATCCCCCCATGGCATCCGCAGACCGCCGCGATGAGCACAGCTGCAAACGGTACCAACACGAGCCTCCGACTGCGCAGATGGTTCATGCTCCCCACTCCTTCGTGCGTGCGCGATACTCCGCGGTGTTCTATTCGAGGGCCGGCACGAGGGTTCCTACAATTGCGCCGAGACGGCCATGCGGAAAGCGCACATCCGTGCGGGGACAATGCCGGCAGGTGCTCCGCGTTGCGTNNAGAGCCGTACTTACGTACCATGTTGCTCGGTGCAAGCGTGATGCGGCAATATGCTGGGAGTCTCTCACACATGCGGCAGCCAGATCATCTGCCGGAAGCGCATAACACGTATCGCCTGTTCATCAGCTCCACGTTCAGCGATTTCGTGGCCGAGCGCGAGGCTCTACACGACAAGGTATTCCCATATCTCCGTGCGCTGTGCCAGAGCTACGGAGCGCGCTTCCAGGCAATCGATCTCCGCTGGGGGGTGAGTGAGGAGGCCGGTGTAGACCAGCGGACAATGGAGATATGCCTCGGAGAGATACGCCGCTGTCAACACATCACGCCGCGTCCTAACTTCCTGATATTGCTGGGCGATCGCTACGGCTGGCTCCCGGTTCCTGCACGCGTCCCGAGCGATGAGTTCGAGCGGCTT
>DPJP01000208.1:3696-12399 GCA_003542955.1 Armatimonadota bacterium
GGCGGTATCGACAGCGCAGCGGACCGGGCACTGCTCCGCAAGTGGTTCCGCCGTGACGATAACGGCGTCCCGCCCGAATACCGCCTCCAGCCCCGCACGGGGCAGTACCGTGACTACGAAGCCTGGCAACCGGTTGAGAGGCGCCTCCACGGTCTCCTCGCCGCTGCGGCGACGGAGGCCTCACTGCCGGCCGACGCGCTGGCCAAGTATATCTGCTCCGCCACGCACCAGGAGATCCGCGAAGGGGCGCTCGGATCGCCGGGCGATCACGCGTTCTGCTACTTGCGCAACCTGCAGGTGCCGCCCGACGGCGCCATCCCGCCCGGGTTCTTCGATCTGGATGAGGACGGCGCCATTGATCCGGTCTGCGCCGCTCGCATCGATGCCGTGCGCATGGAGCTGGAGAGTTCACTCCCACACGGCCACGTGCGCGCGTATTCCCCGACCATCCGCGGAGGAACACTCGATGAAGCCTACCTCAGCGAATTGGCCGGGGATGTGAAGGCAGACCTCGGCACGATTGTTGAGAGGCAGCTGCAGGAGCTCGAGGCCGTGTCCGCGGTACAGCGGGAAGTCGCCGCGCACCGGAGCTTCGGCATCAGCCATACCCGGCGGTTCGTTGGTCGAGAACAGACTGTGGAGCGTATATTGAGCTATGTTGACGGCGCCGCCCCGGGGCCGTTGGTGGTGTACGGGCATTCGGGGTCTGGGAAGACGGCGCTGGTGGCACGCATCATCCAGCAGCTGCGCGCCCGCGAAGATGAGGCGGTCCTTGCCTATCGCTTCGTCGGTGCCACACCGGCCTCCACCGATATTGACAGTCTGCTGCGCTCCCTTGCCGACCAGATCACCGAGGCGTTTGGCGCCGAGGTCGATGAGGGCGAGGCAGAGCCGGAGACGCTCCCGGCGTCAGAGCGGTTTGCCGGGGCGCTGAAGCTCGCGACCGCTGAACGCCCGCTCGTGGTGGTCCTCGACGCCGTGGACCAGCTCAGTCCGGCCGGCAGCCCACACTCGCTCGACTGGTTGCCCAAGTCGCTACCCGCGCATGCGCGGGTGGTCATCTCGGCCCTGGAGCGCGAGGACACTGAAGGCGCAGCCCTGCGCACGGCGCGCATTGCGCTGGGACAGGAGAGTCTGCTCCGCGTGGAGCCGATGACGGCGGCCGAGGGTGCGCGGATGCTCGACAGGATGCTCCGGGATGCCGGCCGCGCACTCACCGACGAGCAGCGCGGCGATGTGCTCGGCAAGTTCGGGCGCTGCCCGGAAGGCCGTGCGCTGTTTCTGAAGCTCGCCTTCGAGGAGGCGCGCCACTGGACCTCGTACGGCGGGTTGCCCACCGGTGCAGATGATGTCCCAGGGCTTGCCGACACCGTCGAGGGCGTTATCGAGGACATGCTGGCGCGACTGAGGGCCCCCGAGGAGCATGGTGCGGTATTGCCCGAGCGCACACTGGCGTACCTGCGGACGGCCCGCTACGGACTGACCGAAGACGAGCTTCTGGACCTGCTCTCTCGCGATACGGATGTAATGGTCGACTTCGCGGAGAGATCCCCAAAGTCGCCGGACGTCGACCGCCTGCCCACAGCGGCCTGGTCACGGCTCTATCTGGACCTCGATCCATACCTGACAAGACGCCAGTCGGGTGACGCAGTGCTCATTGACTTCTTCCACCGCCAGGTCGGCGAGGTGGTGGAGCGGCTCTTCCTGTCCGGGGAGATGCGCACGGTACGACACCAGGCGCTGCTCGACTACTTCGGCTCCATGGCGAGTTGGGCGGACCTCGAGCAGCGGCGGCCCGCGCACCGCAAGGTCAATGAGCTTGTCCATCACTGCCTGGGGGCCGCCGATTCTGACGCTCTCGAGCAGGCACTGACAGACCCGGACTTCCTCGAGGCGAAGGCGGAGGCGGGCCTGGTGTTCGAACTCGCATCGGACATTGCCCGCGCGTGTGCCGCATTGCCGCCCCACCGGCCATGGGCGCCCAAGCTGCGCGTCCTCTCCCAGGCCCTGCAGGAGGATGTCTACTTCCTCGCTCAACGTCCGCGGTTGCTCTTCCAGTGCCTGTGGAACCATCTCTGGTGGTATGACAGCGCGATGAGCGCCGAATACTGCCAGGAGCCCGAGGACGGCTGGGGACCGTCCGGACCGCCCTGGCAGCAACAGGAGCCCAAGCTATCGAGCTTCATGGAGCGGTGGCGAGAATTCAAGGAGAGCAGGGAGCCGGGCTTCTATTGGCTTCGGTCGCTGCTGCCCCCAACACTGAGTCTCGGCGGAGCACACGTCGCCGCCCTGCGCGGCCACACCGATCGGGTCTGGCAGGCTGAGTTCATGCCTGACGGTGAGCGGATCGTGACCTGCTCCGGGTTCACTATACCGGGCGATCACACGGTCCGCATCTGGGATGTGCGTAGCGGCGAGGAACTCCTGCGCATCGAGGCCGCGGGGGCGGCCGTGCAGTGCGTGGCCGTGTCGCCGGACGGAGAGCGCATCGCGTCGTCGGGCGCCGATCCGATCATATGCATCTGGGATGCGCAGAGCGGCGAGATGATCGGGGAGTTGGCCGGCCATACGGGCCATCTATGGCAGTTGCGTTGGTCACCAGACGGGCGCTACATCGCGTCATGCTCACGTGATGAGACGGCGCGCGTATGGGATGTCGACGCTCTCACCGAGAGAACCTGCTTCAGCGCCCACACGCAGTGGGTGCACTCAGTGGCGTGGTCGCCGGACGGGGAGCTACTGGCGTCGGCGAGCAAGGCGTATGAAGAGCCTCACGGTGTCCGTGTGTGGCGTCGAGACACGGGGGAGCAGGTTGCGCATCTTGTACTCGACGTGCACCACCCCTGGGGCTGGACCAGCGAGGTCGGTGACTGCGTCTTCGTTGATGACACGCATGTCGCGGTCGCCTATGGGCTGAGGGTAGGCATCTGGGACCTCCACGCGGGGGTGCAGGTGCTATCGATCCTGGCGCCGGGCGGCGGCCCTGCCCATCTTGGCATTTCTCGGGACAGACGGTTCCTTGCCGCGGCGGGGGAGTTCCTGTACGTATGGGATACGCAAAACTGGCAGCTCGTGGGCCGGCATGCGCGTGAGAAGGGCAGCCCTCGCGCTTACAGCGTGGCGCTGTCGGCCGACGGCCGGTACGCAGTACTCACTCAGCAGGACCAACTGGCTCATGTGGTGGAGACCACGGCTCTCCCCGCGGCGACCCCACGCCCGCCCGGCATGATGCGCGTCTGGCCCATGGACTTCTCCCCGGACGGCGACTGGCTTTGCTTCGCGAACGTGGAATCGAGCGGCCCGCCCGACAGGGCCCAGCTCTTCGACACTCGCTCCGAGCGCCCCGGACCCCAGCTCGCGGGGAAGACAGTCGCCACCAAGTCCAGGCCCTGCTTCCACTTCACCGCAACGGCCGGGCACGTGTCGGACGGCGCCAACTTGTGGCGGGCGTCGGACGGGCATCTGCTTGTGCCGGATGTGGACGCACAGGATGCCCGGGCGTTCCCTTTCACTGCCGACGGCCGTCTCTTCGTGCATCGGCCGGCAAGTCATACCAGCGCACGTGTACTCGACATCGACACAGGCGATGAAGTCGCCTGTCTCCACGCACACGGGGAGTACGTGCGGTGTTGCTGCATCTGCGCAACCGGCGCGGTCGCGTTGACAGGGCACCAGGACGGGGCGGTGCGCGCATGGGATGTAGCGACGCAGACGCAGATCGGCGATNNACGAAGCGTGGGTGGAGGCCGTAGCCCTGTCACCTTGCGGCACGATCGCCGCCAGTGCGGGCATTGATGGCATCGTCGCGTTCTGGAACCTCCGCGACAATGAGCCTGTTGCCACCACTCCCACCCATCCACGTGGCCACGTGGTCCTGGCATGGGCGCCGGACCAACAGACTGTGGCATCGGGTGGCGCCGATGGGAGAATCGTTATCTGGGACCCCGAGACGGGTGCTCACCGCGCCTCCGACCAGCTATTGACCTCCGCGATTGGAGGACTGGCCTTTTCACCAGACGGCGCCTGGCTTGCGGCGGCAAGCAACGCATCTGGTGGATCGCTGAGCGCATGGGCGGTTCCATCACTCGAGCAGCGCTTCGAGCTGAAAACACCCGTCCAACAGGTCATCTTCGACGCAGACGGCAATTGCCTGCTCACCGGCGAGTACGACAGGGCAGCGCAGATGAGCCGAGCCGTGCGGCGCTCTCCTGAGACGGGTGAGGAGATCGCCCCGGTGTTGAGTGGCCATTCCCTCGATATCCTCGGCAACGTGCCCGGCCTCCGGCAGACCCTGATAGCCACCAGTTCGCGGACCACGGGGAGCCGGGGAACCCTTCACACGATCTCGACCGAAACGTGGAAAACCACTTCAACACGAGACACAGAACCGGCCCACCGGCTGGGGGGAACAGGGTCAGGCGACCTCGTCGCACGCGATGCGGCGGGGCATCCGCTCGTCATCGGCCCCCTCGGGCCTCAGGCCCTCTGCTGCCATGATACTGCCACGGGGGAGGTGGTTCAGACACTGCACACAGGCATCGACATCCTCGCCACCAGTGCCTCGGCGGATGGGAGCGTGGTTGCCGCGGGGTGCGAGGATGGGAGCGTGCATGTCTGGGAGATCGGCCAATCCTCGCCCGCTTGTGTTCTCAGCCATCCCGAGTCCCGGCCGGAAGCAATCAGCATCTCCGGCGGTCGCACTCGCGTCGCCGTCACCTGCAAGGGCGATGGATTGAACTCCGGTGCGGGGGGCACGCATCTCTGGACCCTGTCGCCCCGCCGGCAGCCAACCCTCCTCAGGGGCGAGCTGCCGGTACACGGTGCGGCGGCGTTCACCACAGACGGGGCTTTCTGCTCACTGGTGCGGAGGCGAGGCGATTCCTGGATGCTCTGGGATGCCGAGGGCACCGTGCGCGCCCGGCTCGACTTCTTCGATGAGGGACTTCGCCACCACTGGCTGAGTCCGGGTGCGGACCATCTCGTTGCCGCCTGCAGGGATGGAACCGTCAGGCACTATGAACTCGAGACGAGGGCACAGCTAGGGCGGTGGGCGATTGCAGAGGGGCAACCAGGACTCGTGACCGGCTCATCCGATGGTTTGCTTCTTGCCATCGCGTGCGAGACCGGCGTTGTAGTGCTCGCCGACGCGGTGACGGGCTCGACCGTCGGGCGGCATGACGCCGGCGATGATACGGTATACCGCTTCCAGTTCATCCATGGCGACCGGCGTTTGCTGATCGATTCGAGCAATTGGTTGCGCGTGCTGGATTGCGCGACCGGGGACGAAGCATGGGCATTGAGCAAGGAGGGTCGCGTGGACCGCCCGCGTGCCGCAGTAGCAGCAAACGGACGCTATCTCGCCGTCTGGTCGAAGAAGAGCGTCCAGCTCTACGAAGCTTCATCAATGTCGGCCATCGCCGATTTCGAGCCGACCGAATTCACGGCACTCGACTGTGTGGCCGTCGGCGACATGGGCCAGATTGCCTACTCGGGCACACCCGCGATCGGCGGCGTTCAGTTGGTCATCCGTGCCCACACGGGGGAGCGGCTGGCAAGGCTCTACGGTCACACGGGAAGGGCCGAATCGCTCATCCTCCCTCCAGACCCGTCTCTGCTTGTTGAGCAGACCAGGAATACCATACGAGTATGGAACTGGATGAGCGGGGAAGCCATCAGATCACTCGACGGTGAGGCCTTCACCGACCTCACCCAGTGCGCAGCAGGAGCTTCCGGCGACCTGCTGCTGTCGGGAGTCTCAACCTCGCCCGCGGTCAGCATCATCAATGCGGAGAATGGTGCAGAAAGCGTAGTACTACGCAACCGCTTCGGCCGCGTCGACGACTTCCGCTTCTCGCCGGACGGCCGGCTCTGTGCAACGCAACACCCCAGAGCGACGTGCCTGTGGCGCGTCGAGGACGGGGCGCTTGAGAGAGTGTACGAGGGCGTCCATGATGCCGTGGCCGTCGCCAACGCTCAGGGGACTGACTGGTGGCTGGCAGCCAAGGACGGCCCCGTCACTGCCATCCGGAATGCCGGCAGCGGTCAAGAGGTCGCGTGGGCGCCGACCGATCTGCGGAGTGTGCGCCACCATCCATCCGGAGGCATGTGGGCGGGGGTCGGCCGGACCGGTTTGGTGATGTGGAAGCTGGAGGGAGGGACCGCCCCGTGACGAAGCCGGCGGTCTGCTGCCCTGCGCCGGGCAGTGTCTGCAATCGCGTCCATCCCCGAAAGGGAGACATGCAGATGAGACATGCATGCATCGTGATCGCCATGTCGATACTCACTGCGGCGCACGCCCACGACCTGTTGCCCTGGGCAGGCAATGCCGACCCCACCGACGCGCCAAAGACCCATACCGAGGTGGTGGCCGACGGCAGGCACGAGTACACCATCACCCAGGGCGGGACGATGGACGGGGTCAACTGCCGGCCACCCATCGGCTATGCCGCATGGCACCAGACCTGGGAGTCCAACAGGCAGGTGCGGCTTGAGAACATCGGCGAGACCGATGTGGTCAACCCGTGGCTGTCGAACGGGCGGAACAACTTCCGCACCATTGAGGAGATTGTGCAGGGCGCTCTGGAACCCGGCATGACCGACCAGGAGCGCGCCATCGCGCTGTGGCGCTGGCAGATGGACCATCGCTTCCACGCCTACACGGCCGACAACGAGAACAACTGCCCGGTCAAGGTGTTCAACGTCTACGGCTACACGCTCTGCGGCAATGACGCCATCTGCCTGGCAGGGCTGTGGCGGACGGCGGGCTTCCGGGTACGGCCGGGAAGACCGACGGGGCATGTTGTCACCGAGGTCTTCTACGATGACGCCTGGCACCTGCTCGATGGGGATGAGCACTGCATCTACCTGCTGGGTGACAACGAGACGATTGCCGATGAAACGCAGGTGGTCGCGGACCACGACCTCATCAAGCGGACCCACACCTACGGCCCGCTGGCTAACGACAGCCGCAACCGGGACGAGTTCTCCGCGTCGCTCTTTGCGTATGATGGTGAGCGCGGCGGAGACCGCGACTGCGTGCGCGGCCACACCATGCAGATGACGCTGCGGCCGGGGGAGGCCATTACGTGGCGCTGGGGCCACCTGGACCCGGCCCGCTACCATGGGCGCGAGGATGTGCTCAAGGGCTGGGGGCAGAACGCATACGACAAGATCTGCAACGGGCTGTGGGAGTACGCGCCCGATTTCGGCGCCGAGGTGTGGCGCAGGGGCGCGGAGACGGTTGAGAATGTAGCAGCCTCCGACGGCGTGCTGCGGGCCGCCGGCGACGGGAAGGGAACGATCGTCTGGCGGATGAAGAGCCCCTACGTGTTCGTCAGCGGGAGGCTCGAGGTGGCCGGGGACGGGGCGAACCTCGCCCTGTCATGGGACGGGCAGAATTGGCAGGAGGCCGGCGCCGACCTCGACGAGTTCTTCCCACCCGCGGGCGACGCGCGGTATGAGTACCTCCTGCGCTGTGAACTCACAGGCGATGCCGTGCTGAAGTCGCTGCGCGTCATCAACGACATCCAGATGGCCCCGCTGTCGCTGCCGGGGATGCAGGTCGGCGAGAACCGTTTCACCTACACGGACGAGAGCCCCGGAGAGCGGCAGGTGCGGGTCACACACGAATGGGTCGAGCGGTCGTCATCGGCGCCGCCGGAGGCCCCACTATCGCCCGTCTTCCCGGCCGATGGCGCCACCGTCATCGGGACGGAGTTCGTCTTCGAGTGGACGCCTGCGGTCGACCCCGACGGCGACGCCATCGCCGACTACCACTTCGAGTTGTCGAATCGTGCCNNCGACATGAGGTGGCCGCTGTCGCCAAACTTCGAGAAGCTGATCTCGAACACCGCGGACAAGGGCGCCGCGCGCTACACACTGCCGTACGTCGGCCTGCTGACCGGGGGCCAGACGTACTGGTGGCGAGTACGGGCGAAGGACGACAAGGGTGTCTGGGGTCCGTGGAGCGCCGCCTGGAGCTTCAGTGTGCGGGCTCCGCAACCGCCGGTCAATGTCCGCATCGACTTCGACGCCGGGCGCGGGCGCGGCATTCTCCGGTGGGAGCCCAATCCCGTCGGTGAACGCCCCGTTGAGTACCGTATCTACGGGAGCGACGAGAAGGGCTTCTCCGTCAGTGACCAGCCGTACGAGGTGAATGTCGGCAACCAGCCGGAGAAGCTGCCGACGCCGTTCCCGGCCAACTTCATGACACAGACTTCAGACACCGAGCTGCCCATCATTGGTCGCGGCCTGTCGGCGCCGAACGCCAATCGAGCATACTACCGCGTGGTGGCGGTCGACGCGGGAGGCAACCGAAGCTGGTCATCCGAGTACGCGACTACGCCGCGGCCGTTCATCCACACGTCGCCCGTCCATACTGCACGAGTGGGGCAGCCGTATGCCTACCAGGTGAAGACCATCGCCTCGCTTGGCGACCTGCGCTGCCATGCGACGAAGGAGTCCTCCTATAACGCCAATTACTGGGATGTCGAGCACCCTGTCTTCAGCCTGCAGACGCTATCGGCATGGCTCGCGGTGGACGCACAGACAGGGCTGATCTCCGGGACACCCACGGAAGCCGGCCCGGCCCGCGTCCGGGTCCGGGCGGAGGTCGAGGGCCGCGGCGCCGCGGAGCAGGAGTTCATGATCACGGTGCTGCCGTAGGAGCGAGAGGCGCATGTGCTGACTTCAGAACTCCTGATA
>DPJP01000497.1 GCA_003542955.1 Armatimonadota bacterium
CGCTCGGCCAGCCCCTCCAACGGCGGTGCCGCGGACCTTGGCCAAGGGGGCGCCCACCCGGCGGGCTGGTCTCGTTCCGCCTCGCTACGCGAGGCGCCGATCGGCCAGCCCCTCCAACAGCGGCTACAAGTCGGCCATCATCTTCAGCGTGTGCTCGGTAATCTGTTCGAGCGTGCCCGGGGGGAGCTTGCCCCAGGCCTCGTAGCCGCCGCGCTCGGCCGAGGCACGCGGCGGCATATAGCCACATTCATCATTACACTCATGCGCGAAGATCACAGGGCGGCCGAGTGACTTCAGCTTCACCTCGAGCTGCGCCTCGACGAACGGCTCGCCCGGCCAGCCCACCACCAGGATGTCCCCCAGCCGCAGCAGTTGAATCTCGAAGTCATAGTACGGCTCTACGGCCAGCTTGTGCAACTTGTCGATATCGCGGAGTGCGAACACCCACTCCCAGACGATGCTCTCGCGCGCCTCGTCACGGTAGGTCGGCTCGGGACGCTCGGCGATCATCCTCCTGGCTGCCTCCGCCGCCTCCGCGGGTGGCTCGTTCCAGCGGACCTTGATGCTGTCGCTGATCGTCTTCAGCGGCAGGCCGGGGACCTCCGCGNNGGAGCCTGTCGATAAGCGTCTCACCAGTCTGCTCGAGATGGTCGAGCATCCGCTCGAGGCTGGTGGCGCGGTCGTAGTCGGGGTCGATGTGGTTATTGGGGCTGATGTTGCCGCAGGCGCCGTTGAGGCAGCCGACGACGCACTCGGAGCCGAGCTTGCCCGCCATCCGCTCGCTCCAGAGTCCCGGCCAGTCGGCGGAGATATACCGATGCGGATAGCCATCCGTGGGGTGGCATGTGAAGTGAAGCATCCCCGCAAGCGGCGTGCCTGCGTCGTCCTCGAACAGCGTCAGCGATGCCTCCGGGTCGACCGGCCCCTCGCAGTGGAGTATCTGCTCATCGCACGTGGCCGGATGGGTCTTTGCGGTGCCGTCGCGCATGACGAAGCGGCGGTTGAACGCGCAGCGGCCCTCGGTGGCGCGGGCGAACTTCACACGCGCGGGGGTGAGTCGGCCATTCGCCTCGGTGACTGCCGCCAGCACGCGGTCGGTGAACAGCTCGTTGTAGGCAGGGGTCTCTCCGCGTACCCACCACAGATCTGGAGAGAGCAGGCCTTCGGGGTCCTCGAACATGCCGCCGACGCGCGCGGCGGAGTGCGACTGGACGCAGTGGATGATGACCGCCTCCGGCCGCCCGCCGATGATCTCGGCGACCCTGCCGCGGATCTCCCACGCGCGCTGCTTGGCGATGCAGGCCATGTCACAGGCGACGATGCAGGCGGTCTCATCACCCGACTTGAAGACGAAGACACGCGCATAGAGCGGGTCGCGAATCTCCTCGACCGGCCGGTAGCGCCCGATGTCACCGGATATCTGCGTGCCGAAGTCAGGCGTGATGTCCGCCTTCGCCGCACCGACATAGAGGCCTGATGTGCTCACTGTAGCTTCCCTCCATCATGCCGCAGGCAGACTCGCCGGCCGCGCTCTGCCGCAAGTGCCCGCTGATACACCTGCCCCCCGATGTAGACATCATGCGCGCCGAGGCCCACCAGCACAGCAAGGATACGCTCATCGGCGCTCGTGCGGCCGGTCTTCACTCCCGCGACGATGTCGCCGAGTTCCGCGCGGACGTCGCCCTCGGTGAGCGTCCCCGCATCAGCAAGCTGCTTGAGTTCGCCCCTGTGGGCGGCCTGCCCCCAGCAGTCGACGACGATGGCATCCGCGCCGAGGATCAGCGCGTCCTCCGTCTGCTGGTAGGAGCCCATCGCCAGCGTCAGGCAGCCGGGGTCGATCCACTCGGCCATGACGATAGGCTGGGATGCGGTCGTCAGCAGCACGACGACATCCGCTCCGCGGACGGCCTTCTCGACGCTCTGAGCATCATCGACGTGTACGCCGAATGCCTCCCGGAGGTCATCGCGGAACGCCTGACGGCGCTCGGGGGAGATGTCAGCGACGACGGTCTGCACCTCGGGGAGCGCCTGATGTATGCAGACGGTCGCCGTTCTGCCCTGCGCGCCCGCGCCGATCATCGCCACCTTCCGGGCGCCCTCGCGGGCGAGGTACTTGGCGGCCACCGCGGCGGAGGCGCCCGTACGCCAATCGGAGATATGGCTGCCATCCATGAGCGCAAGCGCATGCCCGGTCTCGGGGTCGGTCAAGACGACGATGCCCATGATGTAGGGCAGGCCCTGCGCGGGGTTGCTCCCGAAGCCTCCCACCCACTTGATACCACCGACGTTGCTGGATGCCAGGTAGGCGGGCATGGCGTTGCACCAGGAATCATGGCCGCTGCGGGACATGTCGAGGTTGACCTTCGGCGGCATGACAACATTGCCCCTGCCCCACTCGGCGAATACGGTCTCGACCATGCCGAGGACCTCGTGGTGTGGCAGCAGCGCGGTGACGTCCTGATCTGAGAGAATGATGGTCTCGTGGCTCACGGCGGTCCCTCTTCCGGGGATGGTCTCTGTGTGGCATGGAGCTGAGGCTGCTCTTGCGACACGGGGGATGGGAGGACCTTCATGGGGGGGCGAGACGGTTCAGGACGTCAACCGGGGTCAGTGCCGCGTCTGCGCTGCGCCGAGATGAGTGGGCGCTGTTGGAGGGGCCTGACACAGGCGGGCTGGTGTCACTCCGCCGCACAGCGGGGCGTGCCGTTGGCCGTTCACCCCCCTCGTCCCGTCCCGCAGCCGCGGGAAAACAGGGAGTCGACATGACGGTTTCCCGACACCCAGAAACCAGGAAAATGCCTCGTGCGCAGTGCCGTTCGCCGTTTGCCCCCTGCCCCGTCCCGCCCGCAGGGCG
>DPJP01000198.1:0-10173 GCA_003542955.1 Armatimonadota bacterium
AAGAGCTCGCTCTCCAGGAGGTTCTCATGCAAGGCTCCGCAGTTGACAGCGATGAACGGTTTCGTAGAGCGCGGACTCAACTGGTGGACCAGGCGCGCCATCAATTCCTTTCCCGTCCCGCTTTCCCCCTGGATTAGGACCGTTGCCCGGCTGGCAGCGACCCGTCCCGCGAGGTTGATGAGTTCCCCCATGGCGTTGCTCGCGTAAATGATCTGCTCCGAGGTAACGCCTTTCTGCTGGAGCTCCTGGCGGAGAAGCTCGTTTTCACGGATCAGCGTCCGGCGCTCCGCCACCCGGTCCACCAGGAGGAGCAGCTCGTCGAACTCGATGGGCTTTGTGATGTAATCGAGGGCGCCGGCTTTCATGGCGTCGACCGCCGTCTCGATGGTTCCAAACGCCGTGACGATGACGACGTCGATTTCGGGATTGATCCGCTTGACCTCCTTGAGAACCTGCATGCCGTCCATACCGGGCATCTTATAGTCCAGGAGAAGCAGGTCGAAATGGCGGTTTCTCACCTGGGAAATGGCGGTCTCGCCGTTCTCCGCCTCGGCCACGCTGTACCCTTCCCCGTTGAGGAAATCGCGGAGCATCTGCCGCTGCGACTGGCCGTCTTCAACGATCAGGATATTGAGGTTCTTCATTCCCGTCCCTCTAGGTCATTCTTTAGAGTACAGCCTGGCAGATCGGGAAAAGATTCAATCTGTCCCCAACCCGAAATGTTGCAGGCAGCTACTTTTCAACATCTTTGTCAACTCACAAGCCTTCACAGGGCTGCTCAAAAATGTCCGGATGCGAGGCTCCCGATGGACTGAGCCGCGAGTCGTCCTTTTTCGTACATCGAGCGGCGAAGGACGAGGGGAACAAAACAGACGGGCGTTGTTCAGCAGCCCCATCACACTTTGGAGCCGGCTCTCTCCGCCGGCAGAAATATCTCGAAGGTCGTCCCTTCCCCCTGGCGNNGGCGGCTGGTGACCCGGATCTCCCCGCCGTGCCCCCGGATGATTTCATGGGCCAGAGGAAGCCCCAATCCCAACCCCTTCTCCTTGGTCGTGTATTCAGGGTTGAAGATCTGCTCGATCTGTTCCTCCGTCATTCCGCATCCCGTATCGGCAACCCGGATGTTCACCCGTCCACGGGAGGATCGACCTGCCGCCAGGGTCAGCGTACCGCTGTCCTCCATCGATTCCATGGCATTCTTAATGAAATTCAGAAGCGCCTGCTGGAGCTTGTCCACATCCATGGGAACAACCACCGGCGGATCTCCCCAGCGGGTCTCGATGGCAATCCCTTTTTCATCGGCCTCCGCCCGGATCAGGTTCACGATCTTCTGGAGGACCTCCGACACGGGATAATCGTGCAGCTCCAGCCGACGGCTCCTGGAGAAGGTGAGGAATTCCTCGATGATCCCGTTGAGTCGCCGTATCTCGTCTCGGATCACGCCGGTCAGGACCTGAAATTCCTCCTTTTTGCCATCCGCATCGGGCACATAGTCCCGCTTCAGGCGCTGGCTGGCCATGCTGATGGCGTTCAATGGATTGCGGATCTCGTGGGCCACGCCCGCCGCCAGTTTTCCAAGAGCCGAGAGCCGTTCCGCCTTCTCCAGACGCCTCTCCATCTCGACAATCCGGGTGATGTGCCGGTTCTGGCTCTGGTAGAGGAACCACATCGACAGGAGCATGATGACCATGACCAGGGCCGCAAAGATAAAAATCTGGCGCTCGTTTTCCGACAGGATCTGGTCCGCGGCACCCCGGTCGAGGCCGATTCGAACGTATCCCGCCACCTGGCCGTTCAGTTTCAACGGGGTCGCAAAGTCAAAGAGCCTCATTCCCTCGATGGTAACCTTGCGGCTGGAGATCGCCTGGGATCCGGCAAGGATTTTTGATAGCGGAACCTCTCCTTCCGCCCACGCCTCGGGCTCTTTTCCCAGACTTCCCAGGAGCCGTCCCTGCGGTTCCTTCGCCGCCAGGTAAACAAGTCCCTGGCCCTTTCCGAGCTCCCGCAGGGCTCTCTCCACAGAGATCCTGATCCCGAAGGAGCGGTTGGTCTCGGCATCCAGGGCAATGACGGTCGTCCCACTTCCATCGGGTCTCCGCAGGGCGATAAAGGATATCCGCTTCTTCTCCGACAGACGGTTGAGGCCGGAAAGGGTGACAGGCCGGGAACCGGCCGTATCATTCCGCTCGGCATCGGTGGGCAGAAGCCGGCTCGAGTAGACGGAGACGCCTTCCCGGTTGAGGGCGGCGATGAGCCAGACGCCCCGTTCCGCAGCGAGTTTTTTGAGGGAGTCATTGCTCAACCGTCCCTCCTTCCAGTCCCGGTCTACATCCCGGGCGATCTCGACAAGGGAGGCCATGAAAGAGCGCTGGGTGGCCAGCATCGACTCCGAAAGCGGGGTAAACCGTCCTCCCTGGCGGCGCTGTTCTTGCACGAGCCGATTGAGATTGTCGATGTTCTCCTGGGCCAACCGTTCCACGACGCCTACGAAGCCCTGGGCACGCTCCTCCATGAACCGCGTCAGGGTCCGATCGATGCTCTGGCGGGTGAACAGGCCCATAACCAGGATCAGACCGATGAAGACGCCGCAGACAACCGTCATGGCCAGCGGGGGCAGGAACGAACGTCGATCCCGGGCGGCATGGTGTTCCCAGACAATTTTTCGAGGGTCCTTCACGGAGTCGATTCCCTCCGGCAAGATTGTGGAAGTTTTCCGCATCATAGGAGTTTCCCGGGAAAAGTCAACCGCGACGACGTGCCGTGACGGACAACGAAGGCCACCGTCGGCACGGTCCGGGGGGGAGAAGTTTCCCCAACTCCGGCAGGGAATGGACGGCAGACATTTTTTGTCAGGGCGTGACAATTTTTGTCACGATTCTTTAGTAACCGATTTTTCTGTGTTTTTTAAAAGAGAGCCCCGGAAAGCGATCAGCGGGTTGAACAGGCTTTGTTTTCTCCGACCGGATCCAGGAATCGGCCATTCGATACATACGGAACAATATCGAACGGTTACAAACATGCCCGCTTTGGCACGATTCCTGAATAAAGAAAGGCAACAAACGAAACAATACGGCTGATCAACCGGGCAGGGTCGGCCGATGGCAAAGCAAGCGTTTCAAGAAGCAATCCAACAAGACAACCGGAAGAGGAGGCCGTCAGGCCTCCTCTTCCTTTTTGTGCCTGCCCTTCGAANNCGCCACCAGGCCAGTCTTTCTCCGATCATCTTTTCGTATCCCCGGTCCGTCGGGTCGTAAAAGCGCTTCCCCCGCAGCTCTTCCGGCAGATGTTCCTGAAACACCATGGCGTCCTCGTAATCATGGGCATAGCGGTACCCATCGCCGTAACCAAGCTCCTTCATGAGCCGGGTGGGAGCGTTTCGAATATGCAGGGGGACCGGCAGGCTTCCCGTCCTGCGGATCTCTCCCTGGACTCTGCCGAAGGCAATGTAGGCGGCATTGCTCTTGGGGGCCGTGGCCAGATAGAGGGCCGCCTGGGCCAGTGCAAGCTCCCCCTCCGGAGAACCCAGGAAATGGTACGCCTGCAGGGCGTCGATCGCCAGGGATAATGCCCGGGGGTCGGCATTGCCGACGTCCTCCGAGGCAAAACGGATCATCCGCCGGGCCACGTAAAGAGGGTCCTCCCCGGCCGCCAGCATCCGGGCCAGCCAGTAAAGAGAGGCATCGGGGTCGCTGTCCCTGAGGCTTTTGTGCAGCGCCGAGATGAGATTGTAGTGTTCCTCCCCTTCCTTGTCATACAGGAGCGACTTTCTCTGGAGAATCTGTCCGATCCGCTCCGGTGTCACCGCTTCTCCGTCACCTTCCCCGGAAGAAAGAAACGCCGCCACCGCCTCCAGTCCGTTCAGGGCCGCCCGGGCGTCCCCGTCAGCAAAGCGGGCAAGGACCTCCAGGGCGCTGTCTTCGATCCGGAGGTTCATCTTCCCGAGTCCCTGGTCCGCGTCTTCGATGGCTCGCCGGAGAAGACGCACCAGGCTTTGCTCCGAGAGGGGTTTCAGAACCAGGACCCGGCAGCGCGACAGGAGAGGGGCGATGATCTCGAAAGACGGGTTTTCCGTCGTCGCCCCTACCAGGGTGATCAGGCCGCTCTCCACATGGGGGAGAAACGCATCCTGCTGGGCCTTGTTGAACCGATGGATTTCATCGACGAAAAGGATGGTCTGGCGTCCGAGCTGCCTCATCCGGCGCGCCTCTTCAATGACGGCCCGGATTTCCTTCACCCCCGACAGCACGGCGGAGAAACTGATGAAATGAGATTTCGTCTCGCCGGCGAGAATCCGGGCGAGGGTGGTCTTTCCGGAGCCGGGAGGACCCCAGAGGATCATGGAAAACAGGCGATCCTGGCCGATGGCCCGCCTCAGAAGCGTATCCGGCCCCACAATATGCTCCTGGCCGGAGTAATCCTCCAGGGTGCGCGGCCTCATCCGCTCCGCCAAGGGGCGGCCGGCTGCTCCGGGTTCATCCCTCTCGAAAAGGTCCATGATTCATCCCGACGGACCAGTGGACCGTCAGCGCCGCTTTCCCTGCTCCGCCGCATCCAGGATGACGGACATCCGATCCCGGGGCACCGGTTCCATCAGACGCCGGATCTCGTCTTCCGGCAGGCGTTTCATCAGCCGTTCACAGACCTGCGGAACCGCATGCCAGCACTGGAGGGTCCTTATGCAGGGACGCCCCGCGGACTCCCGGAGACAGTAGGTCAGGTGAACTTCTCCACCCAGGCGGGGACAGCGTAGAACGAGTTTCCCGGACTGTTCAGCCATTCTTATCATCCTCTCCCGGGCCCGCCGCCGGCGGCGGGTCCGGCAACGGCTGCATCATGCCCCATGTCGTGGGGGTTGGCAATGAATTAAACGGAAGGAAACGGAGGCCACAAGGGGGTGGGATCGTCCCCATGGCGCAGGATCGTCGGGTAATCCTATCAGAACCGGACAAGCGATCCGCCGCGGACATGACGAGGCATCCGTTCCGATCGGACCCGTCCCGGCGGCAGCGGGCTGGCCGCCGCCACCGGGATGGAAGGCCGATGAAGCAGGAACGAATCCCCGTCAGGGTTTGGGAAAACCCTCGATCGCCTTCAGGGCACGCTCGATCTCCTCTTCAGGCAGTTCGTAGGGTAACAGGTTCCCTTCGAAGTAGGCATCATAGGAGGCAAGATCCACCATTCCATGGCCACTCAGGTTGAAGAGGATCACCTTTTCCTTCCCCTCGGCCTTGGCCCGGCGCGCCTCGTCCACCACCGCGGCAATGGCATGATTGGACTCAGGTGCCGGGATGATGCCCTCGGTCCGGGCAAACTGAACACCCGCCTCAAATGTTTCCAGCTGGTGATATCCCCGGGGCTCGACCAGGCCGAGCCGGACCAGGTGGCTGACGACCGGTGCCATGCCGTGATAGCGGAGGCCGCCAGCATGGATTGGTGCCGGCACGAAGTCATGCCCCAGCGTATACATGGGAAGGAGTGGGGTCATCTTTGCCAGATCGCCGAAATCATAGGCAAATGGCCCCCTTGTGAGCGTCGGGCAGGACGTCGGCTCGGAGGCAATGACCTGCACCTGTTTTCCATGAATCTTGTCCTGCAGAAACGGCGTGGCGATCCCGGCAAAGTTGCTGCCGCCGCCGGCGCAACCGATGACCACGTCGGGATATGCACCAGCCTTATCCATCTGTTTTTTTGCCTCCAGCCCGATGATCGACTGGTGGAGAAGGACATGGTTCAGCACGCTCCCGAGGGAGTACCTGGAATCGGGCTTCGTGACGGCATCTTCAATGGCTTCGCTGATGGCGATTCCCAGGCTGCCCGGGGAGTCGGGATGCTCCGCCAGGACGTTCCGGCCCGCCTGGGTCAGGGTGCTGGGACTGGGAAAACAGTCTGCCCCCCAGGTCCGCATCATCATTCTCCGGTAGGGCTTCTGTTCATAACTGACCCGAACCATGAAAACCCGGCATTCCAGCCCGAACATCGCACAGGCCATGCTGAGCGCGCTTCCCCACTGGCCGGCCCCCGTTTCCGTCGAGAGCCTTTTGATCCCAAAAACCTTATTGTAATAGGCTTGTGGAATAGCCGTGTTGGGCTTGTGAGAACCCGCAGGGCTGACTCCCTCGTATTTGTAATAGATCTTAACCGGGGCACCGAGAAGCTTTTCGAAGTTCCTGGCTCGGCACAGGGGACTGGGGCGATAGAGGATCAGTTTCTCCAGCACCGGCTCGGGGATATCGATCCACCGCTCGGTGGTCACTTCCTGCTCGATCAGGTTCATCGGGAAGATGGGAGCGAGGTCCTCGGCCTTGACGGGCTCTCCTGTTCCGGGGTGAAGAGGCGGGCTCATGGGAGTGGGCACGTCCGCCAGAATATTGTACCACTGCCTGGGGATCTCCCGGTCTTCAAGAAGGATCTTCGTCTGTTCCATGGTTTTCTCCTTTCGTTGTCGGCTGATCGGCCCCGGACCCGCCCATCCGCGAAGTCCTCCGGCCCCTTCGGGAAGAACCCGTCACGGCAAAAAAAATGCCATGGGGTCTTCCCATGGCATGCTCTTTCAGGTTTGTCAGAGTCATGGGAAGGGATCCCCCTGCCCACGGCTCTTTTCGGCAAAGAACGCTACGGGCAGACGCTGTGCGCCTGCCACCACCACAACCTGGATATTGCTGCCTTCAATACGGTCATGTGAACGTCTCTCTGCAAAAGTGGGGGAGGAAATATCACACGGAAATCGGGAAAGTCAAGGTGATTTTCCCTTTCAGATGTCGACCCGGCCCAGAAATCCCTTGTGCCGCCGGTACCAGAGATTCGGAATAAGCCGGTAGAGGATCCGGGAAATCGGGCCGATGTATTCCTTTGTTCGCTTGTCGAACTGGCAGGCCTGAATGAGCAGCTCGCGAATGTCGTTCTTGCTTCCCCCTTCGTTGAAGATGCGATAGGCGCAGGAGAAGAGAGGGCTGTACATGTTTTTCTTCTCCAGGAATTTCTGGACGTTCCGGATGGTGTTGGGTCCTTCCGGAGTCCCGTCGATCTTTTCCAGGACCTTCAGGTTCGTTTCGATGGGATTGCCCGAGTACAATTCGTAAAACAGCTTCCCGTACCGATAGTTCTTGCTCGCCTCGGAAGAGACGGTAACGTACATGTCGCCTACCCCGGCCTGGCTGAAAAAGGCCTGGAAGCTCCCCCCCAGGAGCTTCGAAAGGGATCGGATCTCAACGCCGGACCGGGCAAACAGGGTGCCGGGAATGGAATCGCCGAGTTTCAGGCAGTCCGCAACCCCCTTGATGTTGGCCACGATGTTCTTAAGGGATCCGCAGGCCTCGACCCCGACAATGTCGAAGTTGTAATAGGAAGACAATTCCCGCCGGTTGAACTTGATGATCCGCTCCCTGACAAGCATGGCGTTCCGCTTCTTCCCGGCCACGGTCACGCACACGGGGTTCCCCAGGGCAATGTCCACATCGAAAAACGGACCGCCGATGCAGACGATATCGTACTTGTACTTCAGCCTGTAGAGGCTGTTGTGGATCATCTGGGAAGGAGTCATCAGCTCCTTGGTGATCGGATCCGCCGCCAGTCCCTTGATGGGGGAGATGAGGCAGGTATCCCCGCCCTTTCTTTCCATGATGGGTTTCAGGTAGTCGAGGAATTCCGGAAGGCGGTTCATCGTCAGGGCCAGAACGATAAAGTCGTTGTCTTCCACGATCCGTTCGAGGTCGTTGGTGGCAAAAACCTTGGGGCCCAGCCGGGGCACCTCGTCCATGCTCCCCAGGCGCCGGGCCAGATCTTCCGTCAGATGGATAGGATTGAGATGCTCCCGGTTGATGGATTTGCAAACGGCAGCGTCGTGATAGTAAATGGTCACGCGCTTGTTGTCCCGGCCGAATTTGTAGGCGAAGGATGTTCCCAGGCGGCCCGGTCCGATAATGGCAATGCGGGATGTGTCGAGATCGGTCAGGAGCATGCGCACCCGCTTCCAGGTATTTTCGAGGCTTCAGGTCGATTCACGGCGGCACCCCGAAGATGCGTTGACAAACGGCGGTCAGTCTATGAGAGGCGACCTTGTTTGTCAACGTGAAAGGGCCGGACCGGAGGCATCCCGGTGCGCCCTCGACGCTCCGCCTTGACATGGAGACGGCATCAACGGTATGGATCGCTGACCATCCCTGAAAATCCGTCCCGGAAACGAACCAGAGGAAACCGTCTCATGGCAAAAAAAGCCGAAACTCCACGAGAAGTCATCGCCTACTACGACGAAGAGAACAAGCATATCAAGGAGCACAAAACCCTTCTCGGGAAGAAGCTCGACGGCGAGTACACATCTTATTACGCCAACGGGCAGGTCATGGTGCGGATGCAATTCCGGAACGGCATGCGCCAGGGAGAAGCCGAAGCCTACTACCGGGACGGCCGGATCCGGGAGCGGGCGTCCTTCCTGGACGACCGCTTCGAGGGGAGCTATACCTCCTGGTACGAAAACGGGCAGATCCGGGAACAGGAAAACTACCGGGGTGGCCGGCTGGACGGCCCCTACCGGATGTATTACCGGACCGGACAGGCCAGGGAGGAAGAATTATTCGCAGACGGGAAGCTGCACGGACCCTACCGGTCATGGTACAAGACAGGCCAGTTGAAGGAAGAGGGCTTCTTCGAGAACGACCGGCGGGAAGGTGAATACAAGGCCTGGCACCGCAACGGACAGATCCGGGAACAGGCCGTTTACCGGAACGGCAAGCTGGTCGGAAGGTTCCAGTCCTTCAATGAAAAGGGCGAGCCGGTCCGAACCGTCTCCGAAAACGAAGATATCCCGGATTCAGAGGAAGAATGGCAGGAAAAGGAGCGGCAGGCCGACAACATGCTGCGGGACCTGGAGACCTATCGTGAGGAGGACGAGGAATCGGACAGGAGGGAAAGAACGTGATCGAGCACATCCTCATCGCCACAGACGGCTCCGCCCACAGCATGACAGCCCTGGAATACGGAATCTACATTGCCCGGAAACTCGATGCCCGGCTCACGGGACTTCATGTCATGGAACTTCTGCAATTGCAGGCCCCCGTTTTCAGCGACATCTCGGGTTCCGTCGGCATCCCCCCATGCCAGGAGTTTCTTCCGGTCATGGAAAACACGCTGGAGACAAAAGCGGATGCCATTCTGAAGACGTTTCGACAAACGTGCGAAGATGCGGGGTTGAGACCGGACATCAAAAAGCGTCTCGGGGTCATCGACGAGGTTATCATTGAGGAGGGCCAGCAGGCGGACTGGATCATCCTGGCCCAGCGCGGCGAGCACTTCCATCTCGGAGGCGGAGCGATTCTGGGCACAACGGCCGAATCGGTAGTCCGGAAAGCGGGAAAACCGGTCCTCGTAACGCCAGCGACCTACCGGGATATAGAAAGCATGGCCCTCGCCTACGACGGCAGCCCTCCCGCCGACCATGCCCTGAAGCTGGCTGCCGAACTCTCCGACAAGGCCGCCTGGCCTCTGACGGTTGTCACGGTATCGAACGATCCCGCCGTATCGGACCGGGTGTGCAAACAGGCGGAGACGCTGCTGGACGCCTGGATCATCGACTGGGACATCGTCCAGTTGACCGGGAAGGAAGATCGGGAAATTCTCCGCTTCCTTAAGGAGGGCTCCACCGAGCTCCTGGTGATGGGGGCCTACGGGCACAACCGGCTCCGGGAGCTTTTGGTAGGGAGCACAACCAGCCACGTCATCCGGAAGAGCCCCGTCCCGGTTCTCCTGACCCGTTGAGGTCCTTCTCCACCAGATCCCTCAGGTCGCCGAATACGTCCATCCGCGTCAGGTCGCTGTGAATGGGCGTGATGGTGATCCAGCCCTTCCGGAGGGCGGTGATGTCCGAGTCGGCGTCTTCCGAGGGCGCCGGCTGCGTTTCTCCAGCCAGCCAGTAATAGGTGTTGTCCCTGGGATCCACACGCTTCTCGAAACTCTCGATGAGACGGGCCTTTCCCTGTTTTACGACGGTCACGCCCCGGATCCGGTCCTCCGGCAGCGCCGGGATGTTCACATTGAGCGAGAGGTTTTTCGGGAAAGGGTATTCCATCATAAAGCGGCAGATTTTCCGGGCAAACCGGGCGGCAAAAGAAAAATCGGCTTCCCGGTGGGTGTCCAGGGAAATCGCCACGGACGGAACCCCCATGATGGCTCCTTCCGTGG
>DPJP01000198.1:10179-18720 GCA_003542955.1 Armatimonadota bacterium
CGAATAGAGGACGTTGATTCCGACATTGGCCCCCAGGTTGATGCCGGAGACCACCAGGTCCACGGGCCCGCCGGCCAGTTCCCGGATGCCGATCTTCACGCAATCCGCCGGCGTCCCCGCTACGGCATAGCCGAGGGACTGTCCGTTCTTCCTGGCCTTTCTCACCATCAGCGGTCTGAACAGTGTGATGGCGTGCCCCACGGCGCTCTGTTCCACCTCCGGGGCCACAACGAGACACTCGGCATCCAGGGACAATTCGCGATGCAGGGCAGCAAGCCCCCGGGCATAGATCCCGTCGTCATTCGTCAGCAGAAACCTCATCGGGAATCCTCTATTCTCTCACGGGCACGATCTGGCCCTGGGTGATTCTCAGTATCACGGCGCTCCTCCGGCTCTCTCCGTCCGGTGCAAATTCAAGCCTGCCGGCAACTCCCCGGAAATCCCGGTTCTCAAGGATCATCCGTCGCAGTTCCTCCCTGGAACCGGGTTTCTCATCCAGGATGATCCGGACGGCAAGATTCGTCCCGTCAAATGCCATTGCCTCGAGGCTTCCCGGTTCACGACCGGTTGCTGCATAATACCGCTCAATAAAATTATGGACCGCCCGGGATGGATCATTCGTGCAGAACATATCCGTAAAAACGGCTCCTTCCAGAACGTTCCCTCCCGTCCGAAGCCTGGCGGGATGGTTCCAGGATGACAGGCCCATCATCTGGACACCCCCGATTTGAAGATCGGCCAGTTGCGAGGCCGTCAGCAATGCCGGTCCCAGGGAATCGGGAAGGAAAAGGGCTTCGAAATCCACGGCCGCTGATCCCTTAATCTCGATCGTTCCCTCCGGCTCCACAATCACTTTTCCGGGAATCCCCTTGACGCCGGTCAGGGACCGGATCTCGTCCGCAAAATCAGCCTGCCGGCGGCCATACGTTCGCTCGCGCAGGATCCGTCCGCCGCGGCGGGTCACTTCCTCCCGGAACAGCATTGCCGCTTCCCTGCCGCTATGGTCCCCGGGATGGAGCATGGCAAAGCGCCGAAGCCCCTTTCGAGTGACGGCATGGTCGGCCAGGGCCTGAATCTGTTGCCGGATTGTAAGGGAATCTCTCAGGACATAGCCATTCTCGCCACCGATTCCCTCCTGCTGGGTAAACACGAGGATCGGCACCTTCTTTTCCCGTGCGAGGCGTGCCGCCTCCGTTCCCTCCCCCAGCGGCCCGAGAATCAGGATGACCTTCTCGCGATCCGCCAGTTCCTGAACCAGGCCGTAAAGAGTCTCGGAACGGCTTTCTGAATCGCGGATCTGCAAGGTGAGACGGGAGTGGTTCGTGCGATCCCAAACGGCCGCGGCCATCAGGATGGCGTCCAGGACACGGTTCCCATAGGCTGCATATTTACCGCTGAGCGGAAGAATGACGCCGATCGTCGCCGTTGTGCTTTTTTCCCCAGCCTTTCCGGAAACGGGCGGGAAGCCCCGCTGATCCGAGCACAAGGCAACCCGGGCGGGAAGGGAGAAGATCAGAATGGACAGAATGATAAAGAGGAAACGTTTCATTGGTGGACCACCGGAATCAAGCGTTGACATGCTACAGGAAATACGTCCCTCCGTCGACAAAAAAAGGCCCGGAACCGGTCTGACCGGCCCCGGGCCTCAAATCGGGGGACTGTGCTTACTTGACCTCCTCGAAATCGGCGTCCACGACATCGTCGTCTTTCTTCCCGGCGGACTGCTGGGCCCCACCCGCCGCTCCTCCACCGGCGTCCTGGGGTCCGGTCCCGGGTCCGGCGGTGGACTTGGCATACATGGCCTCCGCCAGCTTGTGGGATGCCGTGGTCAATTCCTCCTGTGCCGATTTGATGGCCTCGAGATCGTCGCCTTCAATGGCTTTTTTCAGCCGGGCAATCGCCTCTTCGATGCGCGTCTTCTCGGCGGCATCGATCTTGTCGCCGAATTCCTTCACGTTCTTCTCCACGCTGTATGCAAAGGCATCGGCATGGTTCCGGGCCTCGATGAGCTCACGCTTCCTCTTGTCATCATCGGCGTGGAGCTCCGCCTCCTTGACAAAGCGCTGGATCTCGTCATCCGAGAGGCCGCTGGATGCCGTAATGCGGATGCTCTGCTCCTTCCCCGTTCCGAGGTCCTTTGCCGCCACATGGACGATGCCGTTGGCGTCGATGTCGAAGGTGACTTCGACCTGCGGGACTCCCCGCGGAGCCGCCGGAATGCCGACGAGCTCGAAGTGACCGAGGGTCCGGTTGTCCGCTGCCATGGGGCGCTCGCCTTGGAGGACGTGAATCGTCACGGCCGTTTGGTTGTCCGCCGCCGTCGAGAAGACCTGGCTCTTCTTCGTGGGGATGGTCGTATTCTTCTCGATCAGCTTCGTCATGACTCCGCCCAGCGTCTCGATGCCGAGGGACAGGGGCGTCACGTCCAGCAGCAGCACGTCTTTCACGTCACCCGCGAGAACACCGCCCTGGATCGCGGCTCCCACGGCCACGACCTCATCCGGATTGACCCCCTTGTGGGGCTCTTTCCCGAACATCTCCTTGACCTTCTGCTGCACCCGGGGCATACGGGTCATTCCTCCAACGAGAATGACCTCGTCGATGTCCTTCGGCGCCAGGGATGCATCCTTCATGGCCATCCGGCAGGGAGGCTCCAGCTTCTCGATCAGATCCTCCACGAGCGCTTCCAGTTTGGCTCGGGTGAGCTTGATATTCATATGTTTCGGACCCGAGGCGTCCGCGGTGATGAAGGGAAGATTGATGTCCGTCTCCATGGAGGTGGACAGCTCCATCTTGGCCTTCTCCGCGGCGTCTCTGAGCCGCTGCAGCGCCTGGCGGTCCTTGCGCAGGTCGATGCCGTTCTCCTTTTTGAACTCCTCGGCGATGTAGTCGACGATGCGCTCGTCAAAGTCATCGCCGCCGAGCTTTGTGTCGCCCGAGGTCGCAAGCACCTCGTAGTAGTCGCGTTCATCGCTGCTCTTGTCGACCTCGACATCGAGGATCGACACATCGAAGGTGCCACCACCGAGGTCGTAGACCATGATTGTGGCTTCCTTCTTCTCCTCGCGGAAGCCGTAGGCCAGCGCTGCCGCCGTCGGCTCGTTGATGATGCGCAGCACATTGAGCCCGGCGATCTCCCCCGCCTGCTTGGTGGCAGTGCGCTGGGTGTCGTTGAAGTAGGCCGGGACTGTGATGACTGCGTCCTTGACCTCCTCGCCGAGATAGGCTTCAGCGTCCGCCTTGAGCTTCTGAAGGACCATCGCCGAGATCTGCTCGGGTGAGTAGTCCTTGCCGTCGATTGTCACGTTCTCGCGCGTGCCCATCCTGCGCTTGATGGATGCCACCGTGCGCTCGGGGTTGAGGATCGCCTGTCGCTTGGCCTGCTGGCCGACGAGGCGTTCGCCGCTTTTGGAGAAATGCACGACTGATGGCGTGGTGCGGCCGCCCTCGGGATTGACGATCACCGTGGGTTCTCCAGCCTCGACGACGGCGACACACGAGTTGGTGGTACCAAGGTCGATACCTATTGCTTTGGCCATGCGAACTTCACCGCCTTGAAAGATGGGTCACATACGAGCCGGTCTGCGTATGGTGGTTTGCATTGTCGATCTCACAACGCGCTCATTATAGACGTTGAGTGCACTACTGTCAAGTTTATTTAGTCCGGTCCTGCAATATGCTCGTCGTAGGCTCGCGGAGCGGCATTCGTGCGCCTGAGCAGTGGCGTGGGGCCGACCCCTGCACACGGCGACGCCCCCCGCGCAAGCGCAGCGGGGGGCGTTGTGTTGGCAACCAGTAACCGGCAGATGGCGCGGATGGGCTCCGCGCGTCCAGCGGGGCGGGTGATGGCCGGACCGTGGCCGAACTCAGTCCCGCAGGACGGGCGTCTGAGACCTGTTAGCTGTCTGCATCCCAGAGCTTGGTGTCGTCGGCAAGAGCCTGCTGACTGAACCACTTCGCGTGTCCGTCGACAAACCCGTAGTTTCCGCCACCGTTATGCCGTATCGAGTTGGAGTACGTACTGCCGTAGACACTGCACCCGTACAGGTACAGGCCTCCGTTCGCGTACAGTGCCCCCGTGGCGCGGGTGTAGTTGTCGTTATCGCCACAGTAGATGGTTTCGGCAGGACGTGGGATCTTCGCCATGTGCCGCGCCTCATAGGAGGCGTAGTAGTACCCGCCGGCTTCATGGACCACGAGTCCGTAGCCGCGGGCCTGGGTTGGGTCACTGGGACACTGCCAAATCTGGGCGTTCTTCACGTACGGCGCCAGCGCACCGTCACTCACGGCCGGGTTCCAGAAGTAGTGCGGCGTCACGGGCAGGGGGTAGCAGATGCATAGCCACTCGTCGTAGTCCTGGGCGTATGACAGAGAAGCCAGCATGATCTGCTTGACGTTACTCAGACAGGTTGACTGACGCGCCTTCTCTCTCGCGCGCGCAAAGACGGGAAACAGGATCGCCGCCAGGATGGCGATGATCGCGATGACGACCAGCAACTCAATCAGCGTGAAGCCGCGTCTCATAGTCTGACCTCCGGGGGGGCGATAGGGTGTGCCCCTGAAGCAATGCTCGCACGTTGGGTGTGGTATATCAAGGACGTACACGCGCACGCACGCATTCCCTGGTTCTGTGTTGCCGGGCAGGAGTTGCCGGCGACCTCCACGTCCCTCGGCCCGCCTCAGTCGTCCGCGATGGTGTACCACTGCGGG
The DNA here is from genome assembly GCA_003542955.1 of Armatimonadota bacterium. GTDB lineage: Bacteria > Armatimonadota > Zipacnadia > Zipacnadales > UBA11051 > UBA11051. The sequence continues at coordinate 14,890 of DPJP01000198.1, forward strand.
CTGCCAAGGATCGTCGACTGCGAGTACCACTTCGCATGGCCATCACAGAAGCCGTAGTTGGCGCCGTCGTTGTGAAGGTTCGGTGTGTGAGTGGTACTGCCGGTGTAGAGGTGGTACTGCCAGTTGCCGCTGTAGTTGGAGATGTCGGCGAGGTTGATCGTCTCTGCCGGCTTCTTGATCTCGGCCATCGCCCGCCAGGGCTGCCCGTCTGCATAGTAGTAGCCAAGACCGTTGGTGTAGCTCGAACTCTGCGTGCCGATGTTGTAGCCGTAGCCCATCTCTGCGTATCGCACACCGACGGCATTGCATGTCGAGGTGCTGCCGGACATGTTCTGCACGAGCGATGGACACCGGTACACCTGGGCGTTCTTCACGTATGGCTGGATCACGACATACCACACGCCATAGTCGAGGGTGACGCCCGCCATGTAGGGCCAGTTGTAGGACTTGGGCAGGACCTCGTCATAGTCCTGGATGTACATCTGCACACCAATGCAAAGCTGCTTGACATTGCTCAGGCAGGTTGATTGCCTTGCTTTCTCTCTGGCCCGTGCGAAGACGGGGAAGAGGATCGCTGCCAGGATGGCGATGATGGCGATGACCACGAGCAGTTCAATCAGCGTGAAACCGCGTCTCATGGGCTATGCACCTTCCTTTGACGGTGTTGTTGTCAACCCTCTGCGGGTATACAAGTGTGTGCGGCCACACTAACAGCCCGACAACCGTGTGTCAAGCGCGACGGCGTCCAACATGAGCCGACGGCTGCCCGCCGTGCCATTGGAGGAATGCGCCTCCTCCGCGCAGAACCCCGCATACTGTGGAGCCCCACGACCCTCGTGCACGTACCCACCCCGAGAACTGATGGAGTATGCACAGTGATTTCCTACGCGACTTCCACCTGGTGCTGGACCACGGAGCAGATACGCGTCGACGACCTCATCGAGGAGTTCATCGGCTATGGCTACAACGCCATGTCCTTCTCGACCGCGCATCTGAAGGCCCAGCCGGAGGACGCCGTGCGCCGCGCCGCCGAACTGGTGAAGCAACACAACCTGCCCGTCACCTTTCACGGCAATACGGGGATCGGCTTCGACCAGTTGATGGAGTATGTCGCCATGTTCAGCCCACGCGTGGCATGCATCACCTTCGATGCCACCAGGGCAAAGGAGCCGCGTGGGATGCTCTACGACGCGGCTGAGATGGCGCCCTTCATCCGTGCGGTGCTTGACGCCACCGCCGACACCGGCATCCTCGTCGGCGTCGAGGACTTCCCGCTCAACCGCGAAGCGGCCGACTTCTACGGCGACGACCTTGCCGCCGTCATCGACGATCCACGGTTCGGCATGCTCGTCGATGTCGGGCACATGAACATGTACCTGACCAGTGAACGCTACTATGCAGGCATGAGCATCGCCGACTACTTCAATGCGCTACCCTTACCGGTCATCGAGCTGCATCTGCATGACAACAACGGCTATCAGGATCAGCACGGCTGGTTCGGCATGGGGACACTGGACTTCGCGGCCGTTGCCGACGCCGCGCGGGCCATCGGGTTCCAGGGAGTCTCCACCATCGAGATCGCACCCGGGATGCACGGCTCGACACCGGACGCCGACCGCCCCCATGCGCGCACCACGCTCGAGCAGTGGAAGACGCTGTGGCCGACGGCCTGACCCCGGCCGCTCGGGCTACTCGATCACGACGATCTCCGTACCATACGGCGCGAGATGGACATTCCGCGCTCTGTCGCCCACGACCACGGATGCCGGCAGCGGCGTGTCAGAGAAGTTCATCAGCAGCACCAGGATGCGGCCGTCTTTCTCGAAGGCCGCCCAGTTGCGCGCCTCGACGCCGGTCACCTGCACCTTCCCGTCACAGCGCTGCTCATGGACGAAGTAGTCCTCGTACTTCGCGATGATCTCGGCCGCCTCGGACGTGGCGTGGAATGCTCCTCCATCCATTGGCGGCAACCACCAGATCAGGCACCCCCTGCAGCTACTTGTCACATACTGCCGCAGGATGCGGTTGCGCCACGTGCGCATATCGGGGGCCGGCCGCTCATCGTCGCGGTGTGAGAGGTACCACATCTCCCCACCCATGAAGGGCGTCTCCCCGAGCGCCGCCACCGTCGCCTCCATGCTCGCCCTGTCGCCGCCATAGCCGGCGATAGCGAAGTCGAGCTTGTCGGCCATCATTGCCCAGTCGACCCCGTAGTGCTCCCTCGTCCGCCTGGACTGGTACCCCGAGTAGAGGGAGAACTCCACCGGCCTGTCCGCCTTGTGCACGATATCGCGGAGTATGCCCGCCATCTGCGCATTCTGCATGCAGCGGAAGTCCACCCATGCGTCGCGGTGTTCGGCCAGCAGGGTCTGTGGGGTGACCGTGGCATCGGCTGCAAGGTGGGCGAACTCACGGAAGGTGGCGATGCATCTGTGGCAGGTGCAGAAGGTCGGTGGATCGACAACGGGGTGCTCGAGGTCCCAGTTCGCGCCCGCGTACGGCTGATCTCTGAGCACGCCGAGCATCCATTCCTCGAGGCTCTTGATGACCGCATCGCCCTCGGCGAGCATCCAGGTGGGGCAGAAGGTGCTCGCCTGCGGCTTGCCCTGGAAGTCGACCGCCTGCAGCTCCGGATGCGCCTCGAGGAACTCGCGCTGTCCAGCCGGCGCGCTGTACGGGTGCCAGCCGATGCTCCAGAAAACATTGTGCCCATGCGGCATCAAGTGCTCAACCACGTTGTTGCCGATCTGGCCGTACGTCCAGGTGATGCCCGATGCCCGGCAGTTCTCGGCGTATGCCTCACCGACGGCCTCACTGACCAGTGATGACGCGTAGTAGCACGGGCTGATGCGGGCGCGGGCGGGCCGGACGTTCTTGAGCGGCGGCAGCACCTCGAGCATGCTCCTTCGCGGCACCTCGATCATCGTCCCGTGCATATCCTGGAAGTAGGTGTAGATCGGGTAGCTGCCCTCCGCCATGTTCGCCGGGGCCTCCATCAGCAGGCCGCACACCGGCTTCGCGTTGGGCGCAGTCAGCCCCTCGCACTTGACATCCATCTCAACGATGTAGGTCTTCTCCGGGTCGATGGGTATCGAGTCCTCGACCCAGACGGCCTGCTGCCTGTCGGCGGCCTCCGGGGTCGAAGTGATCTTCACGCAAATGGACCCGTCGGGACCCTCGGGCTGGATGTAGGAGTGCTTCCCGCGCTCGGGATCGTCGAAGTTCCCGCGTGCGAGCAGGTTGACATCGCTGCCCTTCTCCCGCAGCACGACGTTGTCCACCCAGAAGGTCCCGACGATGCCGCGCTCCTGCCACTTGATGACCAGCGGGCGGACGTTCTGTACTCCTTTTGGTGGCGTTACCTCCTTGCTCAGTCGGCGCCAGTCGAAGGTGCCGCCGGCGGCAAGTGCAGTCTGGTAGCCCAGGTTCTCCTCACCGGCGCCGCCCCAGCGCATCGAGAGGTCCATCCCCGGCCTGGGCAGCATGTCATAGCCGATCGCCCACTGTGTCAACTCGTGCTCCCCGTCGCGCCGCGTGCCGAGCTTCTCGACGACCGGCGTCCCGCCGCTGACGGGCTCCGCGTCAATGAAGTAGAGCGCGGCGGGCAGCTCAACCATCATCCGGTAGCCGTCCGCAGGCGCCGCGGCGGGGGCATGGAGGTACACGCGGATGAGCTGTTTGCTGCCCCGCGGGAAGTAGTAGGTGTCCATCTTCGGGAAGAGCCGCGGCTCCTGCTTGCCGACGTAGACGGCGCAGATGAAGTGAAGCTCCCGCGCGCCGCCGGGCGCCCAGAGTCCGCCCTCGGAGACCTCTGGGGCCGCCCAGCCCTCA
>DPJP01000198.1:18773-31956 GCA_003542955.1 Armatimonadota bacterium
GCCAGTCTCCCCCCGGCTCATCGGCGCGACAGAGCCATCTGACGCTCAGCTCTCGGCCCGCCGCTGATACTCCCGCCCTGATGCGCGGGAGATCGCCCGTGGCGCGCGCTGAGAGCGTCAGCACATTCATCCCTTGCTCCAGCGGCAGGGGGGCGTCGGCCGCATTCGGTACCTGCGTCCCGTTGACGTATGCGATGACCTCGGCGTGCTCCGCCGCGACGGCCAAGCGCCCGGTCAGCGCGCCGAGCAGGTACGTCATCTCGGGTGATCGGGCAAGCATGGCATCGCCCTGCTTGAGGGTATAGCTGACTTGCAGGCTTCCGGCCTCAGCAGCCCCGGCCGGGATTGCCGGGCTCAGAGTGTGCCTGCCCGGGCCAGCCGCATTGGCTGAGATGGTCCTTTCGCCGGCCGAGAAGCCTATCTCAAGCGCGGTTGCGCCGTCAGCCGCACCACCGATCACGCCGGTAACACTGTAGCCGGCATCACGCGCCCCAACCNNGCCGCTCAGCGCCGGCCCTGTCTCTGCGAATGCCAGCGTGCCGAAGGCCTCCGGCTGGTAGAACGCTCCGCGTAGCCCGCTCCAGGTCGACAACTCCGCGACCGCGGTCCGCTCCCGGCAGACGTTCATGCGCCATCGTCCTGAGGGCTGCGCCGACAGCGCCGCGAACGGGATTGCCATCTCCACCGAGTAGCTCTTCGTACCCCGCCTGGCTGCGCACTGCCACCCGGAGTCCCACTCGGCCTGCTGGTCGCGGGCATCCCACGTGCCGGTGGCGGAGTTGGCTGCAAAGTGGTAGTCGTGATCGCCCGGCGGGTCGAGGAAGACCTCCACGCAGTCGTCGGAGAAGACGGCCGCATCCTCTCCGTTGCGTTCCGCCCTGACGGCGTGGAGCATGTTCAGCGCCGGCGCCAGAAAGCCCTCGAACGCCTCGACACCGATGTAGAGGTGTGTTGCATCCCAGCAGAAGCGCGCAACGGTCTGCTCGCCCGGCATCCCGGGGCCGGTCGCTGAGATGAACGGGGATGTCACGCTCGCGCCCGCCCAGCAGGCTTCATCGAGCACGCCGTCGACCGCAGGCGGGGTGGGTGTCCGGTAGGCCGTCAGGAGCGGCTGTGCGGCGCAGAGGGAGACAATCAGGAGAGCACCACAGACAATCGCGCTACGCATTGCAGCACCACCTTCTGCAAGCCCGGAATCACTATATGTAGTCCATCACCATGCCCTCCGGCAACAGCGCGCGCACGATCATCCAGATCACGTCGTATGTCAGCGCGCTCCCGAGCACGAGGCCCAGGAAGAACGGTACGGCGCGGGTGTAGGTGCGCGCGCCGCCAAGCCAGAGGATGACCACCTTCGCCAGCCACGCGAGCATGAAAGTCGACCAGTAGAAGGGGCTCGGGCCGTAGCACGTGGCCATGAGGAAGCCGAGCGGGTGGATCGGGAAGCTCAGGAACCTGTGACGCAGCAGCGCCAACAGCGGCGTGATGATGAAGCCGGCGACTATGTACTTCGTGCGTGTGAGATCAGGCGGAGTGGGGGAGATGAGTGCAGCACTCAGGTTGATGTACTCCCCGCGCGCCACCTGGGTGTTCGCTCCCCCGAAAAGGCCACCGCCCTGCAGCAGCGATGCCCCCGTGTGATAGTAGGCGTAGATGTGGATGCCAAAGCCCAGCACAAGCCCGGCAACCAGCGCGAACCCGATGAACCCGACGCTCTGCCGCGGACCGACGCCGGCCTTCGCCCACATGGTCATGTTGTCGGTCTCGAAGGCCGCGGTCTCTCCTAAGTAGTTGTAACGCGCCAACCACGAGTAGTTCGACAGCAACACAAGGCCCTGCTCGCCCCCGAGGGCGGAGATGCCCCGCGTGCCCAACACCATCCTGAAGACCGACTGCTGCGTGCCGAAGGGGTAGTCCCACCCCAGCGGCACCCCCGTCTCGGCGCGGATCCTCGCCTGCACGAGTGTATACAGCAGCAGGATGAAGAAGTACGGCATCGACACATTCAGCGCGAACTGGTTGATGATACACCACAGCACGATCAGTCCGCTGCCGAGCAGCGTGCCGAACACCGCGACCTGCGCCGAAAGCGGATAGGCGTCATCGCTCTTCACGCCCCGTACGGCCTGGGAGAGCAGCTTCACGATCTGGGTGCGCCCCGCGTACAGCAGCATCAGCCCGTAGGCGATGTACCCGCCTACTGCCTGCTCCTGGTAGTAGGGGAAGTCCCAACCTGTCGTGAGCCCCATCATCCCGCCGATCATGGCCACCACCTTGTACAGCAGGTAGATGAACCAGACCGAGAAGAGAATATCCTGGGGTACCAGGTAGGCGGCTCCGATGGTGAGCGGGGCGATGTAGAACCGCATCGGCAGCAGGTAGCGTAGCGGTTCCTCGGTCAGGAGCGGCTCCAGATCGGTCCTCGCGGGGATCGTGGGGATCGACGGGTTGAAGTAATGCGCGATATCACTCAGGTGGAAGATCGCCACACTCGCAAAGCCGATCCACATCAGCTTGCTGCCCAGCAGCATGTTCTTCCCGCTGCTGTGGGTTGTCACCAGGCGGGTGGGAATCTCGAGCATCGGGTACGACAGGTGCTCGGTCTCGTTCCAGTAGTTGCGCAGCAGGCAGAGCCAGCAGAGCGTTGTGAGGCCGAGCACAAGCATGAATGCGCCCCACAGCGACAAGGGACCCAGCCAGGGACCCCACATGATGCTCCCGTCAGGGCTGCCCTCGTAGGCCGGCACGATCACCGCGGGGTCCTTCGGCATCAGCCAGTCGGGGATGTGGGTCGCGATGCGGGCGAACTCGTTCTCAGGCTCGGCATAGTAGATCGGGATCGAGAGGTGCGGTAGCAGCGACCGCACCCCCATGAAGCCCGTTATCGGGATGCCCAGCGCGCAGATGCCGAAGNNCAGTTGCCGGCCGCTCAGCGCCAGCCGTCTGTTGATATGCCGGAGGCCCTCGGAGACAAGCAGCAGGCAGAGCAGGAGAAACCACGGTACGGCCGGCGGCACGCCCTGGACGCCGTAGGACCGCCCGCCCTCGAGGTCATAGCGCAGGGTGAACAGGCTCACGACCACGAAGAGAACCGACGTGACGGCCAGGATCACGGCGGCCTCTCGTACTGTCATCACAGGTGGCTTCGAGTGCTGCGGTTCGTGCTGCAGGGAGGGTTCCGTAGCCATGAAGCACACGTTCCCTGTACCCGTCCGCGGCACCTGCCCGGCCTGCCCCTAGGGCTGCCGCAGACGCCCGTCCTCCGGGACCCACGACGGCTCGTTGGTGATCACAAGCGCATCATAGCGGATGCCCGGCACGAGCTTCTGCAGCCGCAACGTGTGCCTCCCCGCGGGGATACGCACCTGTGTCAGGTTGCTGTTGCCCGGCCATGCCCACGTCCAGAGCTGCGGGGCGAGGGGATGATCCCTGGTGAGGAACGTGTCCGGCGCGTGGAGGTCGGTCAGCCCGCCGCCAAGCGTCGTCACCCGCTCGCCGTCGAGCAGCACCTCGACGTTCTGTGTCACCTCNNCGCCGCGGCCACCGTCGCCGCGGTGCAGGTAGCGCAGCCAGAACGCATAGTCTCCGTCGCGTGCCAGATCGACCTCCCACGTCGCGGAGTTTTCCTCCGGGTCCTGCGGCACCACGTAGAACGCCCCGTGCGTCGCGTCGGCCTCCGACTGCTCGAACGGCCCCTGAAGCTCCGCCTCCGCGAATGCCAGCGCCACGTGCACCTCCGGCGGTCCGGCCGGTGTCGCGGCCCGGGCGGTGACGATCTCGCTTTCGTTGCCACGACGGTCGACCGTCGTCACCGCATAGTAGTACTCGGTCCCTGCCCGCAGCCCCCAGTCGATCAGCTCCTCGGTTGTCGGTGAGCCGATCAGGAGTTCCTGTGAGACCCCAGAGATTGGCTCGTGTGAGGCGTACACCTGGTAGTGAGAGATGTGGGGGTCATCAGGTCGTTCCCATGTCAGGCGATTCACGCGCTCGCGGACGTTCTCCGCCGTCAGCCCTGTGATCGCCAACGGCGGGGAGGCCTTCTCGGGTCGCGGCCCCGCGGGCGTGAACTCGCTGCTGGTCGCGAGGCAGACGAGGTCGAGTTCGGCGTCGCGGTCCCCGGTTATGAAGCTCAGTTCGAGTGCCCCACCCGTGAGTCTCAGTGGGCCCTCGGCGCGGACCCAGGCCCACTCACTCTCACCGGTCGCTACATCGCGCGCTCCCGCGCCCCCGGCGTCGATGGTCCAGACGGTGCGGGCCACTCGGGCGCTTCGCACCCGCGCCCACAGATGGTACTCACCCGCGGCGGGGATGCTCACCGGCATGGATGCTCGGCCCTGCTGGGCGCCCGGATGGCGGTAGAGGTAGTACCAGTCGGATGCCTCCCTGCGGTCGACACCCATGGCGAGGCCGGGTTCCGCCTCGGTCGCGAGGTCCTTGATGGATGCCTCGGGCTCCGCGTAGACGATCAGTGGGCTGTCGAGCTCGGGGGGCAGATTGACACCCGCGCGCGCGATCTCGGAGGAGTAGCCGCTCTCGAGGCCCCAGTTCTCGATGCTGGTAAGCACGTAGTGGTACGCCCGACCGCGCTCGACGCTCTCATCACGCCAGGTGGTGGCTTCGACCGGCGTGGGGGTGAGCAGTTCATACCCGTCGCCGCTTAAGTCGGAGCGAAAGACCAGGTACCCACGCGTCTCCCTGCTGTACGCGGATGGCTCCCAGTTGAGCACCACGGCATCCGCATCGGCGACCCAGGAGGGGTTGACGGGTGGGCGCGGGCGCGCCATCACCGCGATGTAGTTCTTGAACCGCCCGGTCATGCTCGATCCGTAGTGGATCTTCGTCGCATCGGGCGAGAGCATCGAGAAGTCGCCGCCACCGTAGTAACCGTTGAAGAGGTGCTTGGTGTCGACAATCGGCTGGAATGTGCGATCCGAAAACACCTGGAACTCGACATTGGCGTTCGCCGGTCGCAGGAAGCTGCCGAAGCTCCAGCCGCGCACCCAGCCGACAAAGAACCGCGGATGCTTGATCCAGTGGAGATGGTAGTTGCCGCCGTTGGGCGAGAGGTTCACGTTCCAGACATGGCCGTCGCGTTTGCGGATGATGCGAGTGGTGCCGCCGTCCTTGGCAATGTACTCCCCGCACGGGGAGGAGCTTTCGTGCCCGTGCGTGGTCGCCGGGAGGTATCGGTACATCCGGAACAGCTCCTCCGGGTCGTCACTGGTCATGATGCGGAAGTGCTCCCAGCCGGGGCCGTTGAAGGGCTCGTACTGGTCGCCCGTCGGGAAGTTGACCCGCCCGCTGATGTAGGTGCGGAGGTACTCCGCATGCCCGCAGAGCGGCGCGATCACGTGCTCCATCTCTCCTGTGGCTATGTCGATGAGGATGCCGACGCGCACGCGGAACAGCGGCCCCCACTCGGCCGTATCCGCCGTGCAGCTCCCGCCACCGTGCAGCACGTTCGGGCCCGCGGAGTGCGACTGGGAGAGCACCACTTTCCCGGGCGCCTCGGGCCGTCCGTCATAGAGCCCAAGACGCGGGATCGGGACATCCCCCGGCTCGTAGGTCAGCCAGATGCCGCCGTTGGGGGTATCGAGGAAGGCGTAGCGTCCGTCCCTGGTGAGCCCGTAGACGCGCTCGCGGGGGAACGGCTCCCAGGTCGCGACATCGCGGATCTCCCCGGTCCTGGAGTCGCCGATCTGCAGCGCCCCCGGGCGATGGATGAACCGGAGGTCCGGGTCGGTTCTGCTCCAGGTGCCCGAGATGTGCCGGCTCATCCGGGAGAAGTCCTCGTTGAAGATGAACCCGCCGGGCGTCCCCTCATCGACGGGACGGTTGCCCGAGACGCGGATGTGAGAGGCGTTGGCATTCCAGGCCGGCCACACCGATGCCGTGATGCAGTGGTCCACCGTGGGTGAGTTGTCCAGCATCCAGACCTCGGTCCCGAATTGCCGATCCCTGAAGATCACGCGCAGTGTCTTGAGGGCCTCGCCGTCCCAGAACAGGTCATACGGTTTGACCCCGGAGCGCTCCATGAGCGCCTCGAGGCCCTGGAACTGGTCCTGATCGCGTTCATACGTGGCAGCGGCCGTGGCCGCCACGTCACCCGCGCCGGTCAGCACACGTCGCAGAACGGCCTGGTCGAAGAACACCTGCCCCTGGATCATGTGGGGCGCCGAGAGCCCCACGCTGGTGGTTGCGATACCCTCCGCGGGCCGGAAGTAGGTGTGCAGTCGGGTCCAGTCCCCCGGCGTGTCAAAGGTCTCCGATGGCCGCGCGACACGCCTGCCGTCGGCATCGAACATGTTCACCCGCAGGTTGACGTTGGGAAGATCGCCGCGAACCATGATCGAGAACTCATACGCCCCGTCGACCGCCAACTCGTAGCTCCGCGACCATATCTGCGGCCAGTACAGCGCACTGATGAGCTTGGTCAGACGCACGGCGCGACCGCCGTCAACCCCGGCGCCCTCGACGGTCTCGACGGTTCCCTGGATGGTGTTGTCGACCTCCGGGCTTGTCATGCTCGCCGACCAGCCGGGCGGCAAGTGCTCGCCGACATCGCCCTGCTGGAAGTCGCCGTTGGAGAGCAGGTTCATCCGCTCGAAGTACAAAGCGCCATCGGCTTCACGCGTGTGGAAGCTGCTGGTGGGGTTCGGCGGCCAGCTCAGCGAGCGGTCTGGCCCGCCGTCCCGGCAGACCTTCAGCCGCCACAGACCGCCCGCGTCAGGCACGCTCAGATCCAGAGCGGCGAAGGGAACGGCGACCTCAACGCTCCAGCCGCCCTCGATCTCCGCCACGGCCGACTGGATGTCCTCGCCCCAGGCCGGGTCGCGCTCGGCCTGTCCGGGCACCGTCATCGCCGTGCGCGTGTTGCCGGCCCGGTCCACGACGATCACATAGCCGCCCTCACTCTCGGGGGCGGGGTTGAAGAGCAGTTCGATCCGCTGGTGCTCATAGATACGCCGGTCATCACGCGGCAGCGCCGATATCGGCCCGCGCACCCCACCGGTGCAATGCACGCCGATGTAGAGCATCTCGCCGTCGTGCATGACGCTCGCGTGTGTCGGCTCATGCGCGGGGGCGAGCATCGCTCCGAGCGTGACAAGCTCGCCGATGCGGGCCGCGTGCGCCCAGACGGCCTCATCGAGCCGACCATCGACAGTGACCTGCGCGTCAATGCGCGGGCTCACCAGATCATGCGTGGCGGCGGGCTGCCCGCAGGCCGCCACGCCGAGCAGCGTCGATATGAGGACGAGGACAACCCGGTGCCCACCTGAACGGTACGCACTTCGCATCGCAATCACCTCGGTTGGTGTCGGTCGCCTGCTCACTCGGTCTCCGCCGCCCACGCTTGTGCGGGGCGAACCCCGCTCAGAGCGTGATCCCGAGCAGTTTCTCTGCGTTCTTGTAGCATATCTTCTCATAGGCATCGCGGCTGATGTTGCCGTTTGCGGCCGCATCATTGAGAAAGTCAACGAGCGGCAGCTCATTGCGTGGATCGCAGATGTCGGTGGCGAACAGCAGGCGGTCCTGGAACTCCTCCAGGAAGGCGTAGCCGAACTCAGGATCGCGGCTGATGGCGTTGTAGCCGCTGCCCGCGCCGGGGGAGAGATCACCCCACAGGTTGCGGTAGTTGCGCATCAACCGCACCACAGCGCCGCCCGGAGCCACATTCGTCTTCGGGTAGGTATAGCGGATGCCCTCAGTCAGATCGCCGCTGATCTCGGCCCAGAAGGGCTGCGAGTGGCCGATGAACTGCAGGTCCGGGAACTTTCTCAAAGCGCCCTCGAGCAGCGGCAGGCCCAGATGATCCACCATACCGTAATGGCCGCCCTGATGGGGCGCCATGTGGAAGGTCAAAGGCAGGTTCAGCGCCTGGGCGTGCTTGAAAAGGTTCTCAACCAGCGGATCGTTGAAGGGCAGGTTCGGATAGACTTCGCCAAGGCCCTTGCACCCACGCTCGAGATAGTACCTCATGATATGGCCCAGGTCCGCGTCTGGGGAGTTACTGACCTGCCGCGGGTCTACGTTCATGAAGGTGATGAAGNNCTCGACGACCGCAAGCGCGTCACCCATGCCCTGGATGCTGATGGCACACTCCGGGTTGATCCCCGGCATGATCACGGCTCTCTTGACCCCGAGTGGCTTGAGCATGGCCATAAGCTCCTCGGGTGTGGCGTAGGTGCCGCCGGAGAGCCGCTCAGGACCGGGGAAGTAGCGCGTGTGAACATGCATGTCGATGAACATGGGAGCCTCCTGACAAGCTGATGCCCGTTCTATGGAACGTAGCTCTGACTTCCGTACCAGTGCTCGGATACCTCCACGCGATAGCGGTTACACCCATCCCCTCCGGGCCGTCGCGCGCACTGCCACTACCCGGAGACGTCGATATCGTGGAACTGTGGGATTCTGGGATTCTGGGATTCTGGAGATCTTGCGTAGTCGCTTGCTTATGGTTGATAAACGAGCAGTGACAATGGCCTCGTGAGAAATGCTGCAATCGCGGGAGGCCCTGAGCGCGTGGCCTTCTATCATTTTATCAAGTTATNNTATCAAGTTATCAAGTTATCACAACAAAGCTATTCTGCGGCGCTATGCCAATGGTCTCATGGTGCATTTGCGCGCTCGTTGCGGGCTCCTGAGACACCTCGGATATGTGGCCTTGTGACGGCCTTTGTGTGTACATAGTATGGACGCCCCGCTCGGCGATGGTCAGATGAGCGTCACGCCTGTCGCCGGCCCGAAGGTTCTCGCGCCCCGGCGCGGAAGCTGCCCATAGTCGTCTGCACGGGAGGCCACCGGCGTGGGCCGGGATTCGGCATCGGGGAGGTCGCCAATGTCGCGCGTTCGCATCATCTGCCTTGCTGCACTCATGCTTTGGGGCATGTCGGCGTGTGCGCAGGAGAATTTGCTGCCCAACTCGAGCTTCGAAGAGGGCTTCGCCAACTCCGCCCGCGGCTGGGACCTGAACTTCTGGGAGCCTGCCGGACGTCGCTCGACGGGCGGGGTCAGCACCACCGTTGCACACAGCGGCGCCCGAAGCCTCTTCATGGCGGGCTATGTGCCCGGCAACCATGCCTACTGGACGACGCGCAACATCCCCATCGAGGCGGGCAGGCGGTACGTGCTCTCGGCCTGGGTGCTGCCGCGCGGGGTCATGTATCCGCGCAGCTTCTGCCGCATCCACATCGGCTTCCAGAATGCCGACGGGCAGATCATCGAGGACAAGGACCATCCCTCGTATGCAGGATGGGCCTATGAGACGCTCACGGGCTACTCGGACTGGACACAGTGCGGTCTCGAGGTCGTCCCGCCGCCCGGCTCGGTGACCGCGGCGGTGGTACTGCGCTTCGTCGGGGAGGGGGAGGCCTGGTTCGATGACGTGAGCCTGATCCGGAGCGATACCGCGCCCGTTGTCGTGCCGCCCCCGGACCTCACGCGTCTTGCCGGCTACGCGGCGCCGGCCACCTGCTCGGGGCGGACGCAGGTCGCGCTCACACTGACGAACCCCTATGCATCGGCGTTGACCGGTCTGGTCATCACCAGCCCTGACGACAACAACCCCGTCACACCGACCGGCCCTGTCACGCTGGAGGCGGGCAAGACCGTCACCATCCCGGTCACGGTGGCCTTCGCGCCGGAGCTGACCGGCCGCGACATCCACCTGCTGCTGCGGGCGCAGGGCACGGTTGATGGGGAGGACGTGACGGCGACGATGCTCGGCTCTTTCTCCGTGCTGGCCGTCGATGTGACGGCCGCGGTGGCGCAGGATCGGTGGGGGCTGAGTGAACACCCGGCCCCGGCCGGCGCCGCACCCGTCGAGGTGCTCGGGTTCATCCTGGAGCGTGACGGCCGGAGGCAGTTCAGCTCCACATTCTCGCCGCTTGAACTCGGGAGGGAGGACACCGGCGGCGGTGTCGTGGTGCGCATCAACGGCACCGCTGCCGTCAACGGGCCGCTGCAGCTGGACTGGGAGTGTCTCGACTACTTCTTCCGCGCCGCGGAGGGCACCGTTGAGGTTGACGTGCCGCCCGGACGCTCCTTTCTCGCACTGCTGCCGCTTCCGGATTCGCACCTGCGCCGCATCTATGCGGCAGGGCGGGATGCGGGCGCGGAGTCGTGTCGTGTCGTGTGCCGTCTGCTGCGCGATGGCGCCGAACTGCATCGCTACCAGACCGACCCGGCGGTGAAGCCGGAGATGTCGCCGGCCGTGGCGCTCGAGNNGAGCCACTCGCCTCAGCGCGCACCGACAGCCTGGCCGTCTACGGCGAACTCAAGCTCGTCGATGAGGTGCTCTGTGGCGACCCGTCGGATGAGCACCAGATGCGACAGGGCGGGCGCGGACTGAACACCAAGTACACCTCCGACCCGCTCGGCTACTACGGCGGCAGCGACCGGCTCAACTTCAACTGGTGGCTCGAGTACCGCGACGACCGCGACGACTTCACCCGTATCGAGACCATCCTCGGCAAGCCCTGCCGCGTCACGGAGAACTGGGGCTGGTTCGCCTACCGGATGGGCCGCGGCGTGCTCAAACCTGGGACACACTACGTGATGACCATCGAGTACCCGGAGGACGTGTCGCGCAACTTTCTGCTCTGGCCGACCTTCGACCACTCCGCAGCATGCGGCTTTCACACCGGGAGTTCCCTCGGCGATCCCCACAGCAGGCAGCGGTTCATGCAGCGGATCGACCTTCCGCTGTCGGGCGATTACCGCACCCAGACGCTGCTGATAACCCCCACTTCAGTTGACGGCTGGGTCGGCATCCACTCGATGGGGGAGGTGGCCGACCCATTCTCGGAGGGTGTCGCCGTCCACGCCATACGCATCTACGAGTTGGGTGATGATGCCGCACTGGATGCGCTCATCCCCAAGCCGACCGAGCCGGAGGGGCTCCCGCACCGGCAGATCGGCTTCATCCAGGAGGATGCCACTCCGCGCGTGCGGACGCTCCGCAAGTGTGCAGCCATGGGCCTCAATATGTACGGGCCGCTCACGCTCTCCTACGGCGGCGGAGCTTCGACGGTCGAGGGCGGCTTCGTCGGCTGGGACAGCAGGCTCTACTCCCCCGAGAACTTCCGCAACCCCTGGGCGCAGGCGGAGCCGCCCTACTACCATCTCCAGCCCGGCGTGTCCGAGCCGATTCTCGCGGAGGCCGACCGCCTCGGTATGCGGATCATGCCTGTGCTCGAGTACTCCGGCTCCGGCGCCGTGCCGCCCGAGGCCCTGGCGGTCGGGCCCGACGGGGCGCCCGAGCCCTACAGGTGGGGGACGAAGGAAGGCGAGGACGGACTGCGCACATGGAACTACCGTGAGCGCACACAGTGTATCGACATGGCGCACCCGGAGATCGGGGATGACCTGGGGGCGCTGATGGCCGAGGTGCATGCCGCCTGCGGGGCACACCCCAGCTTCGCCGGCGTGGTGCTCACCCACAGGTTCCAGGCCTGGCAGATCAGTTACAGCGACTACCAGCTGCAGCGCTTCGCCGATGAACAGGGCCTCCAACTGCCCGCGGAGCATGCAGGCAGGTGGGTCTACGACAATCACCGTGACGAGTTCTACACGTTCCACTACCGGCATAAGCGCGAGAACCTCTTGCGGGCGGCAGAGGCGCTCCGCTCAGCCGATGCCGACGTGAAGTTCAGCGTCATCAACTACAACGGCGGTGACGATAATCTGCACTTCGGCACACCGCTCTACTGGTGGGATAAGACGAAGGGCGACGAGTTCCTCGTCCCCGGTCGAGTCTCGCTGCCGGATTTATCCGGCATACACCTCGGCAGGCTGATGGAGGATCACACGCGCCCCGATATCGCCGCGATGAGTGTGGGCATGAACCCGCCGTTGTACGCCGACGACACAGGCGTCTACAACCTCGCCATCGCCCGTTACCCGTGGCTGTGCGGCAACCGCGAGTTCCTCGATTACTTCCGAACCGGTGAGGGCAGCGCGATCTGCTTCTGGTGGATATACAACGAAGATGCCTTCCGCAACCACCCGCAGATCGGCTGGAACTGCCCGGGCCTGAATGGCAGCGAGCCCGCGGGGCGTTACTGCATGCTCGATGAGGTGCTGGCGATGGCGACTGCCGACCCGGTGATCATGGGGGTGCGCATCGGGCAGATGAACCGGGGCTTCATAGAATACGCGAGGGAGTTTGCGCTGGCCTATCGGGCGCTGCCGGCAGTGCCCTCCGAGGTCCTTCGCGCGTGCCCTGACCCCGAGGTGGTCGTGCGGCGCTACAGCACTGACAGGGGCGTCTTCGTGGCCGTGCTCAACACCGGGCTGGGGCCGGATGAGAAGACGGTTTCGCTGGACGTCGGTGCGCTCGGCGGCAGGACGCTTCGTGACCTTGTGACCGGCGAGCGGATGACGGCCCGCGACGGGGCAGTCGAACTCCGCCTGCCGCCGGTGTGCCTGACGAGTTGGTGGTTGGAGTAGGCGCCGGGACACGGCGCGGCGCCCCGGAAGAGATACAGCCCCCGCATCGTGCGGGGGCTGTGACACGTCGGGTAGCAGCCTGGCCCTCGAGTGGCTCCGGGCCCGCGGACACGTGCGCCCTGCTGGACGTCACCCCGAACCGTTAGGGCGACTTGAGGCAGCCGTAGTCGGTGAAGAGCCCGCCGTGCGCGAGCAGAGTGCTCTTTGCCATCCACTTCGCGTGCCCATCGCAGAAGGAGACGTTCTGGCCGTCATTGTGCACGAACAGGCAATAGCTCGCGGGCCAGTCGACGCCGGTGGCATAGCCGAAGAAGGCGCCCCAGTAGCCCTTGTACTCGGTCATCCATATCGTGCCGGCGGGATACGGAATCTTCGCGATCGCTTTGTAGCCGCCGCCGGGCTCGGCCCATGTCGTGATGTAGCAGTTGACGAGGTAGGCGCTTGTCTGGACGACGCCTGTTGGGAATGAGTAGCTCGGTGTCGGCTTTTCGCTTGGGCAACTGAATATCTGGACGTTCTTGACGTAGGGAAGAATGGCGCTCAGGTGCGTGACGCCGTTTGCGGTCACTCCATCGTTGTACCCGGCGATTGCGAGGTGGTAGTAGGTGGGGAACATCTCGTCATAGTCCTGGGCGTATGCCAGGCCGGCGACCGCCAACTGCTTGAGGTTGCTCAGACAACTCGTCTGGCGCGCTTTCTCTCTCGCGCGGGCGAAGACGGGAAACAGGATCGC
>DPJP01000361.1 GCA_003542955.1 Armatimonadota bacterium
CGGCTCCGACCGGCAGGCCGCCCACTTCACCGGGCAGACACTGACGGCGAATCTCAAGACCAGCCAGCTTTTCGTCAATGACGCCAACCTGAAGGTCCAGACGCCGCTGGGTGAGTAGGCTCACTGACGGGCCACGAGGGCATATATGTCGCTGATTGCAGAGAACCTGGTAAAGAGTTACGGGGGCCGGCGCGTGGTAGATGGCGTCGGCCTGCGTGTTGACCGCGGCGAGGTCGTCGGCCTGCTCGGTCCCAACGGCGCCGGAAAGACGACATCATTCTACATGATCGTGGGCGCCGTGCGCGCCGATGAAGGCACCGTCACCCTCGACGGGCAGAACCTCGCCGGCGCGCCGATGCACATCCGCTGCCGGAAGGGGATCGGCTACCTCGCCCAGCAGCCCTCCGTCTTCCGCAAGCTCACCGTCAGGGACAACCTGCGGCTGGTGCTCGAGATGCAGGGGCTGAGCCGCAAGGAGCAACGCGAGCGCGCGGATGACTTGCTCGCGAAGCTGCACATCAGTCAGATAGCCGACCGCATCGGCCTGGTGCTCTCAGGCGGGGAGCGGCGAAGGGTCGAGATCGCCCGCGCGCTGTGCATCAGCCCATCGTTCATCCTGCTCGATGAGCCGTTCACAGGTGTGGACCCGATTGCCATCGAGGAGATCCAGACGATCATCGGCGAGCTTCGCAACGATGACATCGGCATCCTGATTACCGACCACAACGTGCGTGAGACGCTTGGGATCACCGACCGGGCATACATCATCTTCGAGGGGCAGATACGGGTCGAGGGCTCGGCGGACCAGATAGTCGCCGACCCCGAGGCGCGCAAGTACTACCTCGGCGAGAAGTTCCGCATGTAGAGCATTCGCCGCGAGCCCGGTGACGGGGAATCTCCGGTCGCGCCGGGCGAGGGCAGGACAAGAGACGCATGTCACGGCTTGACAGGTACATCTCGTCGGGCTTTGCGCCACTGCTGCTGGGCGGCATGGCGGCCTTTCTGGTGGTGCTGGTGGGAGTCGACATCCTCCCGCGCGCAATCAGGTGGGTGATCGACGACGGCGTGCCGGTCTCCATCGCGGCCCAGGTGTTCTTCCTCAAACTGCCGTCAATTGTGCCGCTGACGATGCCCATGGCGGTCATGTTCGCGAGCCTGATGGTAGTCGCGACGCTCTCCTCGCACGGGGAGCTGCTGGCGCTGCGGGCGGCAGGCATCTCGATGACGCGTGTCGCGGCGCCGGTTGTCGTGATGGGCTTCGTCGTCTCACTGATCGCGTTTGCCTTCTATGAGGGCATCAGCCCCAGGGCGAGCCAGCGGGCTTTCGTGCTGCTGCGCGAGTACCAGGAGAAGCAGAGCGCGATAGATGACCTGGTGTTCGCCATCCCCCCGAAGGGCACACCGCGCTACTGGGTGAGGATGGGGCGCTTCGACCCGAAGAGCCTCGAGGGCGAGGATGTACTGGTGCAGGTGTTCGGGGTCGACGGTCGGCTCGAGCAGACGTTCCAGGCGGTATCGGCGCGCTGGGACGGAGAGCAGTTGGCCCTGCGGGCCCCCCGCCAGGTGCTCCTGACAGATCAGGGGCAACGAACGCTGACATCCGCCTCCGCGGAGGTCTTCATCGGCAAGTCCGCCGACCAGTTGCCGGAGATCAAGCAGAACCCGCAGGAGTTGAGTATCGCGCAGTTGAAGCGGCTGCTGGGCCAGTACCGGCGGATGGGGCTGCCGTACAACCCGGATCAGCTCCAACTCCTGCAGCTGATCCAGAACCGGCTGGCGCTGCCCTGGTGCGCGCTGGGCTTCGCGCTGCTCGGGGTGTCGCTGGGGCAGGCCCGGATACGGGCCTCGGCGGGTGTCGGGTTCGGGCTGTCGCTCATCATAGTCTTCGTCTACTACCTGCTGTTCAACACGCTGACACTGGTCGGCGCGCGGGGCGCGCTCACCCCGGCGCTGACTGCGTGGTCACCAAATGTCGCCCTGTTTGCGGCGAGCGTCATGTTGCTGGTTTGGAGGAAGGACTAGAAACCGCGCAGGTGTGTGACGACACTTGGCGGAACGGGTAAGGGTGCGCCCTGAAGGGCCCGGACCGAATGCGCAAGGGCCGGGCGGCCTGGAAAGCCTCCAGTAGCCCAGATTACGGTGGTCTCGATCCATGTCACCCAATGCGATAATCGCTTTCCTGGTGCTGCCCCTGGCGGGGGCCCTGATAGCGTGGGCGGGCGACGTGATCGGCTACCGGTTGGGCAAGCGTCGCGTCAGCCTCTTCGGTCTCCGTCCCCGTAGTACTGCCCGTCTCATCGGTCTCCTGTTTGGCGCCGGGCTGCCTGTGCTCGGTCTGCTTGTCGCCATGGCATTCGTCCCCGACGCGCGGAAGGCCATCTTCCAGTTGGATGCGATGGAAGAGCAGATAGACTCCCTCACCGCGCTCAGAGATCAGCTCTCGGACGCCAACGCTGCGTTGCAGAAGAGGCGGGATGAACTGAGCGACGAGGTCGGGGAGGTCCGCGCACAGAGCGAGGACCTCCAGCGGCAGATACAGGCTCTTGGTGAGCGCAGCAGGACGCTCGAGTCGGAGGTAGCCCAACTCGAGAAAGCGCGCGCGGAACTCTCAGCCCGAGTGGCGAAGTCTGAGAGCCAGTACAAGGCGGCCGAGACGAGGCTCAGGGAGAAAGAGGCAGACCTCAAGGACACCAGAGAGAAGCTCGCCGGCGCCCAGGGCAGCCTGACCGAGGCCACCCAGGCGCTCGAGGCCCAGCACGCGCGAGCGAGCGAGCTCGACGAGAAGAACCGCGCGCTCGAGGCGACGAAGGCCAGGCTCGACGCGCAGGTTGACGGTCTCAAGCAGCAGGTAGCCGGGCTCGAGGCGGACGTCGGGAAGGCCGAAGATGAACTCGCCAAGCTCAACAAGGAGCTCGAGGGCCTCAAGACCGAACTGGCACAGAAGCAGAGCGAGATCGACGCGAAGCTGACCGAGATCGAGCGGCTGAAGGGGCAGATGGAGCGGCTCGCGGCGGAGTACGATCAGTATCGCCGTCGGCAGACCGGTATCGCCGCCAGCGCCGTCGTCTACGAGGCCGGTGACGTACTGGTTCGGGTCAAGGCCCGCACCGATGAGACTGACGAGGACTTCTCCCGCTGGCTGGTCGAGCTGCTCGAGTTCGCGAGTGTTGCCGCGGAACGTCGCGGGGCCGTGCGCGGGCTCAACGGCCGCGCGGTGCTGCTGGTCGCACCCGTCCCGCCGGAGATCATCGATCGCCCGGTCACCGAACTCGACAGCGTCGAGTATCTGACGAAGACCATCAGGAGCTTCCCGGTCATCGAGGAGTGGGTTGTCTCGGTCACCGTGTTCAGGCGCTTTGTGAAGGGCGAGACCGGCCAGGTCCATGTCCGCATGATCGCCCAGCCCAACGAGCGGGTGTTTGTCCAGGACGAAGTCATTGCCGAGACGGTGGTCCCCGCGGGCAGTGAAGCCGCCGACGTCTTCACCGCCCTGTGGGTCCTGCTCCGCGGCGGTGTCCGGCAGGAGGCAATCCGCCGCAACATGCTGCCGGAGCCCGACAGTGGGCAATATGGTGCAGTCGACTCACGTGAGCTGTTCGAGGTCATCGAGGAGATTGAGGACCTCGAGTACAACGTCAGGGTTCAGGTCGTCCCGATTCGCGATACCTACACGGCGGACCAGATGAAGGTCAAGTTCGTCATTCATAGAGAGCCGCAGGCGCCCGCCGATGCGCGCTGATCTGCCAGTTGTCGCCGTCGACCCCGGGCGCGACAAGTGCGGTGTCGCCGTTGTCTCCCCCGACGGCGCGATCCTCCACCACACCATTGTCCCCACCGCCATGGTCGGCGAGACAGTCGATGTGCTGGCCAACGACCACCATGCGCGACGCATTCTCGTGGGCGCCGGAACGACCTCCCGCGGCGCCATCGACGCGATCAGTGTCTTCCGCCCCCGCAATGACATCCTCACCGTCGAGGAGGCAAACTCGACACTCGAAGCGCGCGCGCTCTACTGGCAGGACAACCCACCCGGCTGCCTGCAGATGCTCATCCCCGCCGGCCTGCGCACCCCGCCGCGGCCCGTTGACGACTACGCCGCCGCCGTCATCGCCCGGCGTTTCCTCGCACAGCGGTCCGAGGACCGCTGAGGTCCACTCACCCGGGCGAAGAAGCGCGCGGCGTCAAGACATTCGCCATACTTGCCCAAATATTGTGACTTTATGCCCGCGTGCTATTGTAATGCCATGGGACATCCCCTATAATGTCTGATACTGACCGGCGTGCTGTCGATGCCGGCGGCATGGGTCAGTGACAACCTATTGTCGGCCTCACCCGCCATATACCGCCATCAACATGCTCCGGAGGGTGAGCAACGTGGCAACACAGAGACGCGGCAAGACTGAAGCCAAGGACACAGCAGCACTCCAGAACGACCTCATCGCCGTAGGGCTCGCGACCTTCGGTGCGCTGGTGCTTGCCGCGCTGTTGTCGTATGTGTGGGATTCGGGCGGCGTCCTCTCCTCCGCCATTGCCCGGGCGCTGTTTCAGACGCTGGGTATCGGCGCCTACGGCGTCCCTGTTGTGAGCTTCATCCTCGCCGTGGTCTACAGCATCGATCGCGACCCCATTGCCGCGCCGCGTCTGCTCTCGGGACTGGGCCTGCTCTTTGTCACGATTCTGATTACGCTCCACCTTGTTGTACCGGAGGAGTCGATCTTCGAGCCCGACATGCTCGAGACGCACGGCGGCTACGTCGGCGGGCTGGGAGCCTGGGCGTTGCGCGTGGTGCTGGGGCCGCTGCCCTCCTATGTGCTGCTTGTGGGGGCTGCGGCGATCGCGCTGGTGCTCCTGACCCGGCTGCGACTTGCCCAGATGTTCGAGAGCACCACCGATGCGGCGCGCACGGGCCTGAAGGCCGCCAGGAGGAGCGTACGCACGGTCGTCAGTCGCAACGGCAACGGCAGCGCGGCCGAGTCGGGGAAGACCCGCACGCGTGCGCGCCGCGAGCGTAGCGGTCCCGGCGTGGACCTCGACGAACCCGGCGAGCGGCGCAGGGCCGACGCACAGGCCCCGCCCGCACCCGACCCGCACTGCAAGTTCCCTGATCTGGCTGAGTTCACCGCGCTCCAGTCCGCCGATCCGGAGCCGGACGAGGAGCCTCACCTACAGCCCTCCCGGCCGGCGGTCGAGGAACTCGAGACGCGCTCCGGCCCGGCCAAGCCCAAGACCTCCGTCGACATCCCAATGACCTCGACGCACACGTCGATGCTCACCGACGCCATGCGCTTCAAGGTGCCGCCCCCCTCCGTACTCACCGAGTTCCCGGAGGAGGCCGAGACCGAGAAGCAGCGGGATGAGGCGCGCGAGCGGCAGATGGTGCTCGAGGACACCCTGCGCAGCTTCGGCATTCAGGCAACCGTCACCAAGTACCTGCGCGGGCCGGTCATCACCCGCTATGAGGTGGAGTTGGAGCGCGGCGTGCGGGTCAACCAGGTTACACGCCTGGCCGACAACATCGCGATGGCGCTCGCAGCCACCGATGTTCGCATGGAGGCGCCGATTCCGGGCAAGTCGGCCATCGGCATCGAGGTGCCCAACAAGGAGCAGTCGATCGTCGGCCTCCAGGGCATCGTCGCCTCACAGGAGTTCATCAGCCACCCATCGAGTCTGGCTATCGCGCTCGGGCGCGATATCTCCGGCAGACCGGTGGTTGCCGACCTCGTCGACATGCCGCACCTGCTTGTGGCCGGGGCGACCAACTCGGGCAAGAGCGTCTGCCTGCACACGATCATCCTGAGCTTTCTGATGCGTGCCAAGCCGCACGAGGTGCGCTTCATCATGGTCGACCCCAAGCGCGTCGAGTTGAGCCGCTATGACGGCATCCCGCACCTGATGGCGCCGGTGGTGCACAGCGTCTCGGCCGCCTGCGACGTGATGAAGAAGGCAATCCGGGAGATGGAGAAGCGCTACGATCAGCTGGCCAAGGTCAGCGCCGCCACCATCGACGAATACAACTTCTTCACGGCCGGCGCCCGCGCCGTCGCCGACGAGAGCACGATCACCGAAGCATTCCTCGAGAAGAAGCTGGGCATCGATGACCGGCGTGCGCGGCGGCTGATGGACATGCTCGAGTACGGGGAGGTCATCGAGCAGCCCGACACGATCGGCGGCCCCTCGAAGGTCATCATCAACCGCGAGGACGAGCGCTGCCTGCCTATGCCCCGTGTGGTCATCGTTGTCGACGAGTTGGCCGACCTGATGATGCAGGCGCGGGTCGAGTTCGAGTTCTCGATCTGCCGCATCGCCCAGCTCGCGCGCGCGACGGGTATCCACCTGGTCATCGCCACCCAGCGGCCGTCTGTCAAGATCCTCACGGGCAACATCAAGGCCAATATCCCCTCGCGCGTGGCGCTGGCGGTTGCCTCGCAGGTCGATTCACGCGTCATTCTCGATGGCCCCGGCGCCGACAGGCTCATCGGCCGCGGCGATATGCTCTTCGCCCCGCTCGATGCGCCCAAACCACACCGGCTGCAGGGCTCGTTCGTCGCGCGAGAGGATATCGAGCGCGTGGCGGAGTTCTACCGCGAGCAGGGCGAACCGACCTTCACGATCATCCCGCAGGAGGCGCCGGAGGGCGACGAAGAGGACTCCGGGGCCGATCTGGACGTCTCAGACGACCTGTACGCCGCCGCCGTCCGCTACGTCGTGGCCGAGCAACAGGCCTCCGTCTCGATGCTGCAGCGCCGCTTCAACATCGGCTACGCGCGGGCGGGACGCCTCATCGACAGCATGGAGCAGCGCGGTGTCGTCGGCCCGCATGAGGGGCCCAAGCCGCGCATCGTGCTCATCGCACCGGGCTTCGCGACCGCCGCCTCCGACGGCGACATCTTCGACGACGGCGTACCGCGCGGCTTCGAGAAGGACTTCAGCGACGATGAGATAGAGCCCGCGGATGACCATTCGCCCGAGGCGGGAGAGGAGACGGCGTGAGCGGCCTGCCCCGGCTTCCACAATTGCCTGACAAAACTGACGTCAACTGCCGCAGCATCTGACGCAGCATCGATACGCAGCTTCCATCACAGCAGGAGTTGAAGCGACCATGGCAGTTCAGATTGACAAGGGGACCTCGGCCCGGTCACGAACCCGCGTCCGCAAGAACACCCTCAACGACCTCTCCGGCCGCCAGTGGATCAAGCGCACCAAATCGTGGCTCGTATGCGACTCCCGCAGATATCACCGCAATCGCGACACGGAGCTTCACCCCGCCCGCTACCCCGAGGAGCTTGTCATCGAGTTCGTCGAGTTCTTCACCAAGGCCGATCAGTGGGTCCTGGACCCCTTTGCCGGCACCGCCGCCACGTTGGTCGGCGCCCATGAGACGGGGCGCAGGTCAGTCGGGATCGAGCTGAGCGCCAACTACGCCGAAATGTCGCGCCTGCGCCTGCGCGAGATCGGCGCCGCCGACGCCCACGTGCTCGTCGGCGATGCCCGCGAAGTGGCCTCTGAGCGCTTCTGGGCCCGTGAACTGGGTACGCGCGCCGGTTGTCCGAGTCTCGGCCCGGAGGGTCTGCCGCAGTTTGACTTCCTGATGACCTCTCCCCCATACTGGAACATGCTCCGCAAGAGCCGTGGCGGGGTCGAATCGACGCACAAGCAGCGTGCCGCCGGCGGGCTGGACACCGTCTACTCCGATGACCACAGCGACCTGGGCAACCTCCCCGACTATGACGAGTTCATCGAGGCGCTGGGGGCGATCTTCGACAACTGCTACCGCGTGCTGCGCGACCGGGCATACATGGTGGTTGTGGTGCAGAACGTGCGGGTGCCGGAGGGCGAGGTCAGGCCGCTGGCGTGGGACCTGCAGCGCCGCATCAGCCGCACATTCAGCTTCCAGGGCGAGCGCATCTGGTGCCAGGACTCGAAGAAGCTCGGCATCTGGGGCTACCCGACGGTCTTCGTGCCCAACTACCACCATCACTACTGCCTGATCTTCCGGAAGCGTCAGGGCTGAGACGTATACGCGCTAACTTTGGGCATTCGGCGAGGCGTTTGGTCGTTGTGGAGGG
>DPJP01000304.1 GCA_003542955.1 Armatimonadota bacterium
AGGCGCCCTCCGCGGCCATCCGGCGGCAGAACATGGCCTCCGGGCGGTAGTAGGTGGTCTCTCCGAGCATATAGTGCAGCCCGGTCTGGCGGCAGGTGTCCACCAGCCGGTCGCACCAATCGAGTATCTCATCATCATCGGGGATTGAGATGATCGGCACGGCGCTGTAGACGTGCTTGCCGGCCTCCATCGCCTGGATGCACTGCGGAGCGTGCAGCCAGGGCTGGGTCATGATGACCAGCGCGTCGAGGTCCGACCGGCAGATATCCTCGAGCGTCCCGTATGCATCGCTCGGCCTGAACTTGTCCTGCCATGAAT
Organism: Armatimonadota bacterium; assembly: GCA_003542955.1. Classification (GTDB taxonomy): domain Bacteria; phylum Armatimonadota; class Zipacnadia; order Zipacnadales; family UBA11051; genus UBA11051. Next base: position 319 of record DPJP01000304.1, read on the forward strand.
GAAGCTCGGCGAACTTCGCGACCCTCTCCGGCTCCCGATCGCACAACGCGATGCGGTCCACCAACGGATGGCGCTTGAACAGCTCTGCGAAGCCCGAGCCGAAACTGCCCAGACCGACAAGCCCGATGCTGATTCCCACGACAAGTTCCTCCCTTGATCAGAGCCACACGGCTCACGGCAGTTTCACTGACTGTGGGCCGCTGCCGCGCTACTTCGGCCACTTGAGCACTTTGGCAGCGTGCCGGCCGGTTTTCCAGACAATCGTCTGGTCGACCGTCTCCACATCGCCAACATGCGAGGCTACTCCGTGTCCGTCCAGGTAGACATAGTCCGGGCTGTTGACGTAGTCCACGCGGTGGCCGTTTGTGATCGCCGAGAACTCGAGGAAATCCGCGCCCTGTGAGGCCAGCCACCCACCTGGCGGGAGGTCATAGGTAGTCTCCCCATGGGTGACACTCCAGTGCCTGCCCGCCCAGTTGAGGTTCACAAACACTTCGAGCCCGTTCGCATACCGGATGAACACCATGTTATCGCTGACCACATCCGCGCGCAGGGCATCGCTGGTCTCGAGCAGTTGCTGCCCGTCGAAGTAGCGGACCTCCGCCACCGGCTCCATGATGTAGCGCTCCTGGAGTTGCCGGATCATGAAGTAGCTGGTCATCGTCTTGTCGAACTGCGTTGCGGGATCGTCCCAGATCGGCCAGTAGGGCTCCAGCATGCCGATGGTCGCGAAGGCGATCTGTGTGGCGAGGAAGTGATGGAAGAACCCGTAGCTCTCCTCATGGGCGTAGTAGCTCTCGTAGCCTATCTTGTTCGTTGCCGCGAAGCCGGCGTAGCCGATATTGACGCTCACCGGGCTTGCCAGCGGCCCGAGCTTCTTCAGTCGGAAGTCGACCAACAGCTCGATGCCGTCCTCGTCACAGGGCTTGTCGTCCCAGTAGCCCTTGATCTTCGTGTAGTCACCGTCATTGAGCCCGGTGGTGTAGAACTCGCTCCCGCGCCCCTCGCTGAACACAGGCCCATCGACGTACTCGCGTACGCGTTGCCAGCCGGTGGCCAGCGCGCGCATCGTGCCCCGCAACGTGCCCGAGTCCTCGAAACGATGGTCGTAGTCGTTCATGTGGGTGATGATCCAGGCGGTGATGCCATCCTGGTAGGAGACACGCGGACCGTACATCTCCGCCCGCTGTCGGTAGAGCGTGTTGGCCAGCTCCGGGAATGCCCACGGTTTGAGCGCTGGAGCGCGCCACATCCGCTCCCACGAGCCATCCGGCCGGTAGCTCGTCCAGTCACGGTGGAAGTTGGCACTTGTCGCGTCGCGACCGGGGTAGCCATCGTAGTAGCCGGGGGCGATGCCCTTCTCGCGCATGTAGGCGAACAGCTCCGCAAGGCCCCTGTCGCCGCCCTCAGCCTCGTGGACGCGCGACACATGCAGATCGCCTGGGAAGGCTTCGTCCGCGCCGTGTCGCTTGAAGAACAGCGGGGCATGGAACAGGAAGTAGTAGTCGTTCATGCCGTAGCCGTCGGCGAGGTCGACGAAATCGCGGGTGCGCTTGAAGATCCCCGGCACCGAGGCGAGCACCATGCGGTAGAGGCGCCTCTTGAGCGTCGATCTCATCGGCGAGGGCGGGTTGCTGACCGTGAGCAGACAGTCATCGAAGTCTTCGCTGGCGGTGATGTAGAAGACCTCGTGCAGCGGGTATCTGAGGCCGTCAGTGCGCTTGTAGTAGCTGTAGTGCTGGTCCTGACGCCAGTTGTACTTCGCCACATCGCCGGTCACGGAGTTCTCCCCACCGTACGGCAGCATCGAGGCGTTGCTGAAGTAGAAGTCCGCGTAGTAGCTGCAGAACAGCCCGTCGGTCAGGAGCACATTGGGTGAGTAGAGCATGTACGGGACCTCGACGACACGCGCATCCTTGACGCCGTGCGCCTCGCCGAAGCGCCACTCCCTGACACTGCGCTCGGTCGAGGTGGCCTCGATGCGCAGCGTCTTGCCCTTCATGGAGAACTGGTAGGTGACGTCTTGTTGGCCGGCGTCAGTCGCATATCGCCATGTGACCTCGAGTACACCGTTCTCGAGCCGCTCTGAGACAAGCCGCGCGCCCACCGCGCTTTCGGCGCCCACGGTATACTCGCGGTCGCCGAACTCGAATACCGGTCCGCTGCCCGCCGCCGGCTGGAAGGCGTCCTTCCCGCGCGAGCGGACCCTCAGGTCCGAGAGCGTGCCCGTCTCGGGCGTGTACGCATAGGTGACTTCCGCCCCGGAGGCAGTCGAGTAGGTGAACCTGTACGAGTCGCCAACCTTCCTGACGGAGGTCTCCACCGGCTCGGTCGTCTTCGGGCATGCGCCGTCAGGGCTGGTCGGGAAGCCATCCACAACCGGGCCGACATGCTCGAACCGCGGCGCCGGGCGGCTCATCTGCTCGGCGAAGTCGACGACACGCAACTGATCCAGATGGATCGGGTACGTCGGCGCTTCGTAGCCCTTCGGAGCGTTCGGGTCGAGGTGGATTGCCAGCAGCTGCGCTCCCGCTTGTACCCGCCCCGGCAGCACGATGCGGATCAGGTTCCAGTACTCGCTCATCGAGTGCCATGTGACCCCCGAGAGCGACTCCGCGCAATTGCTCCCCACGACCAGCAGTCCTCCATCCGGGCGTCGGATGTGGAAGGCGATCCGCGCCCCGGCGGCATTGCCGTACGCCCAGCACTCGATGATGTCGAAGGCCTTCTCGATGCGGATCGCCTCGGGCGGGAAGAGCGACACGCGGGCCGTCTCACTAGTCGGGGAGATATCGACCTTGAGGTTGGGGACGCCCCGCAGAGGCTGATCCATCGAGAGGCTCGCCTGGACCGTCGCGTCGGCGACACGGACCACCCAGTCACCTGTGCGGCTGAAGTCGACGAGGGCCTCGGTGAATGAGTTCCGCGGGTTGAGCGCTACCGGCGGCAGATGGTAGGCGCTGCGCACCTGGTGCCACTCCGCCCGCGCCTGCTCGATGTGGGGCGATGGATCGGTCGGGAGCACAGGCACCCGCTTCGGGTCGCCCTCGGCCGGCGGCACGGCTGCCGGGTCGACGACAGGCTGCGGNNCCGGCGAACTCCAGCCCGTCAAGCCAGATGCGCGTCTCAACGCCCTGATTGTTGTAGAAGGCCAGGCTTCGTGCACGGGTGAAGTCAAATTCGCCCACCAGCCGTGGGAAGCTCTCCTCGGTGAGGGGGAGCCGGTACTCCTGCCACTCGGTGGTCAGCCTGACGGCGGCATCACGCCGGTTCTGCAGGTCGCGCCCGATGAGCATCACCAGCAGATTGTCGTTGGGCCGGTCGGCCTTTGCCCAGAAGATGAGTTCCTCGTAGCCGGTCAGGTTCCATGACGCGGCATCGCCCGCACTGATGGAGATGCTGTGCGTGAAGCCGAAGGCGCCGACGATGGACCGCTGTCCGACCTTCGCGTCCTCGGATGTGGCGAGGTCCGGCACGTGCCGATGGTTCCACCCGTCGATGCGCTCGGTGACCGTGGTGTCGTTGACCTCCAGCGGGATCCACGGATCGTCGGCGCAGAGCGCAGCGGCACAGGCGAGAGCTGAGAGCAACAGCAGCGCGAACCTCAACATCGGGCGACCTCCATCGTGTCCTGATTGTTGGGGGGTAGGCTGCCGGAGTATTCGCGCGGCAGGCCGCGCGTCCCTCCGCGGCGTCCCGCGTCCGCCTCAGCCACCTGACGCAGGCCATCCCCCGCTCGCGGGGAATGTCTGGGCAGGCACCGAATTGCGCCATTCGGCTCTTGGAGGTCACCCATGTTTCAGCGCCACCTCATAGAGGACCGACACATCGAGCCGCTCGCGGATGCAACCATGCAGGTGCTGCAGCGCGTCGGCATCCTCTGCCAGAACACCGAACTGATCGATGCCCTGGCCGATTCCGGGGCGGAGGTCGATCGACACGCGCAGCGGGTCCGTTTCCCGCGCGCGATGGTCGAGCGATTCGTCGACAGCCTGCGGCATGGAACACAGACCCTCGCGCACGACGAGGGCTCCAGTCGCTTGGTGCCGCCGCCGTTCCCGGCTCTGGGCGGGCAGGTTGCCCAGTACTTCTACGACGATGACGCCTGCTGCAAGCGCCTCGGCACGAGCGTTGACTTCATCACACTCATCAAACTCGGCGACGCGCTCCACCGCGACGCCGGCGTCGGTCACTGCCTGCTGTGCACGGATACGCCGCCCATGCTCGAGCCGCTTCATGCGGCGCTGCTCCTGTCAGAGTACGCTCACCGGCCCTGCTGGGTCTATCCCTGGAACGTGCGACAGATCCCGTACCTCGAGGAAATGGGGGCGATCCTCGGCGTCGACAACCTCTGGGCATGGGTCGCGATCTGCTTTGGTCATCCACTGCGCTTCGATACCGATGTCGCGGACCGCTTCGTGGCGATGGCACGGGCAGGGCAGCCGATCGGCCTGACCGCAATGCCGGTCGCGGGGGTGACGACTCCAGTGAGCATCGAGGGCTTCATCGCGGTGTCGGCCGCGGAGCACGTTGCCACCTGGATGGCCGCACGGGCCATCAACCCCTCCGTGGCGCTGGCGGGCTCGCAGTGGGCCGGCACCGTAGACATGCGAACCGGCTCGGTCAGCTACTCGGCCTTCGACGCGATGTACCATGCCTTCGCGAGCATTGAGTTCATCCGCAGATGGACGGGCGTATCCATCCCGCCGGGGAGTGGGGAGTACTGCGATGCGAGGACGCCGTGGATGTACGCGGTGCTGGAGAAGCTGTACAAGTCGATGACGGTGGCGGCATTCACCGGCTATCACCCCGGCATCGGCCAGGGGATGCTCGAATGCGGTAAGACGCTCTCGCCCGCGCAGTTGATGCTGGAGCGCGACATGTCGGCCGGACTGCGCCAGTATGGGCGCATGCCGCAGCCCTGCGCCGAGACGCTGCCCCTCGACCTCGTGACCGATGTCGACCTGGGACTGAAGAGCAACTACCTGGAGGCCCGACATACGCTGGAGCACTTCCGTGAGTGCCTGTGGCTGCCGGAGTTCGTCGACCGCTCGGGCTATGCCGGTCCGCAGAGCGATGAGGCCGCCCTCGCAGCCGCCCACGCGCGCGTGCAGGAGCTTGTCGCCTCCCACGAGAAGCCCGAGGGCCGCGAGGAGCAGCTTGCAGCCATGCGCGAGGTCATCCAGAGGGCACGGGTAGCGCTGTGTACATGATGGCTTGGCGCAAGGGCAATAGGCTCAGTACGTCGTGTAGAACACATATACCGTGACCATCTCGCCGTTACCGTCCCCCAGTTCGGCGATGGCCTCCCGAACGTTCCATGGGCCGTCCTTGGCCTCACCACGGTAGACTGCGAGATAGTGCTCGAAGCGCTGTGGCAGCGGTGGAATCCACTCCGGCCCGAAGCTCCAGTACCCCGAGCGATACATGTGACTCAGGTCCGGCGCCGCACCGGTGCCTTCATCGTGGCTGAACTCGCCCTGCCCCTCGGCCAGCAGCACGTCGCGGACCTTGCCGCGCGGGACCTCCAGCACCGCCCAGATGGCGAAGTCCATCCCGAGGTTGTCCTGCCCGGCCGACACAATCCGCGTCTCAGGTGGGAAGAACCATCCTGTGCGCTCCTCGATCAGGTCCATCGTCTCGATGTGCCTGGGCGCGTACAGGGCGCGCAGGTACAGGAATGCGCTGCCGCAGAAGACCACCAGCATCGCGATGACGATGCCTATCGCCAGCACAACTACCCGCCAGCCTGTCGCCCATCTGCGCATTGATCCGCCCTACACCGTCGCGCCGGAGAGTACCGGTGCGCTCCCCGGGTCGCAGACGACAGTCACCGGCCGTCACCCGTCAGCGTGCGTAGCACTTCAGGCAGGTCGCCCGGCGGCGTGCCCGACCATCCTGTCTCAGCCACTGCCGGTGCAGGCTGGAGGGGTCTGGCCTCGGGCGACCATTTCGTCAGCAGCCCACTCCACTCGAGTGTGAACAGCTCATCGCCGTCCACGAGCGCCGTGCATCCCGCACGAGCGCATATCAACTCGTGCAGCATTTCTCCTGTGTCGAGGTCGAACACCTGCATGCCCCCAAGGGACAGGGGCACGTACGCGCGCTGTCCGGCCACGGCCGGCGGTATGGAGAGGTAGAAGTCGTAGTGCACCCGTGCCGCGCGCTTCCCGTTGTGCTCGAGGTCGTACACGTCGATGCCCTTGTCGTGCATCACCAGCAGCCTGTCACCACGCACCATCGTTGCCTGGATGCTGTTGAAGCCCCCGACCTCTCCCGGCTGTGCCATCTCCCAGAGGGTCTCACCATCGGCACTGAGTACACAGGCCAGGAATGGTCTGGCGAGGCGCTCATGCCGGCCCATAACGACGAGCTTGTCCCCCCAGAGGGCCGGGGCGGAGCAGCTATGTCCGCAGGGGCGCCGCCACATGACCTCGCCCGTGGTCACGTCGACCGCCATCAACTCCGCGAGCGCCGCGGAAGCGCGGGCATCGCGTGGTGTTGCCTCCAGCCGCTCTGCCGTGACGCCGGCCAGGTAGGCGGTCAAGCCGTCAGGTGAGAGTGCAATGCCGCTGAATGCCCCCGGCTTCTCCCAGAGCAGTCCGCCGTCGGCCGCATCGACGGCGAGCACCGGCCCCCCGACCGCGCAGCCCAGTACCACCGGGCCGGCATCCACAGGCCTCACATCATGCCCGTGGTGGTCCAGACTCACCACGCTTTGCGCCCATATCCGTTCACCGGTCGTGCGGTCAAAGCGGGCAAGGCCGAGTTCCCGCTTCCAGCCCCGGCTGTGCGTCTCCAGCCCGACAAGAAGAGCGTCGGGGAGGATGACAACGCCGCCGACGGCCCCCCCTGCCTCGATCTCATGGATGACGTTGCCATGTGCGCGGTCGCAGACCGTCAGGAAGCCATCATTACTGCCGGTGACAACGATCTTTTCATCCGCTACAGGCACGGTGTTGTGCGATCCCTCGCCCTTCAGAGGGCGATCCCAGATGGCGTTGAGCACGGCCTTTGGTGCGCCTGGTCGCTCCCTGCGGAATGCTGCCATCCAATCGCGCGGGTCGGAGAGCACCTTGAAGTCGGCAAAGACGACAGAGAGGTTGGCGTCGGGGACGCCTGCGGTGGTACACGTGACTGTCGGGTCATCCCCGGTCAGGGATATGGTTGCGTCGGGCAGGTTGCAGTCGGCGTAGACCGTGCCCCGCGGCAGGTGGATGGTCACGTCCAGGCCGCCCATGCTGCGCCAGAAGCGGGCCGTGCGGAGTATGAACTCGAAGATACTCGCCTGCATAACGTCAGATTCGGGCCGCCTTGCCCCCTCGGGCAATTCGTATCCGGCATTGCCGAATGACACCGGCTGCTTGTAGCGCACAATGAAGCGGTTGTCGCCGGCATGCAGACGGAGTACGGCGCTGATCAGGAACCACCGCTGATGCATCGCCGATGGTCGGCGTTTCCCCGCGTCGGCTCCAGACCAGAGGGCGGTGGGGTCAGGTGCGTTCGCGTCAAATGCCACGGCAAGGTCTCGTGTCGCGGAGAGCCTCAGGTGCTCAGCCGTTGCGTCCGGGTCGATATCCCGGACCAGGTAGACGCGTGTGTGCCAGTCATCGAGGAGGTAGTCACTAAGCCATGAGCCCAGTGTCTGAGCATCCGGGACACCCAGCTCATCGAAACGACGCTCGGCCCGGCTCTTGATGAGCAGGTGCCGCTTCAGGTGCCGTTGCATGCGGGCATCTGCCTCCGCCTGGTTGGCAGGCGGGTGTGGGTCCCGCATAGCCATCGCTTCGTCTCGCAGCCCGGCGAGGACCGGGTCGCCATCGATGTACTTCTCAATCGCGGCGACCCATCTGTCCTCGCAGGTCGCGTACATCCGCGTATCGGCGATGGTCTCTGCGCGCACTGCCTCGTCATTCAGTTCAAAGACAACGTCCTCCGGCTGCTCCGTGATCGGGAAGACAATTGGGATGTCTACGTCCGCCTCGGAGCGCAGAGTATAGGTGATGGAGACGTCAGCCCTGGCGAAATGCAGCCTTGCCGACGGCTCACGCTCCTCAGGGAGCCTGTAGCTTGAGATGTGTGCGACCAGCTTCTCACTGACGAGGTCGACCGGCACGGCCTCCGCAGGTATTGGCCGTCCGGCCATCCAGTGTTCCGGCAACGGCACGGGGTTGGCCGCGCAGAGCGACGCAGCGAGGGCGGTGATCGCGGAGATGAGTGCCGCGGCCGATGTGAAGCGGCCTGTCTGTCTAGTCATAGCCTGCTCTCCTCGCAGAGCCCTCATCCGGCGGGCCCTATTTGCGGTTTCGGCGTCGCCTCAATACGGCCACGCCTGCAGTCAGCAGAACCACCGCCAGCACGGCGACTCCCACGGCCAGAGGAGGACCGCCTACGGGCCGAGCGACCTCTGGGACGCCGAGATTGGCCGGCAGGTCCCCCGGCGGCGTACCGCGCCGCTCAGGGCTGGCTGTCGCCGACTGGTTCGCCGGGCCGCCGCCGAAGGGCCCGAAGCGATCTGGTGGCTCAGGAACGACCTCGAAGTCGGCGAAGGTCACCGACAGGTTGGCATCCGGCACGCCCGTGGCCGTGCACCTGACGGAGGGCTGTGTGTCTGTGAGTGAGACGGTCCCGCCGGGGATGCTGCACTCGGCGTAGACGGTGCCGGGGGGCAAGTGGACGGTGGCGTTGAGCGCGCCGAAGCTGCGCCAGAAGCGGGCTGTGCGCAGGATGAACTCGAAGATGCCGGTCTGTCCGTGCTCGCACCGGCGCCCCATGGTGCCCGTGTGTGCCTCGCGGGGGGCCCTGCCGAAGGAGACGGGTTGGGTGTAAGCAACCGTGAACCGGCTACCGCCAGGGCGCAGCGGAAGCGTCGCGCTGATGAAGGCCATCTGCCGCTCCATTTCGCGTCGTCCCGGCATCTCAGTCTGGGCCGGGGCCCAGATGGCTCGTGGATCGGGCACGGTTGGGTCGAACGCCAGGGCGAGGTACCGGGTCGCAGCCAGCTCCTGCTGCCTGGCTGTCGGCAACCGCAATGCGTCCGGCCCGGTGGCCGCGAGGTCCCAGTCATCAACGAGTATGTGCGCCAGCGCCCAGGCCACGGTCTCAGCATTCGGTATGCCAAGTTCGCCCAGTCGGCGGCTCGCCCGTTCCCGTAACCGCGAACTCCCTGCCCCGCGCCAACGTGTCCATGGGTTCACGCGATCGTCCGGCCGCACATCCCGTAGCCCTTTCGCTTCCTCGCGCAACGCGGTCAGCGCTTCGTCTGCGCCGACATAGTCGTCGATTGCCGCACGCCACCTCGTCTCGTATGCCGCATAGAGCGCCACATCGGGCACGACCTTCGTGCGCATGGCCCTGCCGTTCAGTGCGAATGAGACCGACTCAGGTTCGGCGGTGACGGGGAACACGATCGGAACGCTGATGGCCTCGTCGGCGCGGAGGAGATACGTGACCTCCACGGACGCACGGGCGGGATACGGGGCTGGAGCCGGCGCATCCTCAGGCGGCACCTCGTAGCGCGTCAGACGCGCCACCAGCTTCTCCTCGACCATGTCCACGGGCACGGCCTCGGCGGGCATGAGCCGCCCACCCATCCAGTGTTCGGGCAACGGCATGGGGTTGGCGAGCACCGGCGAACAGCCGACGACCAACCCGAGGGTGATCAGAATGACTACGCGGGGATGGGGGCGTGAGCTTGGCAGCATAGCTCTGCCTCCGCTGATAGGTGATAGATGAATGCGCAATCCAGTTAGATTAACACGGATCGCCTTCAACAAGCCGCAATCACTCACCTGCAGGGGCGCATGGTCAGCACAGGCGGCCCCTTCTCGCTCTGGCCCCTATTGCGGCTGCTCCGCCGCCTCTATCTCCGCCATGGACGCCTCCAGCGTGGCAGCGACGTGCGCGGCCAGCAGCTTGATGCCCTCCGCGTTGAAGTGCGTGCGGTCCTCGCCCTGGAGCGTCTCGATCTGCTCGACGACGATGCCGTGGAGATCATCCACCGGAATGCCGTGGGCGGCCATCACTGCGTCGGATGTCGCGTTCAGCGGCGGAGCCCCGTCCTCATCGCCCTCATCCTTGACGCGGAACGGTGTAGTGCGCGCGAAAATCAGCTTCGCGCCTGTCGGCTGCAGCAACTCGATGACCTTCTCCAGGTTGGCCGCATACTGCTCGGGTGTCTTCTTCCGGTCATGGATGCCGAAGTTGAAGTAGACGATATCCCACTGCGAGCCGCTCTGGTCGAGCCACACGGCCATGTTCTTGGTGCCGCTATCTGTCGAGCCGCAGTTGGCGGGAGCGCGGTGGAGGTTCGCCTTGCCCTCGAGCAGCTTGCGCACCGAGACCGTGTATGAGCGGGAGATCGAGTCGCCGATCAGCAGTATGCGGGGCAGGTCGGGGTCGTCGACGATGTAGCCCCAATCGGAGGTGAAGGCGTTGAAGTCGGGCTTGATGCGGCTCTTCAGGTGGATCGGGAAGTAGAATCCGCCAAGTTGGTCTTCGAGCACCATCTCCCACGCGAGTTGCTCGGGCGGCAATGCGTCGACTATCCTGCGGTATGTGCGGTAGTCCTCGAGTGTGACCTTGTCACCGTACTTGTCCTGCAGCGCCGCCTCGGCGGCGGTTGTCGGCTCCCCCGCCGGAGCGGTGGCGGGCTGGGCGCCTGCGGTGACCCCGAAGAGTGCGACCATCGCAGCGGCGAGCAGCTTGCGTAGCGCATCGATGAACTTCATTTGTGCATCTCCAATCATGACCGTATGTTCTGAGATGAGATGATCAAAGCCCCACTCAACGCGGCGCCGTCTACAACTCATACTCCAGGAACTCATGCTGACACGGGGAGCCGTATGCGGCCCACATGCGCCCCTTGCCGACCTCGCCGATGAATGAGAGCAGCGTAATCGCGGGCCACTCGTCGAACTCCCTGTGTATGCAGATGCCGCCGGTCTCACCGGTAAAGTGATGCGTTTGGGCGTCGGCGATCGCGTGCCGGTCGATCTCCTCGGCCTGTTCGCTCAGGAGCCGGTGCGATGTGTACGCGCGTGGGTCTCGCTCGGCCCGCTCGTCCTCCGGCATGCCCTGGAAATTCGGGCTATGGAAGGTGTTGGCGTGGGTGAGGAAGCTCTCCTCGGGCCGCAGGACCGACAGCGCATCGGGTGTTGTCTCGACGGCGCAGATGTCGCCGGCTTCATCGCCGATGGTGTAGTTGAGGCAGCACATGCGGCGCGTGTTGCTCAGCACGTCGATGGCCGCCTCGGTGCTGCTCTGGGCGAGCAGCATCCTGGAGATGCAGCAGTAGGGGATGCCCGGTCCGCCCCACTCGGGGNNTGGGGCGATAGGGCAACTGGTTCGCGCCGATGGCGATATGCTCAGACAGCCCCGGTCGCCCGACGCTGCCCACCAGCGCGAATGACAGGAAGTCCGGCTGGTCATCCGGCTTGCCGTGCAGCAGTACCATATAGGGAAGCAGCGCCTGATACCAGTCCATGTTCCAGGCGACCAGTGTGCCGTCGGCGGTATTGGCGGCAAAGCTCGTGCATTCGTCGTCCT
>DPJP01000506.1:0-12624 GCA_003542955.1 Armatimonadota bacterium
CCGGTGTCGGCGGTCCCCAGTTGAGCATCTTGGCAGGCGTTGCGTCAGTCGTTGAGCGCTCCCCAGAGGCGTCGGGTGTTGTTGTCGGTTCCCATGAATGTGTTGAAGGCAAGCCATTTCGCATGCCCGTCAAGGAAGCCGACGTTGCTGCCGTCGTTGTGCAACGTTCCCATGTTGTGCGGATCCGGTAGCCCTGTGGGCCAGCGGGTCGGGTAGCTCGTGTAGGCGTAGATGTACTGATTGTTCGCACCGGCCCTGTTGCATGCGAACACCAGCACTTCTGCAGGGCGATTCCAGTAGCCGAGAGCGGCCCGGGCGGATGGGTTGTTCGTTCGATACGGCATGTTGTTGTAGTTCCAGCCGTACCCTCTGGCCTGTTCGGGCTTGCTGGGACACCTGAAGACCTGAGCGTTCTTGACATAGGGCTCGACAACGAGGTTCCAGGCGCGGGCGCCCCCTGCATCATCGTGCTGCCCGTAGCAGAGGGTCTCGTCGTAGTCCTGTGCATACATCAGGATCGCGAGCATGATCTGCTTGCTGTTACTGAGGCAGTTGCTCTGTCTGGCCTTCTCGCGGGCGCGGGCGAAGACGGGGAACAGGATCGCCGCCAGGATGGCGATGATCGCGATGACAACCAACAACTCGATCAGCGTAAAACCCCTTTTCATGGCAGGCTCCTTCTGTTGGCCGGAGCCGCGCGAGCCATTGTGAACTCACTCGGCCGCCGACGTTGTATTGTACACAGGCACTATACCCAGGCCAGGCCTGAGTGTACCCATCTGCAGCCAAGAATGTCGCGGTGACGGCCGGAACGGTGCGGCCGCAGCGCGTTCCAGGCCCATGAATCACTTCCTCACCAGGATAATGAAGTCCATCCCCAGGCCGTCGCCGAGGTTGGTCATTCTGATGGTGTGCTCGCCGGCCTTCAGGGGCAGCACGATGTCGTTGCCGCCTGCATCTCGCAGCGGATGGAAGCGCCAGTCGCTGGGCAGCGCTCCGAAGCCGCCGGAAGGCTCGAATCTTACCTTCTCCGCGGCGGGGTCCGGTACCTGCCCGTCAATCTCGAATCTCCTGACCGGCTCCGGGCTGCTGGTGGCATAGCGGAACTGCACCGTGTACTCGGCGTCCTCCGGCACGGCGAACTTCCACTCGAGCCAGTGGCCGACATCCTGGTGCCAGTAGGTGATCATCTTGCCCCAGATGGCCTGGCGATCGTCGCGCACCTGCACCTCGCCCCCACCCTGGGCCGAGAAGCCCTCCGCCTGCAGGACGATCCTGTCCGCATCGGGGAGGGCCTTCATCCAGTCGGGCGGCTCGAAGGGTGCGAGCTTGACGACCGTGCGCTCATTGAGGTCGAGCCCGCAGGCGGCGAGATCGTCAAGCAGTCGCGGGGCGCAGCGGTAGTACATGCTGAAGCCCTTGCCGTAGCTGCTGCCGCCGGCGCCGGCGGCCAGCGCCTGTGTGATGGGGTCAAGGAAGCGCTCGTCCCTGGTCCACCTGTAGGCGCGGGCGATGCCCTCGACCATCAGGGGCGCTGCTCCGGGAGTGTAGCGGGTCCTCGGACATGATGTGTAGCGGAAGCCGTGGATCTCGGCGTTGTAGCACTCATCCATGAGGTAGTGTGCGCCGCGGATGATCGATTCCTTGACCGCGGGGTCCTCGGTGACGTCGTAGTAGTAGGTCAGGCCGGTGAGCAGCACGGCGACCATGAAGCCGGCGTTGCCGCGGTGGCGGGGCTCGCATTCGCAGTGGCCGGGCACCATCATCCGCGACCATCCGCCGACCTGGTGGGTGCGACCGGGCTCCTTCTGGTAGTCGGGCAGCTCGCGCGGCTCTGTGTCCTGGGTCTCGAGCACGCGGCGGACGACGATGCGGGAGACATTGAGGTAGTAAGGATCATTGGTGGCGGCCTGTGCGGCGGCATTCATGATCAGGTGCCAGCCGGGCACGCGGCAGTCACCCCAGTTGTAGGGGCGGCTGAGTTCCTTGTCGGCGAAGTAGTCGGCGACGGCCATGCCGGTCTGCAGCGACCAGGGGTCGCCGGTGAGGAAGTAATGGTCGAAATGCCCCTCCGTCCAGGCGTGGCTGACGCTCCCGCCGGCCTTCGGGATGCCGAGGGTGCCGGGGACCGATTCGGTGTAGAAGCCGCCGACGTGGCCCATCTGGTGGACGTAGGCCAGGCCGATGTCGGCCTCCCGCGGCGCCCACTGCTTTGTGTCGATATCGCGGTTGTGTATCTCGGTGACATCGCCCAGATAGAATGCATCCGGGTTGCCGGAGCGGATGTACTCGAGCAGGAAGCAGTGCTGTGTATCGTACTCGATGTTGCCCCAGTTGGCGCCGCGTTCGCCATACCAGTCGCCGTAGTTCATCATCCCGAAATCGTGCTGGCGCTCGCGCTGGGCGGCGTACGCGGCGAGGTTCCTGTCGATACCCTCCTCGTATGCCTTGAAGAGCTGCTCGTTGCGGGCGGCAACGTTGTAGAAGGCCTTGCTGTCACAGTACCATTGCGGGTCGGCGGTGAGAAGCAGCGGCTTCTGGAAGAGCGCGCAGGTGCTCTCGCGAGCACCGGACTCGGCCCCGCACAGCAACATCCCATGGGTCTTGGCGATGCCGGTCTTGAGCCGGTAGTGGCCGTCGAGCAGGTAGTAATAGAGCTGATGACCCTGCTTCTCGAAGGGGAACTCATCATACAGGCCCGCCTCGAAGTCGGGGCACAGGTCGATGTCGACACCATTGTCGGTGACCGAGAATGCCTTCGGATACTGCTGCCAGAAGTCGCGAAGAGCGATTGCGCAGCCTTCGGGGGCCGAGCAGGTCAGGGCGCCGATCACACGCCCCTCCGTGACCTTATCCATCCCCGCGCCGGTGGTCACATACTCTCCGTCGAAGCGTTGGTGAACAGCCTTGGTCTGTCCGCCGAGCACGAGAGGCTCACCCTCGACGACGGGAGCCTGCCACTGTTGCCCGGGGGCGGTCGGGATGCTGAAGACCAGCTCCTCGGTGTTGGTGAACTCCTCCGGCAGCGCATTGATGAAGCGGTGGTTGATGCGGATGAATGGTACTCCACGATAGGCCTCGATGCGCTGCTGGACTATGAAGCCCTCGGCGCCTTCGGCGGAGGCCATTCTGCCCGTGGTGCCTATGACGCAGCGCACGGGACCGTTCTCCTCGATGGAGACCTCCGCGGGGGCGTTGGCAGTGGAATACGTGACGCCGCCGCTGGTGGTCATGGACGTAACGCACGCCGCGCCGGGCGTGAGCACCTCAGCCTGCCCGCAGCTGAATCCGGCGATCTGCCCGTGCTCGTCGATGGTGAGCCGCGCGGCGCCGGTGTCGACGACGGCGCCCTTGCCCTGGAGCGTGGCCATCGGCGCGGGGCCGGTGGAGCGGGAGATGTCACGGCCGAACTGGAGCGTGTACTGCGTCTGGCCGCCTGCGGGGACGTCGGCGAGCAGTGTCACGAGCACCCACTTGATGCTGCCATCAGGCCATGTGCCGGTCGGCTTGATCTGCGCGGTGATCTCCTGCCCGTCGAGGGTGACACGGACGTTCTCGGCGCTACCAAGCACGCCGCGGGGGAAGGGCACCCCACTGGTGACGGGCCAATCGACGGCGTCGAACTCGTGCGGGTTGCGCACGGTGAGCGGCACATCGGCGGTGCGGGCCTGCGTCTGCGGCGCGGGCTTGCCCTTGGCGCTGAAGGTGATGTCCGGACCGTAGTAGGGATTGCCTGCGCGGTCTTTCGCAACCGCTCGGCCGTGGTAGGTAGCGGCGNNGGGGTCGAGGCCCTCGAGGCGGACCTTGTGCACCAGGCGGGAGCAGTCCTCGGAGGCCTGCAGCCCGTACCGGGTGGTCCTCCCGTACTCGAAGCGGGTGTCGGAGGGCCATGTGGTGGTCCAGGAGATGCTGACTGCGCCCTCGGTGCCGACGGGCGCGATCCATTCGGTGTCGGCCACCTTGTACTCGACGGCGCGGGTCTCGGGAGCTTTGGGGAAGAAGAGCATGGCGCTGATGCGGTGGAGGCCGCTGCCCACGGCCTCGAACGAGACAACGTCATCGGTCGAGAAGCTCCGCGCCTCTGAGAGGTAGTATATCCAGTGGCGATTGTTGTCGGCATTGAGCACCGCGATCCCGGCGACCTCATCGTTGACGCGCACGACGACGCGGTCCGTGTTGCCGTCGTCGTATGTCAGGAAGCCGACGTGGTACTTGCCTGCTTTCGGGGGCGAGGCCCAGGCCCGGCCGCCCGTGCGGGTCATCTTGATGTGCGGGTAGCGGAGCGTGTTGAAGAGGTCGAGGGCAAAGCCATCCACCTCCAGCCGGTCATGTGGTATCTGCAGCGTGGCCTTGTCGACAAGGAGCGGCCGGATGATGTCGAGGCCGAAGGTGCGGGTCATCTGGTGGCTGTCGGCGTAGTCGGTGGGGCGAGTGATCTTCTGAGCGGTCGATATCGGGAGGCCCTCGACGAGCTTCCTGTTGATCGTGTCGCTCATTGTCGGCGACTCGTCGCTTCCGCCGGTGGTGTTATGCGAGAGCACGTAGATGGCATAGCGGATGCCGTTGGCGTCGCGACTCAGCTCGAGGTCGGCCGTCATGAGGATGGCATCGCCGACCACGACGTAGGTGACGGGCGGACCGTCGACACGGCTGTGGTCTGGCAGGAAGTGCCCGCAGGAGGCGCTGCCGCCGGCCATGGTGACCATGTAGTCACAGCCGGTGTAGCCGCCGTTGGGGGGCCCCTCACGTCCGGTGGTCGGGTCGGCGTCGGCATCGACATACAGGTGCAGAACGCTGTTCTCCGGCGTCGGGGGAGCGGCGAAGGTGACCCGCCAGAGCATCCTGTCCTCGGCCACGTTACAGAACTCGACCGTCAGGATGTCCTTGGAGGGGTCGTAGGTCTCCTTTGCGCGTGCCTGCTCGGACTCGGGGCCGTCTTCGAGAATGGTGGTGAAGGTCTCGGCGACGTTGGGGTTGGTGCCGAGCCTGGCCTCCAGCTCGTCGGGGATACCGTCGGAATCGGCATCCTGGGCGATACAGGGGATGACGCTGAGTGCGAGGATCACTGCGATGGCAATGGCGAGATGAGCGCGCACGGGTGGTTCCTCCTGGTGGCATTGTGTATCGTCATAGACCTGATGTGTCACTTTTCGCCCCGTGCGCGGCATGGTCCTGCCTGTCGCGCCCAGGGCCAAGATTGAACGGCCGGTGTCAGGCACCGGCTGTTCAATCTTGATCGGGAGGGTCGAGAGGGACAGCTCTGCAGGGCTCCGTGTTCCGGGCGGCGAAATGTCACTCTCCGGTCCATGGAGGTCGGGGGGCGGCGCGTTGTTGTGTAGACGGACATCGGAGGGGTGTCGAGAAATGCGACCACTGAGCGTAAGCATCGTGTCAGCAGCGCTGATCCTGTTGTGCCTGGGGTGTGCGATGGCTGCGCAGTTCCCGGTGCTCGACGAATCGGGCAAGGCGGTGATCGTCTACCAGCGGGATGCCAGGGGCGAGGGCGAGCAGGCGTATCGCGACCTCGCGGCCTATCTGAAGCGCTCGACGGGGCAGGAGTTCACTGTCGTATCGGAGCGGGACTTCGACCCGAAGACATCCGCGGGCAGGCCGATCTATGTCGGCGCCGCCAGGGCCCTGCCCTTCGAGGACCGGCGGCAGTTGCGGCTGATCGACCGTGACGCCTATATCGTCAATGCGACGGCAGACGCGGTCTACCTTGCCGGGCCGAGACCATGGTCGACCTACTGGGCGGTCTGTCAGTTCCTGGAAGACTACGTGGGTGTGCGGTGGCTGATCCCCGGCCCGTTGGGCGAGGATGTGCCGGAGCACGAGAGCATCTTGATCCCGTGCGGTCGGCAGGTCTACGAACCCGCAGTGCTGTCTCGCCTGTGGTCGGGGGCCAACCACGGCGGCGTGTGGAGCCTCCGGCAGCGTATTCACGGCCGCTACAACTTCCATCACAACCTGCTGAACATCTTCAAACCGGAGGACTACGAGGAGCACCCCGAGTGGTTCCCGCTGCGTGGCGAGACGCGCTACAAGCCGACAGTGGAAGACCATAGCTGGCAGCCCTGCTTCGCCTCCGAGAGCAGTGTGAAGCATGCCGCGGACGCCGCACGCGCGGCGTTCGCGAGGGATGCGGACCTCGAGTCATACTCCTACGGCTGCAACGACGGCCAGGGCTGGTGCGAGTGCGACGGCTGCACGGCGACGGACCGCGAGGCGCCGCAGTGGGAGGGCTTCGACGGCTCGATGTCATATCGCTACTACACTTGGCTGAACAAGGTCGCGGCGGAGCTTGAGACGACCCATCCTGATGCGATGCTCGGCTGCCTGGCCTACTCGACCTACATCATCCCGCCCGAGCAGATCGGGCTGCACAAGAACATCATCCCCTACCTGACTTCCAACCGGGCCGACTACTTCGAGCCGCAGTTCCGCGAGAAAGACCAGGAACTGCTCGAGTGGTGGGGACGGGTGGCCAACCAGATGGGCATCTACGACTATGCCTACGGGATGGGCTTCGCCATTCCGCGCATCTACAACCACCTGTTCCAGGAGGCCATCCAGCATGCGGTTGATAACAACGTGCGCGGCTTCTATGCGGAGGTCTACCCGAACTGGGGTCTGGACGGGCACAAGCTGTACGTGATGTCACGGATTCTGTGGAACCCCGATGTCGACATCGATGCAATCACCGATGAGTGGAACGAGCGGATGTTCCGCGAGGCCGCTGCGCCGATGAAGGCCTACTTCGCGCGCTGCGAGCGGGCCTGGCGCGAGCAGAATACCGGCCGAGGCGAGTGGGCCTACAGGCTGGCGGCGGACCCGAAGCAGTTCGAGGTCTTCCCTCCGGAGGTGCTCGAGGAGTGCACCGGCTACCTGGATGAGGCGGCGGGGATGGCGCAGAGCCAACTCGTCAGGGACCGCATCGGCTTCTTCCGCAAGACCTGGGACATCACGCTGCTCCTGGCCGGTCAGGCATGGGCGGCCAGGGACGTGCAGACACTCATCGAGCAGGGCGCAACGCTTGATGAGGTCGCCGCCGCCATGCGCGGGATGGCCGAGAAGATATCCAGCGTCGACGTGGACGCCTTCATCAAGGAGAAGGTGGGCGATGACCCGATCGCCTATTACCCGCCGAAGCCGAGCTGGATAGCGCCTTTGAAGGCCGGCGCCGCGACGAATGCGAAGCGCTGGAGCGCGGCCAAGCTGGCCTCCGATGCCGTGGCCGATGCGCGCAAGAGCGGCGATCTTGATGCGGCCAGGCTGCGCGACGCCATCGCCGCCAGGATCGACACCCACTTCGGGACGACGGGCAGTGACACGTACATGCAGACTGTCGCGGAGATCAGGAGTTCGGCAACGAGGGTCGCCACGGTGGCAAGGGTCGGCACGCCGCCGGCCGTTGACGGCAAGATTGATGACGCGGCCTGGAAGAGCGCCGACGAGATCAGCGACTTCACCAGGTATGCCGAATCCGTGCCCTCTTCCTATGTGACGAAAGCATGGATGGTCCATGACGGCAGGGACCTCTACGTCGCCCTGGCATGCTACCAGGACACATCCGAGCTGAAAGTCGACGCCGCGCCCCGCGACGGCAACACGTGGCACGACGACTCGATTGAGTTCTTCATCAACCCGGACATGGCGGAGTTCCCCTACATCCAGTTCATCATCAACGCCAAAGGGGCATTCTTCGACCAGCACGGGCAGAACGATATGCAGACCTACCAGGAGCGGCTGGCCGCCAACTTCGACGCCGACTGGGCGGCTAACGTGGAGAAGGACCGCTGGACGGCGGAGATGCGCATCCCGCTCGAGGAGATCGGCTGCAGCATCAAGGACCACCCGCTGCTGCGCGTAGACGTGATCCGCAATGTGATGAGCGGGCCGGACCAGGAGATCTCCGCGTGGTTCCCGAGCATCGGTGCGCACGCCGACCCGTTGAGCCGCGGCTGGATCGTCTTCGAGTAGCGAGAGGATGTGAACGAGCGATGGGTCAGCGAAATCTGCGCTTGTTTGTGGCTGTAGCGGCGCTCGCGGTGGGGCTCTGCGCCGGTGCGTGGGCTCAGGACGCCTCCGAGGCGGGTGGCATGTTCACGGACCCGAGCTTCGAGCAGGTCAACGAGCAGGGACAGCCTGCACTCTGGCAGTTGATCGACTTCGGCACCGGGGGCACGGGCTCGATAGCCGCCGACGGCGGGAAGACGGGTCAGCGCTATGCGATGCTGAAGGCCGAGACCGTCGAGCAACGCAGCTGCTGGCGGCTGAAGGAGCACATCCAGCTCTGGGATGACACCAATAGCGCGCTAACCGTCGGCGGATGGTACCGCACGCGCGGGTATGAGAACACGCCGGGCAAGGGCGCGTCTGTTCGCGTGCTCTTCAACGACGACCCGAAGGTCTGGCACCACCTCGACATCAAGACGGCCTACTACCCACCGGCGGCCGACTGGACGCGCGTCGAGACGACCTTCCCCGTACCGAAGGGAACCAGGGCGATCGTGGTCGAGTACTTCCACTGGTTCATCCCCGGCGAGACTCACTGGGACGATGTCTGGGCCCGGCCGGCAACGACCGGAGAGATAGCCGCAGGCATGGCCCAGACGCTCGGGATCGACCGTGAACCGGAGCACGGGAGGAACCTGCCCTATTCGCCGGCGGACGGCTCGACGGCGAGGCTCAACCCGCCACCGTTCCTGTGGCTGCCGGCGAGCGGAGAGGTGACCTACAGGCTGCAGATCGATCGCAGCCCGCGGTTCGACGGCGATGGGCTGATCGAGCACAAGGGGCTCATCTGGGCCTGTGAGATGCTCACCGAGCAGTTGGCCACCGGCACGTGGTACTGGCGCTACGGAGTGGACACCGCGCAACTGCCGACGCAGTGGTCGACCGCGAGGGCCTTCGAGGTGCCGAAGGAGGCCGACCCGTGGCCATACCCCGGACGCGAGGCGCTGAAGGTCCCGGTGGCGCGACCGCACCTGTTCATCAACGCCGACAAGCTGCCGGAGCTACGCAGGCGCGCGAGGGAGGGCGATCTGAAGGCGACGGCTGAGAACCTGGTCAAGCTCGTGCAGGGCTTCGCCGGGGAGGAGATCGTGCCGGAGCCGGACATGCTCCCGCCGGCCAACCCGGAGCGCGTCAACGCCTACTCGAAGGTGATGGGAGACACCCGGCGGCCGATGGACCGCATGGAGCAGGCAGGGCTTGCCTATCTGCTGACCGGAGATGCGGCATGCGGGCAGGAGGCGAAGCGACGGCTGCTGCACTTCTTCTCCTGGGACCCGCAGGGGTCGACGGGCTACTTCCATAACGATGAGCCGGCGATGTGGATCATGATGCGCGGAACGCGTGCGTATGACTGGACGTATGACCTCTTCACGGAACAGGAGCGCAAGGTCGTCGAGGGCGCCATGCGTGTGCGCGCGGCGGACATGTACAAGATGCTGCGCCGAATGCCCTTCGAGAATAACCCCTACTCGAGCCACCCCGGCCGGACGATCGGCTTTCTGGGAGAGGCGGCGCTGGAGTTTCTCAACGAATGGGAGGAGGCGCCCGAGTACCTCGACTACATTACACAAATCTACTGGGGCGTGTACCCCGCGTGGGGCAAGGACGACGGCGGCTGGAATGAGGGTCCCGGCTACTGGAGCGCCTACATGAGCTTTGCGCTCCACTTTGTGCTTGCGCTCCGGGAGGCCACGGGCATCAACCTGGCGGAGCGCCCGTTCTTCAAGAACACGCCCTACTATGCGCTCTATCTCACGCCACCCCACGGCCAGATGTCTCCATTCGGCGACGGCACCCAGTGGAAACCGTCTCCTGCGACGAGCCTGATGTACTGGTTCAGCACGCTCACCCAGGACCCATTCATCCGCTGGTACCCCGACTCGCTCAACGGCGNNGCCGGGCACCAGCATGCTCGGTGTGCTTCTGAAGGATGACACGCTGACTGGCCGAGCGCCGGCGGACCTGCCGCTCGCGCGGCACTTCGAGGGCGTTGGCCTCGTCTCGATGCACACGGACCTCGTCGACGGCGACAACGACGTCCACCTGGCAATGCGCTCATCGCCATACGGGGCGGTGTCGCACGGGCACAACGATCAGAACTGCTTCGTGCTCGAGGCCTACGGCGAGGCGCTGGCCATCGCCTCCGGCTATTACCCGCAGTACGGATGCGCCCATCACGACCGCTGGACGCGCCAGACGAAGGCCAAGTGCGGCATCACGTATGACGGCGGACAGGGCCAGGACCGCGGCTGGCACGCACAGGGGAAGGTGACGGGCTTCATCCACGGCCAAGGGTTCGACCTGATGGCGGCGGATGCGACAAAGGCGTACGGAGGCAGGCTGAGCAGGGCCATTCGCGAGATCGTCCATGTGCGACCGGGCATCTTCGTCGTCCGGGACGACCTCGCGAGCACGGAGGCCCGCACGTGGGAGTACTGGCTGCACGCCATCGACGAGATGAGCATCCAGGAGGCCGACGGCACAGTGCTCATCAAGCGCCCGAAGGCATCCCTGACAGCGCGGTTCGTGTACCCGGAGACGCTCTCGTTTGCGCAGACGAATGAGTTCGACCCGCACCCGGACTATCCACCGGGCCGGGAGTATGCGAAGAACTGGCACCTGACGGCCTCATACACGCAGCCGTCGAGGGAGGCCGAGTTCCTGAGCGTGCTGCTCCCCGCCAGAGCCGGGGATGAGGGCCAACTGCCTGCTACCGAGCAGCGGTTGACCGACTCGGTTCGGGCGGTCGAGCTGACCTGGGCGGACGGTTCGCGGACGGTGGTGGGCTTCCGGCGGCCCGGGGTCGAGGGTCTTCTCACTCTGGGCGAGATACAGACCGATGCGGACGTGTTCGCGGTGTCCTATGCGGCCGACGGCACGGTGAAGGGGACGATGTCGCACGGTGGGACGATGCTGAAGGTGGGGTAGGAGGAAGGGGACTGCCACCTGCTTCGCCATCCCGATTGCCGGAAACAGCGCCCTCTGCCCCGAAGCAGGTCGCTGTCCCCGATGCCCATCGCGCGGACCGAATCGGGGACAGCGACCCATCCGGTTACGCAGTGCCCGGATTCTATCCTTGACGGTCGGCCGGATGGGTGGCAGTCCCCGTGGCAGTTCGCGCCTCTCAGAACTCCTTCATGCTCACCATCGGGCGGACGGTGTCGGCCATCGCGACGGCGGCGAAGTCCAGGAAGCGGTACTCGCTCGAGTTGATACCCTCATCGGGCCGCAGCAGGTGCCTGATCGCGCTGGTGGAGTCTGCGTCGCACAGCGCGTAGAGCCAACGACCCTTTGCCGCCTGCAGGCCCGCGTCGGGGCCGATTCTGTCCAGCCAGTAGGCGATGATGTCCAGATCAAGCACCGAGCGGCCCTCGCCCCCCAGCCAGCCCTCATTGGTGGGATTGGCAATCCGCTCGATGAAGCCGCTGCGCAAGTCCTCCTCGATGCGGGCCTTGAGGGCACTGTCGGCGACGAAGTGATGCGCCCAGACGGCGCTCTCGGCGCTCGCGCCGGAGTAGCTGGTATAGTGCTCCAGCAGCCAGTTGGTGTCGCGGAGGACCATGGCGGTGAACTCGGGCTCATTGATGACGCGGGAGAAGGCAGCCGCGGCGGCCAGCGTACAGCCGATGGTGTAGGTGTTCTTCTCGCCGGCGTAGATGCGTGTGGGCACATCAAGCGGCACAATCGGGCGCTGACCGTAGTCATGGAGGCACCAGCCGACGCCGATGGCGCCGTTGGGCTCCCGGAAGTCCTCGCGGTAGCCCATGTAGGCGCGGACGGAGTCGATGAAGCGCTGCTTCCGGGCGCCCTCGGTGTAGCTGATGAGCCGCGTCATGGCGATGGCAATCTCTCCCCCATCCGCCACGTAGCAGGATTCCCCCTTGCTGCCGATGCCGTAGCCCATGCGGTAGCCGCCATCCTCGCGCTGCAGGCGCATCATCTCCTCACCCCAGCGGATGGCGGAGGCGCGGTACTTCTCATCGCCGGTCAGCTCGAATGCGCCGAGTATGCCGCGTGCGGCGCGGTTGTCCTCGAACGACACGCCGGAGTAGGTGCCGTCGGAGTTCTGGTGCTCGACGAGCCAGTCGACAAGGGCGAAGAAGCAGCGCTCCGCATCCACGGAGATTGTCTCGCTATCGAGCAACTCCGTACCGTCGAGCAACTCGGCGGTGATGGTGTAGGCATTGGCAGTGGGGTCGAGGCCGGGCAGCGGGATCTCGACGGACTGGCCGATTTCGACGCTCACGGGGCCCTGGTCGATACTCCTGTCCCCGGCTTGACCGCGGACGCGCATTGCGAGCCCGTCGGCCTCGGCGCCCTGCACCGCAACCACAATGCTGCTCGTCGCCTTCCCCTCGACCGGTACGAACCTCATCTCCGCCGAGGCGATAGCGGGTCGGCCCGCGGCAATGCGNNNGCGGCGGTGACGGCCGCCTGGAGCGCGGCATGGTCTGCGGCGAGGACGTCAAAGTCATCGAGGCCGAAAAGCACCCAGGCGGCCCCGCGCGCGCGGCGCGAGGCGGGCAGGAAGATCGAGGCGGCCGGGCCGACGGCACGACCATCGTCGTTGACGGCCTCGAGCAGCGTAATGAGGCGGCCCGCGCGCGG
>DPJP01000506.1:12676-23844 GCA_003542955.1 Armatimonadota bacterium
TTGACGCCGGAACCGGTTCGGGTGGTGGCGTTGGCGAGGTGGCCGCCTATCGCGCCGGTGGTACTGATGCCATCGCCTGCTGTCGGCCATGTGACGCGAAGCTGGTGAATGCCGGCAAAGCGGGCGGGGGGAGTGAAGACGGGTATGCGGTCGTTTGATGCGGCCGACTCGGAAATCTCGCTCCCAAAGGCCTTGATGGTGCCGTCGGCGGTGGCGCCGGGTCGCATCGGGGCGACGGGCGCTCCTACGCCTTCGGCCGGGCGCCGCCACTGGACGCCATCAATGAAGAAGGTGTGGGGCCCCGGGCCTGCGAGACTGCCCGTGAGCCCGAACCAGACCTGCGCGGTCTTCCGCGGGTTCACATAGTCACCCGGTCCCCCGCGGCCTTCCGTTGCGTATGAGAGGAAGTCGTGGGCGGGGATGACATACCACTGCCACTGCTCGTCGATCTCCACAACGCGCTTCCAGCGCGACTTGTCGTCCTCGTTGATCTCGACGGCGAGGCTGGTGGTGTTCTCGTCTCCCCTGGCCCAGAAGCACAGGGCGGTGTGCTCCGGACTGCGCGCGTGGGCGTTCTCAACCGCTGCGTACGACCACCCGGCGCCCTCCGGATAGACGAGCTTCGCTGCTCCCCGAGAGCCGTCGGCGCCCGGGGTGACCCGTGACACATCCATGCGCATGTCGGAGTCGCAGTGGCCTAACCCCATCTGTGGAGGGGCATCGGCCTCGAAGTCGGCGAGCATCTGGGCGCTTGCGGCGTCGGTGTTGCTGCGGTCGATATCGACCCAGCCGGCGTCACCTTTCCGCCAGAGTCGCTCGAATGGGAGCCCGCCGAAGGCCATGAAGCTGCCACCGTTGAGCGCATACCTGACAAACGCATCGCGCGCGTCGGCGGGGAAGGCGGGCGCATTTGGTAAGACGACGAGGTCAACCCAGCGTGTGTTGAGCAGGCCCGGCTCTGCCAGCCGCGCCGCGTCGACGAGGTTGACTGCCATCCCGGCGTCGGTGAGCAGTGCGGCGAGCGAGGCGACGTCGGCGGCTCCGGCGCTCCGGGGCATATCATCATCAAGCAGCAGAACGGTCCCGGCATCGGAGGTCTTCAGCCCCGCCGGAGCGGCGACAGGCACGCCATCGGCAAGGGCGACAAGCGCGACGTCATCGACCCAGACTGTGCCGGTGGCGTCTTCCTCCTGGTCCCAGATGGAGAAGCGGAGCCTGACGCGTTGGGTGCCGGGTGGCAGCGGGTGGGCGCTACCGGCACCGAAGTCGATGCTGATCTGCTTCCAGGTGCCTGCGGGCGCACCCGTGCGGAGCGTGCCGAAGCTGTACATGGCCATGACGGCATTGTCAGGCCCGTAGCAGTAGATGCGTCCGCCGAAGTCACCCTTGAGCACTCCCCCGGACTTGATCCATGCCGAGGCGCGGTAGCTGCTGTCGACGTACAGATCATAGTCCACGGTCAGGTCGGGCGCGTCGAGGCCGATGGTGCCGTGCTCGACCGACAGGCGCGCTGACGCGCCCCCGGTGTGCGCGACCTCGCTGTCGGCAACAGCCTTCGCTCCGAAGCCGGAACTCCAGCCGTCGAGGCCCTGCTCGAAGCCGGGATTGTCAATGAAGTTGATCGGCGCCGCCGCGCAGGCAGTTGCGGCAATGAGAAGCATGAGTGCCATCCGCATACCAGTTCACCGCCTTGGAGGGGTGGTTGGGGACGGGATACGGTTCGCGGCCCTGGCGGCGATATCCTGCCGCACGAGATGCGGGGCGGTGGGTGTAGCGGGGGCAGGTGCGGCTATGCCCGCAGCTCAGTCTGCTGTGGCGCCGTCCTGCTCACCGCCCTCGAGTGTGAGCAAGGCGAGGCAGTTGCCGAATCCGCCGGTCCAGAGGCGCTGCGAGGGGTATGCAGAGAGTGCCCACACGACCATCGGCCACCACGCGACATCTATCTGTTCATTGCCTGTCTCGTCTCTTGCTTGTATCTGCACCACCTGCTCCAGGCCACCACGTCGCATCCAGATGCCGCAGCCGAGGTTCGCGAAGACTGTCGCATCGAAGCGGCCTTCCCACACTTGCAGACACTCGTAGCTCTCTGTGCTCCAGGAGCGCATCTGCCTGTAGTCGGCGGAGGCAAGGACTTGGCCGCTCGAGGAGTAGCCCAGGCTTTCCACAGGGTGCTCGTGGCCGCGAAGANNCGTGCCAGGACCCAACTGCCCAGATGCGCACGGTATTGTCTTCCAGCCCCAGGGCGAGTTGGGAACCGTCGGGAGAGAAGGCGACGCTGAGTACGCCGCCGGCTCCCAGGCAGGCTCGTTGCTCGCCGGTGGCTGCATCCCAGAGCCGCAGCGTCCGGTCATCCGACACGGAGGCGAGCAGCGTGCCGTCTGGTGAGAAGGCGACGCCGCGGACACAGCCTGTGTGCCCACGCAGGCAGGCCAACTCCTCCCGCGTTGCGGCATCCCAGATCCGCACGGCTCGATCCGATGCTCCCGACGCTGCGCGGCGCCCGTCGGATGTGAAGGCAGTGCTGTGAATGGAGTTCTCGTGTCCGCGCAGAGAGGGTAGTGCCGTCTGGTGCCGGACATCCCAGACGCGCACCGTCCTGTCACTGAGAAACCCCCCGGAGGCAAGGCGAGTTCCGTCGGGAGAGAAGGCCAGGCAGGTCACCGAGTCCTCATGCCCAAGCAGTCGGGCCAGTTCCGTCCCCGTTCCTGCATCCCACAGGTGCACCGCGCTGTCGAACATGTCGGCCGATGCCAGCAGGGCGCCGTCGGGTGAGATGGCGCCACAACAGAGCTGGTGCTCCTGCGGCGCACGCATGCAGACGGTCTCCGCCCCGGTGCCCAGATCCAGGAGGCCAATGCGTCTGTCCCAGGTTGCGAATGCGACGTGGGCGGCGTCGGCAGAGAGGACGAGGCTGGTCACGGGGGCCGGGGNNGGAAGTTCGTCTCCCGTGGCTATATCCCGGACCCGCACCGACGGTCCTGCCGCCGCGGAGATGACGCGTGCGCCGTCGGGAGAGAAGGCGAGGCTCTTCACATCACGTTCATCGGCCTGCCAGCACCGCAGTTCGGCTCCTGCCGCGACATCCCACACGCGCACGGTGTGATCGTCCGCGGCGGAGGCGAGATGGGCACCGTCGGGTGAGAAGGCGATGCTGCAGACCGGGCGCCCATGCCCGCGAAGGCAGGCCGCCTCCGCCGCCGTGCGGGTGTCGTACAGGCGCACAGTATGGTCACTCCACACCCAGGCAACGTAGGTGTTGTCGGGCGAGAAGGCCACGATGGGCGAGAACGCTTCGCAACTGCGCAGGCACGTCAGCTCCGTTGCGGCGGCGGCGTCCCAGACACGCAGGGCGCCGTCAATCGAGGCGGAGGCGAGACGGGCGCCGTCAGGGGAGAAGACGACGCTGTTCACCTCGAAGTCGTGGCCGCGCAGGCAGGCAAGCTCCTCCCCCGTCTCCACGTCCCAGAGCCGCACTGTCCCGTCGTCGAAGCCGCCCGCAGAGGCGAGACGCCGACCGTCGGGAGAGAAGGCCAGGCAGGTCACGGCATCGTCATGTCCGCGCAGTCGGGCCACTTCCTCCCCGGTTCGCGTGTTCCAGACGCGCACCGTGTTGTCGTCTCCCGCATGCGCCGACGCCAGCCGAGCGCCGTCGGGTCGCAGGGCAATCGCGTCAGGAGCCCCCGGCAGCCTGCGCAGGCGCAGCGTTTCCTCGCCGGTCTGCGCGTTGAGCAGCGCGATGCTCGTGTCTTGGAACTCGAAGCCGATACGAGTGCCATCGGGTGAGAAGAGCAGTCGCCACACGCCGGGTACAGGCAGACGCAGAGCAGGCAAAGGCTCCCCTGACGCCACATCCCAGACCCGCAGTAATGGCCCGGGGCCTCCCGAGATGAGGCGTGCTCCGTCGGGCGAGAAGCAGAGGTCACGCGCGTAGCCTTCGTCGTTGCGCCAGCAGTGCAACTGGGCTCCTGTCGCGGGATCCCACACGCGCACGGTGCGGTCTTCTGACGCGGAAGCGAGACAGGCGCCGTCAGGCGAGAAGGCCACGGCCAGTACACCCATCTCGTGTCCGCGCATACAGGCGATCTCCTGCCATGCCGCCGCGTTCCAGACTCGCACGGTGCGGTCGGCCGATCCGGAGGCGAGACGGGTACCATCGGACGAGAATGCCAGGCTCTGGGCGGAGTTCTCGTGGCCTCGCAGGGAGGCCAACTCCTCCCCGGTGACGGCGTCCCAGATTCGAATCGTGTGGTCTCCGCCCCCCGAGGCCAGGATAGCACCGTCCGGGGAGAAGGCCACCGCGGAGATATTGTCTTCGTGCCCGCGCAGGCAGGCCACCTGGGCGTTACCCAGTCGGGATGGGAGCGGGCGCAGTGAGCGCAGCCAGTAGAACCCCGGCCGGCAAGCTTCCTTTTCCGCCCGCCAGCGCTCCAGAAGGGTGCACAGCTTCGGCTCCGGCCGCTCCCATGGAGGTGTCTGCCCCTGCCAGCCGCCCTCGGGCGGGTCGTAGTGCCTGACCGCATCGGCGCAGTCGTACCACCAGGCGCTGTTCCAGAAGCACTGGAACAGCGCCGTGGGGTGTCGGGCGATGAAGTTCAGATCATGGCGCAGGGCTTGCTCCAGCAGCCTCAGGTTAGGGGACCAGACGCGGTCCGCAGGGAGGGCCAGGTTGCAGCGCGTGAAATCCATCGCCAGGTCGAAGACCATGTCGGCTTCGGCCTTCGCTTCCAGGAACTCGAGGTCAGTCAGTGTGCTCTCGACCTCACCCCAACACTCGCCGCCCACCTGCTGGGTGACCAACTCCGAAGCCTTGCGGTAGTTGGGCCGACGCTCGGCAGCGTCGAGAGACGTCCATGACGGCTGCTCCCCGAAGTAGTCGGCCAGATGGCGATGCAGTGATCGCGCGCGGTCGGCAGCCAGGTACAGCTCGCCCACGACGTCCGAGAACTGCCGGTGGTAGAAGCCCAGGAGCACTGTCTGGTCGGCGCTCCGTTGTGCCAGGTATGGAGCCAGGTCGAAGTACAGCCGTGACCAGATGATCGGCGGGAGGCTGTCGGTGGCCGGTGAGAGTGGCGAACGCCTGTGGAAGTCCTCGCGCACCTGCGCATCGCGCCACAGTATCTCCAGCATCTCCGGGTCGGCGAGACCGTTGCGCGCCGCGCCCAGGTACCCGAGCGCCCGCCGCACCAGCACCTCGCCATGCGCGGCCCCGCGGCTCAGTCGCCAGAGCAGGTCACGGATCACACCGGGTACATCCTCCCCCAGGCCCGGCCGGCCGTCGGCCCCGCATGGCGCCCCGTCGTACGATCGCCATAGCCGCGCCTCCTCGAACGCCAGCCGCAGGTACAGCGGCAGCCCGCTTCGAGCGGAACCCGCAAGCACCGACTCGCGCTGCTCGTCAGTGAGTCTCCGACCGGCGGCGGACAGCCATTCCTGGAGGATGGCTGCACCTTCCTCCGGCTGCAGCAGCGGCACCGGTACGCGATGGTCCTCCACGACGCGGTGCCGAGCTACCCGCCAACATGCCCCTGCCTCGTCCTCGCGCTCCAGCACTGACACAATCAGCCGGACGCCGGCCGGCAACCCCGTCGGCAACCAGTTGAGGGAATGGGCGGCATCATCGGGGCTGAGTTGATCGAGGGCATCCAGCAGCAGCGTGATCGGACGATCCGGCGTGGCCAGCGCCAGCCGCCGCGCGAACTCCGTCTTGAGTTCCTGCATCTCCCGGGGGATCTCGGCTTCGTCGCTGTACGCGCGGCCCAGTTGGGCGCAGAGGTCGGTCAGCAGCGAACGCAGCTCCGTGGACTGCGGCGTGGCGCCGATGAAGCGGACCAGCCGCAGGGCCTCCGGCAGTATCTCCCCCGCGAGGTCGAGACAGCGAGCCATCAGGGCCGACTTGCCGCAGCCCGACGGACCGTGCAGCACCAACGGGCTTCCGCCGGGATCACACAGATACTCGTGTACCCGCTCCAATGTCGCCTCGCGGCCGAAGAAGCCCCGCTGCCGATCGACCCCGAAGGCGGTGTGGGCATCGTTCTCCTGATCCAGCGGGTCCACAGTCTCCGCTGCGGCCAACTGCTCAGCGATGGCCCGGCGCAGGCGGCGATACACCTCCGCGGCGAACGGCCCGAGATCATCCTGTTGCACCCCATTGCGCCAGGGCGTCTCGTACTCCACCACATTCCCCGGAAGGTGTGCCCGCAGGCGGGCCTTCACATCGTCCAGACGTGAGCGCGCCTCACGGTCGGCTTCGAGGTATGTGGGGGCTGAGCCGTCCACCGGCAGGTCGGTGATCGTCCGGAAGAAGCACAGCGCATGGTCGACGTCGGCCCGGAGAGCGCCCTCGGCTATCTCCTGCTCCGTGGCCGAGGCGACGTATCTGAGCGCCCGCTCCGGGGGCCAGTCGGCCTGCCGGGCAGCCCCGGCGAGCGCTTGTTGGAGCGGCCGCTCCACCTGCTCGTGCCATGCGGCCGGGTCCTGGAACTCCCCTGTCCGCGGCTGAAGCACCCAGACCGGGGGCACCGCGTTTTCGTCGAAACGGTACCACTGCTCCACAAGCGCAAGGGCCTCGGGGGCTTCGATCGAGGATTTGAGCACATCATAGTCGGCGGCGGGGATTTCGTGAGGCAGGGGTCGCCAGCCGTAGCGCCCGCCGAGCAGAACGAGGAAGTTGGGGCGCGGCGTCATCGCCTGGCAGCGGCGGATCTCGCTCAGGCACAGCGGCATGGTGCGCTGGTCGAGTCCGGCTTCCTCGGACACCCCCCAACGCAAGTCAATCGCGAAGAAGTGCGCCCCGCGTCGCCGGCAGAAGCGCTGCAGGCGCGGAAAGACCTGCCGCTGCAGCACCTCGCGCTCGGCCTGCATGTCGCTGAAGGTCGAACTGACGAACACCCGAAACTGCCGACCGATACCCGCCACCAGCCCCATCCCTCTGACGCGGGCCACCTACAGTGCGCATCCGCGGATACTCCGCGAGGGCGCCGCGCATGCTGTTGCTGCCGCCAGGAGAAGAAGCGCCGTTCGCATCGGTGCTCACCGCCCTCAGGTCGGGTCTATGAAGACCGTGTACGGTTCGCGTTAGTGTCGGCAATCTCCTGCGCATGCGATGGGCCAAGGGGGGATGGCGAGGTGGGCATGAGGTTTTTACGCACCACGGGCCGCGGAATCCGCTGAGCCGCCGTCTGTGCGCGGGGTGCGGCGATTGCCCCACTACAGTCGTGTACCCGCACCAGCGGCGCTGTCGCCCGACGAACGCGAACAGACGACGGGCGCAAGCAGCCGGCACACACGATGAGGAGCACCGAGCGATGAGAAGGTCGCTGCCGCAGAGGACCTCCGGGCGCATGCCACCGGTCGCTGCCCGTGGCTGGTCTCCTCGATCGGTCGACGGCCCGGGGGTCCGGCACGCCGCTGCGGCCGTGACCGCTTCGAGGGCCAACGAGCCTGCTCGCGACAGGGAAGACGGGGCGGATGGCATTCGAAGAGCAGGTCTGCCGGAGAATGCGGCTGCTTGCCGGGGCGCACGTGCCCGTCAGGGCTCAGCGGATCCCCTATGCGCATGGTGCGCCGTTGGCGCATCCGGCATAGGCGTCGGCAAGGGCGTGTGTGCGCCGGTGGACCGTGTTACGCTCCCGATTCGGCCTATTCACCGTTCGTTTACCTGGGCCGATGAAGGCATCGACGCGACGTACTGCGCAGTCTGGGACCTGTGGCTGCTGCCCCCCGGCCGCTGTCCTCCGGGCATCCGGATTGGTCGCCAACCGCGCAGGAACTGGCACATGAACAGCATGGCCGTATCACATCCAAACGGACAAAGTAAAGGGAGATTGAGATGCTGAGCAAACTGAAACTCGGTCCCAAGCTGATCGGCGCCTTCACGGTCGTTGCGATCATCGGCGGGATCATCGGGCTGGTCGGCTATCGCGGAGCCGGAACGCTGCAGGGCCACATCCATGACCTGGGCGACATTCGAATCCCGCGGATCCAGTCCATGCAGGAGCTGCGCGTCTGCATGAACGCCGTGATCGTCGGCGAGCGCGGGCTGATCAACCAGAGGATGAGGGACCCGAAGGTACGTCAGGCGCAGTACGACTTCGTCGACAGGAACCTTGAGCGCGCCGGCGAGGCGTGGAAGAAGTATGAAGACACGGAGATGACTGAGCAGGAGAAGACTGAGTGGAAGGACTTCGACGCTCTGTGGCAGACGTGGCTGGGCAAGCACAAGGTCGTGCGAACCAAGAGCGAGGAGCGCGACAGGGCGGTCGCCTCGGGCAAGAAGGAAGGCGACGTATCGCTTGCCAAGCTCGATGACGAGACGATGGCAGCCTCAATGGAGGCCCGCGAGGCATATCTGCTCGTGGAGGCGCAGGCCACCGAGCTGCTCGACGCCAACGTGAAGGCTGCCGAGGGCGCCATTGCGCAGTCACGGACCGACGGCCAGGGCGCGAAGGTGACGATCCTGGGCGCAATCCTGATCGGCGTTGCGCTGGCGATCATCCTCGGGATCGTCCTAGCCCGCAGCATCACGCGGCCGATGGGTCTCATGGCCGGGGCGGCGAAGGGTCTTGCGGATGGTCAGATGGATCAGGACATCAGCCACACCTCCGGCGATGAGATCGGCCTGCTTGCCGACGCATTCAGGACGCTGATCTCGAACCTCTCGAGCATCGTGACCGACATCCAGACGGCGACCGACCAGGTCGCACAGGGCTCGGCCACGGTCAGCAGCGCCTCCGAGCAGTTGTCATCCGGCGCCACGGAGCAGGCCGCCAACATCGAGGAAGTCTCCAGCTCGATGGAAGAGATGAACAGCTCGGTGAACCAGAACGCCGACAACGCGCAGCAGACGACGGCCATCGCGGAGAAGACGGCCGCGGATGCCCAGGAGGGCGGTCGCGCAGTCGGTGAGACGGTGCACGCGATGAAGGAGATCGCGCAGAAGATCAACATCATCGAGGAGATCGCCCGGCAGACGAACCTGCTGGCACTCAACGCGGCCATCGAGGCTGCACGGGCCGGTGAGCACGGGCGCGGCTTTGCAGTGGTCGCCGCCGAGGTGCGCAAGCTCGCGGAGCGCAGTGGAACGGCCGCCCAGGAGATCGGCACGCTGTCGACCAACAGCGTCGAGATCGCGGAGAAGGCCGGGCAGTTGCTCGAGGCCATTGTCCCGGGCATCCAGAAGACTGCCGAACTGGTCCAGGAGATCAACGCATCGAGCTCGGAGCAGTCGCGCGGTGTAGAGCAGATCACACAGGCCATTCAGCAGCTCGACGACGTCATCCAGCAGAACGCGAGCGGCTCGGAGGAGCTCGCTTCGACCAGCCAGGAGTTGTCCAGCCAGGCCGCACAGTTGCGCGACGCTCTGGGCTTCTTCAAGCTCAAGGCCGCCAGTGGCCTCCGGACATCCTCCGCCCCCGCGGTGCGCAGGCCGGCACCGGCGCCCCGCGTGGTGCGCAGGCCCGAGCCGGCGCCTATCAGGGCCGAGGAGCCCGGCATCGTGCTCGACCTTGCGGACGATGACGACGACGACTTCGAGCGGCAGTCGGCGTGAGGACGGGCTCATGACGGCCCGCCCCAGGGAGTGAAGTCGCCGGGATAGCGCCTGTGCCGTGGCCAGGGGGTCACGGCACAGGCAACAGAGAGGAGAGTAACTCGCTATGAGTGCCACGACACTGGCCGACACCGGGACGTACCTGTCGTTCAGGCTTGGCAATGAAGACTTCGCGGCGGAGATCGCGAAGGTGAAGGAAGTTCTGGAGTACCCGGTCATCACCAAGGTCCCACGCATGCCCGGCTATGTCTGCGGGGTGACCAACCTCCGCGGCAGCGTCGTGCCTGTGGTGGACATGCGGTTGAAGTTCGGGATGTCTCAGATCGAGCGCACGGTGGATACGTGCGTGATCATCCTCGAGGTGAGCATGGGCGAGGAGACGCTGACCATCGGGTGCCTCGTAGACTCGGTCAGAGAGGTCTTTGAGATGGACGCGTCGCGGATCGAGCCGCCACCGCGCATGGGGACGTGCATCAACGCGGACTTCCTGAAGGGGATGGGCGCGCTGGATGAGGGCTTCCTGATGATCCTGGACATCGACAAGGTGCTCTCGGCCGAGGAACTGCTGGCTATGGCCGGCGCGGCCGAGTTCGCCAGGAGCACGGATCAGAGCAAGGTGACTGAGGTGGCGGAGGCCGCCGCCGAGGTTGCCGTCTGACGCGACGAACGCTTCAACGGGAGCCGGGGGCAGGCAGCCGCTGTTGNNCGCCCCCGGCTACCCATGCATGCCCGGGTAGCGGACGCCCGGGTGGTGAATATGTACGCCGCGGCAGCGGGCCACACCCTGAAGATCGCGGCGTCTGGCGCAGGCGTCCATGCGACAGCCTGCGCGGCATTCCGGCCCGGAGAGGCCTCCCGGCCGCCCCACGCCGACGCACTACCCCGGGAGCCGCCAGGCTATCACGCACCGCGTTGTTCACCGAAGCCGATCACATCGCGATTTACACTCAAGTTACCTCCCTGTTGCAGCCGATGTAGCGTGTGGAATGTAGCCGGTCCGGCGTGCCTGGCGCGTTGCCGATGGTTCGCGCGCGGGTGCGTCTCCGGGGTCACCCGCATACCGGTGGCAGAGTGTGGCCAGTTTGCGCGGGCACGGCAATTGCGGGAGGCCAGAGGTTGACACAGTGCGTTCGGCGGCGGCCGTCGGAGGTTGGTGTGGCCGGACGGCCGCAGGATGCGATCAGGCGGACCAGTCGGCACCGTCACGGACGGCGAGCTGACGGAGGAGAGCACGCGATGGAGACAACAGCGTTGGCAGCGACCGGCACATATCTGTCGTTCATACTGGGCGATGAGGACTTCGCGGCCGAGATCGCCAAGGTGAAGGAGGTCCTCGAGTACCCGGTGATCACCAAGGTGCCGCGGATGCCCGAGTACGTCTGCGGTGTGACGAACCTGCGCGGCAGTGTTGTACCGGTGGTGGACATGCGCCTGAAGTTCGGGATGCCGTCGGCGGAACGGACCGTTGACACGTGCGTGATCATCCTGGATGTGCAGTTGGAGGGCGAGCCGGTGACAATCGGGTGCCTGGTCGATTCCGTGAAGGAGGTCTTCGACATGGACGCGAGTCGGATCGAGGCCCCGCCGCGGATGGGCACCTGCATCAACGCGGACTTCCTGA
>DPJP01000135.1:0-2742 GCA_003542955.1 Armatimonadota bacterium
CTTGTACACTTGCACCCTGCGCAGATGGGGTGAATACGGCCTAGAAACGGGATCGAAGGCGAATCTGAGGACGAATCTGCAAAAACGCAACCCGCGGACTACCCGACAACACTCAAGATAGGGCTTCTTCAGGGGTCACATCATCGCCATTCTGGCGGCGATCCTCTTTCCCGTCTTTGCCCGGGCCAGAGAGAAGGCGCGGCAGTCAAGCTGTCTGAGCAACGTCAAGCAGATCATGCTCGGGATGTTGATGTACGCGCAGGACAACGACGAGCGTCTGCCGGTCGGCGGCTACTCGGGAGGGCGCTACTGGCCCCAGGTCATCGAGCCGTACCTGAAGAACACGCAGATACTGGTCTGCCCGAGCTGGAGCACGCTGTCGGCAGGGACGAACTACGGCTGGAACTTCTACAACTTCGGCTACATCGACACCGACCATCGGCGGCACTACTCGGTACCATTGGGCGAGGTGAAGACCCCCGCTCAGTGCATCCTCATCGGCGACAGTGACATGTACACGATTGCGACCGACACGCTCTACACGATGAACTACCTGCTCTATGCGCCGAACTACAGCTCGACGTACGGGCTCTCCCGGCGTCACAACGAGGGCGGCAACTACGGCTACATCGACGGCCATGCGAAATGGTCGAAGTGGCAGGACCTGAGGGACTCGAGGCTGTTCATGCCCGAGGGCTTCTGAGCGCCCGCGCGGCACTGACGTAACCGATCGCGGCCGACATGACCCGAGAGTGTGGTCATGTCGGCCGTTTCGCTTTTCCACGGGCAGACACCGCCGATCACGCCCGGCCCGCCTCTGCGGCCGCCGGCTTCCTCCGAGGCAAGGTCCTCTCGCATGCGCGTCGAATACTGCCTGCGACCATCCAGACCGGGCCCCCGCGGCCCAGCGTCCAGACAGGAGTCCATCATGCCCAGCAAATCGAGCAAGCTCAACCTGGTCTTCTTCGGAGTCGACAGCCTGCGCGCCGACCACATGAGTTGCTACGGCTACCCGCGCCGGACCACCGCCGTCTTCGCCGACCGCCTGGCCGAGGAGGGCTTTCTGGCCGAGCAGGCCTTCAGCGCCTACATCCCCACTACGCCGGGCTACTCCTCGATGCTCACCGGCATGGACGTCATGTCTACCGGCATGGTCAGCCTCTCGCCGAAGGGACCCCTGCCCGAGGATGTGCCCACGCTGCCGGAATTGCTGCGCAAGCAGGGCTACCGCTCCCTGTGCGTGGGGTTCGGCGACTTCTACCGCGGCTTCGACCGCTACGTGAACTACGAGGCCTGGGGTTCGTGGGAGGACAGGCCGCTGCGCAAGGCCGAGAACCTCAACAACGTCACCATCCCGCTGCTGGACGAGCTCGCCAAAGACGACAAGCCGTTCTTCCTGTTCATGCGTCACATGGACCCGCACTCGCCCTACCTGCCGCCGGCGCCCTTCGACACGCTCTTCTACACCGGCGACCCGACGGACAAGAAGCACAAGAGCATGAAGAAGGTCTTCGCATTCAAGCCTTTTGCTGACTTCTTCAAGTCCTGGATGCCGCCGGGGATCACGGATGCCGAGTGGGCCATCGCCGCGTATGACGCCGAACTCGCCTACATGGATGCGTGCCACCAGGTGCTCTTCCAGCGCCTCGAGGACCTCGGCGTGCTGG
This sequence comes from Armatimonadota bacterium, assembly GCA_003542955.1. GTDB lineage: Bacteria > Armatimonadota > Zipacnadia > Zipacnadales > UBA11051 > UBA11051. The sequence goes on from DPJP01000135.1 coordinate 1,668, forward strand.
ACAACACGCTGATCGTCTACACCTCCGACCACGGCGAGACGCTCTATGACCACGACATCTACTTCGACCACCACGGCCTCCACGAGCAGACCCTGCACGTGCCGCTGATCTACTGGCGACCCGGCCTGATCCCCGCCGGCGGCCGCGCGGCCGGCTACACCCTCGAGGAAGACGTTGTGCCTACCATTCTGGAGCTGCTGGGCTGTGACCGCGAGCTGAAGGCGAACCGTTTCGACGGCAAGAGCGCCACCCCGCTCATCAACGGCCGGGCGGATGCGTTGCGCAGCGAGTTCTACATCACCGAATGCACCTGGCAGCGCAAGCGCGGCTGGCGCACGCCTCAGTGGAAGTACTTCGAGTCGCTCGAGCCCGACTTCCACGGCAAGCCGCCCAGGGAGCTATATGACCTGGTCAACGACCCCGGCGAGCTGAACAACATCGCCGAGCAGAACCCCGAGGTCTGCAAGCTGCTGAAGAAGCGCATGACGGACTGGGTGAACATGCGGGTGGAGCAGACGGGCAAGCCCGACCCGATCAAGGGCTACAAGATCGGCCTGGAGAAGCGAATCGGCTCCGTGGCCACGGCGGTGAAGCTGCAGAAGAGGTAGCCACGCCCAGGGGGGCGCGGCATACGCGCTAACATCAGAACTCCTGATCTGGGTCGCAGCAGCGATGTCCATTTGCGGCGAGTCGCGAGCCCTTGCCGAGCGGCCGGGGTCAGGTCTTCAGAATTCAGTTTTGCCCAGCCAAGGGCGGATTCCAGCCATCTACAGGCAAAAGTGAATTGTGAAGACCTGACCCCAGCCGTTGTTCTGAAGGCCCTGCGTGACCTGGATTCTGGACATCTATCTCCCGCGGCATCCAGCAGGTGACCCTCGCTCGCATAAGGGCTCATCGCGCCGAACCCGGGCGATGTCAGGAGTTCTGAGCTTAAGCGGGGTGGGGTGTCCTGGAGGGGCCGCTCGAAGGAGGGCCGAAGTCGTATCCGGCCCGACTGAGCCCGGCCCACGCAGCTCAGACACGCCCATGTCTCCTACTCGCTCGTGCACGGTCTACGGGGCGTCCTCCGGGCCGC
>DPJP01000135.1:2821-18048 GCA_003542955.1 Armatimonadota bacterium
CCTCCACAACGACCAAACGCCCCGCCGAATGCCTATAGTTAGCGCGTATGGGGGGTGAGGCCAGTTCGCCCTACGCCAGGTCCACCCACACCGGCGAGGTCCAGCCCATCTCCCAGTCGCGCTGAGTGACCCGGACGTAGTAGTAGACGAACGGGGAGCGGCCCTCGGCATGCAGCGCGTACTCGCTCATGTCAGTTGTGTCGGTCCACTCGATATCCATCACAGGTTGCGAACCGCCCATGACCGTGTGCACCGTCCGCCCGTTGCGGACGATCTCGACGGCCTCGATGCGATCCGTCCCCGCCACATAGACGCGCAGAGTGCGTTCCGCGCCCGGCTCCGACTGCAGCTCCGAGCCCATCGGGCTGCCGTTGAGGTAGAAATCCATGAGCATGCGAATGCCGGTGGTCGCATAGCATCGTCGGGAGCGGAGCCCCTCGAAGATATCGGCCTTCGTCAGTCTCGGCGCATGCACACACGCGTAACCGGGCCGGGCATAGCGCAGCGTCGCCCCGCCTTCGAGACCGGTTCCGCCGGGGATCGACACATGGGTATCCGAGGAGCCGATGAAGCCCACGCGGTGCCCCATCGCCAGCGCATCCTGGACGAAGCGGCCCTGTGAGTGGTTGGTCAGCTTCCGCGGGCAGCCGGCGTACTCGCTGTTGCCCCACTTCGAGTAGATCTCGACTAAGCGCAGCAGCTCGTCGTCGCGGTCCTGCCAGTCTGCCCCCTTGAGCCCGACGCCCATGAAGTCCTCCGGGGCAGAGCTGTGGTGCGGGATCACCAGCGCCTGCTTGCCCCTGAGCCTGTCGAACAGCTTCCGCGCGGTGTTGCTGCACTCATCGAAGGGGCGGTAGAAGGGCTCATCATCATTGAGGTAGTAGACATTGCGGTCGCCGTAGGATCGATCACCGGCGGCCTCGATGTGGTCGAAGTCATCGGGGATGTTCTCAGGCGCCCAGTCAGACTGCCACTCGAAGGAGAGGAATGCCGCGAACTCGTCATCCACGCTGTAGCGGCCCGCGGCCTGCTGGAGTTCGACCCAGTTGCCCTCCGTCAGTGGCGGCCGACCGTCGCGATAGCCGGTGCAGTGCTGGCGGAACAGCTCCGTCACGCCGGTGACGGCGGAGAAGTCGAGCCGGGCCACATCGCGGGCGTATTGGTAGTACGCGTCAACATCACACGTGCCGCCGCAGAAGAAGACCTTGCCGTGGATGTCGCCGAAGAAGACCTTCGGCTCCTCCGGCCGGCAGACGCGGATGGGATTCGAGAGCGCCTCGGCGCCGGAGTAGAGGTCTCGCGCGCCGATGTAGTGGACGCCCAGGTCCCCCGCGGAGGCGCTCAGCATCACCCGACCCCGCTGCATGGACGCATGGACGACTTCCTCCTCGCCGGTATCGATCTCGATCGTGCCGCGGTAGGAGTCATCGATGTTGTCGAAGGCGTCGCGCGCGTCGATATCGATTGGGAATTCCGCGCCGGTGCTGACTCCGCCCGGCAGCGTGACGCTGATGTGGTCCATCCGGCCCGGCAGGATGCGCAGGTCGCCGGAGCCGGGGGCGTATGCGGCCGTGTTGCCGCTTTCGCGCCGCAGGAAGAAGCTGACGGTGCTCGCAAAGGGCACCGTCGACATCTCGTAGGGCTGCGAAACGCGCGGCTGGCGGATGGTCACTCGCACCTCATCGCCGGCGGCCAACGTGCCGGAGGTGATCTCGACGGCAATCGCCCTGGTGGCCGCATCGAGGTATCCGCTGTAGTTGCGCGGGGTGACGGATACCTCGACCTCGACGCCCGGCCTGGTGAGCACGACCACGTAGTTGCTGCCGTCGGGATTGTGAACCTGCGGGCTGATCCAGCGGCTCTCGCGCCACTCGAAGAGGAATCTGTCTCCGACGCGGGCGGAGGTGTCGCCAAGCGTGTGGATAAGTGTGATATCGAAGCTGTCGCCGACGCGAACTGCGTACTCGGGCAGCAGGCGCAGCTCTCCGACGGCGGTATCCGCGGCAGGCAGGTCGGGCATCGGTGGCTTCTCCTTGCAGGCTTCGGGCGAAGCAGGTATGAGGCTGAGCGGCTCGGAACTATAGTTCCCTGTCGGCGCACCCGAGCCCTGCGGGCCGAGTGCGCAGAAGAACCAGAGATCGCCGCCGACCCATCTCGAACAAGGACTATCGCCATCCATGCTTCCACGACACGACATCAACATCGCCGGCCGAGAGGCCGTACCCGTCTACAGCGTCGATACGCTCGTAGTGGGGTCTGGCGCGGCCGGCCTCAACTGCGCTGAGATGCTCCATACCCTCGGGGAGAAGTCACTTGCCGTCGTGACCTCGCGCCTGGGGTCGGGGACATCAAACAACTCCGGCTCCGACAAACAGACCTACTACAAGCTCGGAGTTTTCGGAGATGTGCCCGACAGCCCGATGGAGTTCGCCCGCACACTGACAGCCGGCGGCATGTGCCACGGCGACACCGCCTACGTCGAGGCACTGGGTTCGGTGCCGGCATTCTTCCATTTGGTCGAGAACGGTGTCGAGTTTCCGTTCAACGAATACGGCGCCTTCGTGGGCTACAAGACTGACCACGACCCCCGCCAGCGTGCGACCTCCGCGGGCCCGAAGACCTCGATGCAGATGTACGAGACCTCGCTGCGCAAGTGCAGGCAGGCGGAGATCCCGATCTTTGACGGCTATGAGATCATCCGTCTGCTGAGCACCAACGATGGAGGCGAGAAGCGCGTCATCGGCGCGCTCGCGCTCAATCGCGAGCGGCTGCATGCGCCCGACCATGGGCTGACGGTCTTCGCGGCCAACAACGTCGTGCTTGCCACCGGCGGTCCGGGAGAGATGTTCAGGACCAGCGTCTACCCACCGGGGCAGGTCGGCAGTCATGGGCTGGCGCTGGAGCTTGGAGCGCGGGCGAACAACCTCTCGGAGTTCCAGTTCGGCCTCGCCTCGACAGGCTTCCGCTGGAACCTCTCCGGCTCTTACCAGCAGGTCGTGCCGTGCTACTTCTCGACCGATGCCGACGGCGGCGATGTCCGCTACTTCCTCAACGACTACTACCAGGATATGGGACAGGTCGCCACCAACACCTTCCTGAAGGGCTACCAGTGGCCGTTCCATGCCGAGCGGCTGCAGGCCTTCGGCAGCTCGCTGATCGATATCGCCGTCTTCGAGCAGCGGCAGCAGGGGCGCCCCGTATACATGACGCTCGCGAGCAACCCGATGCCGACTGCTGACTTCGCGCCGTTCTCTCTAGACCTTCTGTCCGAGGAGGCTCGGGGCTACCTCGAGCGCTCCGGCGCCACCGCGGCTACGCCCTACGAGCGCCTCAAGCAGCTCAACCCGGCAGCCATCGAGATATACGCGGAGCACCGCATCGATCTTAATGAGCCGCTCGAGATCGCCGTCTGCGCGCAGCACTGCAACGGGGGCCTCTCGGTGAATACGTGGTGGGAGACGAGTATCTCGCACCTGTTCGCGATTGGGGAGGTTGCCGGGACGCACGGGGTGCGGCCGGGGGGCAGCGCGCTCAACGCCGGGCAGGTCGGGGGCCGGCGCGCCGCGGCCTACATCGCCGCCCGTTACCGAGCCGAGGCGCCCTCCGTCGAGGTGTGGCTCAAGGCCGCGGAGCGCCAGATCGAGGCCGAGTTCCGGCATATCGAGCGCCTGCTGGACACGCGCGGGGAGAACCCGGCCGACATCCGCTCCGGCATGCAGGAGCAGTTGGACACTGCGGCCGGCATCATGCGCCGGCCCGCGGACGTCTCGAATGCCCGGTGGGCGATGGCGGAGCGATGCCGCCAACTTGCCGAGGGTGAGCAGCGTGTCGCGGAGCCCGCGCTGCTGCCCATTGCCTACCAGAACGAGCACCTGTCCATGACCAGCCTGGCCGTGCTGAGCACAATCGAGGACATCATCAAGCGCGGCGGCGGCAGCCGAGGCGCGTACATGGTCATCGACCGCAGCGGCGACAGACTGGTCGAGACCGGTGCCGGCACGCGGCTCCCGCACCGCTCCGAGAACCTCGCCATGCGCGCGGAGGTCGTCGAGGCGCGCTTCGACGGCGTGGATTTCCGCATCGAGGCCACCCCCGTGCGACCGTTGCCGGATGATGACTCCTGGTACGAGACGACCTGGCGCCGCTGGCGCGCGGGCGAGGTCTACGACTGAAGAGAGCACTCGACAGATGGCCGGCAGAAGACCGATCACGTCACTACTCATCAAACCGGCGGGCCCCGACTGCAACCTGGCCTGCAAGTACTGCTTCTACACCTCCAGGCGCGCCCTCTACCCCAGGGAGCGCCGCCATCGGATGACGCGGCAGGTCGCCGAGGAGATGATCCGGCAGTACATGGGCATGACTAGCGGCACCGCTACCTTCGCCTGGCAGGGCGGGGAGCCCACCCTCATGGGCGTCGACTTCTTCCGGCTTGTGACCGCCCTGCAGATGAAGCACGGCCGCAGCGGCCAGGTGGTCGCCAATGCGCTGCAGACCAACGGCACACTGCTTGATGCCGAGTGGGCGCGGCTTCTGCGGCGGTATCAGTTCCTCGTCGGCCTCAGCATCGACGGACCGCCTCAGGTGCACGACAAATGGCGGGTCAACCATACCGGCGGGCCGTCTCTCGAACTCGTGCTCCGCGGGCTCCGCGTGCTCCGGGATGAAGGCGTCGAACACAACGCACTGGTAATGCTCACCTCTCACAGCTTCGACAAAGCCCGTATCATCTGGGACTATCTGCACGGGCTGGGGATCGACTTCATGCAGTTCATCCCATGCCTCGAGCGGGACCCGACCACCGGGGAGATGTCCGAGTACTCGGTAACGCCGGAGCAGTGGGGGCAGTTCATGTGTGAGGTCTTCGACCTCTGGTGGGGCAGCGGCATCACGGCTCCGGGCACTGGCTGTCCGTGCCCGAGCACCTACGTGCGGCTGTTCAACGACCTCGTGGAGATATACGCAGGCGGCGAGGGGCCCTCCTGCATGCTCAAGGACCGCTGTGGGGAGTACGTGGTCATCGAGCACAACGGCGACGTCTACGCGTGTGACTTCTTCGTCGACAAAGACCACTACGCGGGCAACATCCTCAAGACCCCGCTGGGGCAGCTCATCCATGCCGACCTGCTGGAGGAGTTCTCCGTCGCCAAGGGACGCGCGGGCGCCGAGTGCGCCGAGTGCCGATGGTGGCGGCAGTGCTACGGCGGCTGCCCGAAGGATCGCATCTACGGGGCAGGTCACACCGAGTGCGCAACCTCCCTGTGCCGCGGCTACCAGATGCTCTTCGAGCACGCGGACGAACGCTTGCGCAGGCTTGCGGCGCACCACACGCAGCAGGGCGCAAGCCCCAACCAGATGGCCGAGGGTGAGGAACAATGACCTCGCGTGAACGGCTGTTGACCGCCTACCGGTGCGAGCAGCCCGACGGGTTGCCGATCATGATCCGCGGCGTGCGCTGCTGGGATGAGCAGTGGGTCGCCACCAGGCACCCCTCCTACAAGCCGGTGATTGACGTCGTGGCCGAGTACGGCGACTACCAGCTCGGCTGGGGCCTCGGCTCGGGCGTCCTGCTCTCGGGTACGAAGGAGGCCTGGTACAGCACCGAGACGGTCCCCGGTGAGGACTGGAACGATGTCCTCAGGACGCTCCACACCCCCGCCGGAGAGCTGACTGCACGGTACAAGTCGAGCAATCGCGGCCTGCCGGGGCTCGAGGTCGAGCATTTCGTCAAGTCGCTCGATGACATCGAGTGCATAGCATCAATCCCCTACGAGCCGCTGCAGGTGGATGCCTCCGGCTTTTTCGCTCTTGACGAGATGATCGGCGACCGCGGCGTGGTCATGTGCTCGATCGCCAACCCGCTGTACACCTTCGCGATGCTCATGGGCAGTGAGCTACTGGCGATCTGGAGCATCGAGCAACGCGACATGATCAACGAGTGGATAGCGATTCTGACCGAGCGCAGTTGCGACATCCTCGAACAGGAGATTGCCGCCGGGGTCGGGCCCGTGTTCAGCATGCTCGGGGAGGAGTACATCACCCCACCGCTTCACTCGGCGGCCGACTTCCGCGAGTTCTGTGTCGAGCCGGAGAAACAGATCACCCGGCGCATCCATGATGCCGGCTGCATCCTGCACACTCACTGTCACGGGCCACTGGATGGCATCCTCGAGGACTTCATCGACCTGGGCAGCGATGTATTGCACCCGGTCGAGGCTCCCCCTCTGGGCAATGTGACGATCGAAGACGCCAAGCGCAGGCTGGCCGGCCACATCTGCATCGAGGGCAACATCCAGATCGGCGACATCTACGCCGCGCCGACGGGGCAGATCATCGACCAGGTGAAGCACACCATCGACGTGGCGGCGCCCGGCGGAGGCTACGTGCTCGCGCCCACAGCTTCGCCCTATACGGAGGTCCTCACCGATCAGACGGTCAAGAACTATGTTGCCATGGTTGAGACGGCCGCGGAGTACGGCAGGTAGGAGGCACGGCTCATGGGCTATCAGATCGGCACCGGCGAGATCGATATCACCCCGCCCGTGGGGACGATGATGGGCGGCTTCGGGAACCGCACGCACGGCGCAGTGGGCATCCACGATCCGTTGCGGGCCAAGGCGCTGGCGATCAGTGACGGCGAGAACACCGCGCTGTTGATCACCAACGACATGCTCAGCATCCCCTATGACCTGGTCAACGACATCCATGCCGAGATTGGCGGGCGAGTGGGGCTGAAGCCCGAGCAGATCATGCTCAACTACTCGCACACGCACTCGGGGCCTCGGATGCGGGGGGTGCAGGGGCGCGGCCGCGCGGACGAGATATACACCGCCCACTATGTGCAGCAGCTTGGCGGGCTGGCCCAGATNNAGATGGCGATCTCGAAGCTCGCGCCGGTGAGGGTCACCAGCCACCGCGGGCCCCTGCAGGTGGGCATCAACCGCCGCGAGCACAGGCCCGACGGCAACACGGTGCTCGGGCAGGACCCGGATGGAATCGTCGACCGGCACGTGGATGTGTTGCGCTTCAGCGCCGAGGACGGCTCACTCCGCGCGATCCTGTTCTCCCACGCCACCCACGGTGTGACGCTGGGTGGGAACAACTACTACTTCAGCGCCGACTGGATGGGCTACGCCCAGCGCCGGCTCGAGGCGGTCTATCCGGGCACGACGGTGGCCTTCGCACAGGGCTGCTGTGGCAACATCAACACCGTGCCCGTCGGCGGCGCCTTCGCGGATGCGCGCAGGCTGGGCACCCGCGCGGCCGGCGGCGTCATGATGGCGCTCGAGAGCGACGGAACCGAACTCGACGGCCCCATCCGCTTTGGCAGGCTCACCGCTGCGCTGCCCCAGGAGCACCCGCCGCCACGCGAGAGCGCCCTGCAACGTGTTCAGGACTGCGAGCAAGCCCTCGCAGATGCCAGAGATTCGGCGGACCAGCCGCGCATTCAGCACGCTGAGGCCATTGCCGCCTGGGCGCGGTGGCTCGACGAATTGGCTTCCGAGGGCGTCACCGACCAGACGCTGCCTCTGGACATCAGCGCCATCGCCATCGGGCAGCATGCGATACTCGGGTTGGCGGGCGAGATCTTCTTCGAATACGCGATCAGCATCGCCGAGGCATCGCCATTCGCCTTCACTACCGTGCTGGGGACGACCAACGGCTGCATCGCCTACGTACCCACGGCGGCGGAGATGCCATACGGCGGCTATGAGGTCGAGGGATCGATGATCTACTACATGCAGCTGCGCCTGGCGCCCGAGGCCGAGCAGGTGCTCGTCGATGCGGTATTGGAGCTTCTGGGACGGCTGAAGGGGTGAGCGCCACCGGCTGTTGATGCATTTCGACGACTGGTCCTTGCAGGGAAGTTGTGCAGACTGTATATTGATGGCGAGCAATGCTCAAACGGGTATGCTACGCACCCGGAACGGCTTCGGTCCGTGGGCTTCGGTGGCGGGGTAGACGGTATCCATACACATGCCATATCACCGACTGGAGGCCACACCGATGACGAGACGCGGCTTCACCCTCATCGAGTTGCTCGTGGTCATCGCGATCATCGCGATCCTCGCCGCCATCCTCTTCCCGGTCTTCGCCAAGGCCAGGGAGAAGGCGCGACAGACGACCTGCCTGAGCAACGTCAAGCAACTGACCCTCGGCTTCATGATGTACGCGCAGGATTACGACGAGTACATCCGCAGTGCCTATCTGCCACACGCGGACTCGGCGTACTGGTCGTGGATGTTCGGCATCGAGCCCTATGTGAAGAACACCCAGGTCTTCGTCTGCCCGAGCGAGTCGGCCAGCATGAGCTGGGGCGGCTCGACCAAGCCCCTGAGCTACGGCATGAACTACAACTACCTCGGCTATAGCACGAGCCAATACGTCCTCGCACAGATACAGCACCCGTCTCAGACCGTTCTGATCGGCGACAGCGGCCCACACATCAACAGCGCCCGCACCAGCATCCTGGGCAGCCATACTCAGTATATCACCTGGGCCTCACAGGACCCGCCACCGGAGTTCCCCGACCGGCCCTACACCGAGTCACACGCTGTCTACACCCGGCACAATGAGACCGCGAATGTCGGCTTCTGCGACGGCCACGCCAAAGCGTGCAATCGCGGCTTCCTGAACGACCGCTACGCGAACTGGACGCGGGACTGAGCACCCCCGACACTCCAGCATCCGCACACCCGGAGGACACGCGCCCTCGGCGTGCCCTCCGGGTATCCTCCTGCACCACAGGCCCTACAGCTTCGCCAGCACGAGCGCCGCAACGGCTGCAGCCATGCCGACCCATCCGGCCTTGCCGGGCATCTCACGCCACACCACCGCGGCGAAGATCGCTACGGCTGCCAGCGTGAGCGCCCCGACCAGCGCGAAGAGCACCGAGGCCATCTCCGCATCAAGGCTGTAGAGCGTCAACAGTGCCGCTGCCGCGTTATCCACACCCAGCACGGCTCCCCAGGCCAACTCCTGCCGCCGCAGCCGGCGCTCGGGACGTGACAGCCAGTAGGCGGTGGCAGAGACGGCGGCCAGGGTGAAGAGGATAGCAACGTAGAGCGGGCGCGCGCTCACGAGATCGTAGGAGTGGAACCAGTCGGCGAAGGCCAGCGCGGCGCCGTTGGCCACAAACAGCGCCAGCAGCACGCCAAGTCGACGCGCCGTCAGCGGCTCCCCGTCGATCCCCCTGTCCAGCGCCAACACAGGCATCGCGACCACTGCCAGCGCAATGCCGGCAATCGCCACCGCTCCGGGCCGCTCGCCCCACACCACCACAGCCGCGAGAATCGGCACGAGGACACCGAGGTTCATGACCGCCGCGGTAATCGCGGCGCCCTTGGCCCTCATTGTCGAGGCCAGGAGCACGAACCCGAGCGCATAGCATATCCCCGCCAACACGCCGATACCGACGACCGGCAGCGTGAAGCTCGGGCGCGTGATTGCCACCGCCACCCAGCACACAAGCGCGGCGACGACATAATTCACCGCGCCGACGGCAAGGTCGTCAACGCCGCGTCGCTGCGCGGCACGCACGATGAGTGAGAATGCGGCAAATGCGGCAACCAGCAGAATGAAGGGAATCATGGAGACGTGTGCCTACTCGCGCGGAGGGGATGAATGCAGTTGGCGGTGTGAGTATAGCCCGTCGGATAGGGGAGGGGAAGGGGAGATGGGGCCAGCGGGAAGGGGAGGGGCCGCACGAGGGCGCGCCAGATCCGTATACGGCGCGAACGAGGTCGGCCCAATGATGCAACGCCTCGCGTGACGTCGAATCCAGACATCCATTTCCCGCGGCACCCGGTAAACGAACCCCGCTCCCACTGGGGCTCACCGCACCGCAGACGTGCCATGTCAGGAACTCTGATGTTAGCGCGCATGTCTCCGTCCCCGATCTCCCTGTATCCCCCGCACTCCGCCTCAAAAGACGAGACGGAATACGGCGCCGGAACGAGGGAGGGGAACTGCTCACCGCAACACCAGTGCTGCGGGGCTCGTGAGGTCGTCTGGTGTTCACCCCTCTCCCGCCGGACTGTCCCGTCTCGTCGTCAGACGGGACAGTCCGGGAACAGGGAGAGGGGCTGGGGGGTGAGGCGCCGTTGCCCATCTACCTCGTCCGCAGCGTCGAGGCGAGCTTGTCGGCCTCCGCGACGATCTCATCCACCCGCGCCAGCTGCTCGTCCGAGAGCGGACACTGGTTCCGCGCCTCCGCCATCAGCCGCTCGGCCTTCTTCTGCGCATTGTCGAGCATCGTCACCGGATCGGCGGCCCATGCCATCGGCACGCGACGGTCCATCAGCTCCGGAATCCAGCCCTCCTCGCGGTAGTAGTGAGCCGTGTGCGGCTGGTTGAGGAAGTAGGCCCCCTGCGGGGCGACCTCGGTGATGAGGTCCTCGCCGATGCGGTCGGCGTCGACCGTCACGCCCTCGAGCAGCCGCTCGAGATAGCTCATCAGCTCGAGGTCGATCACCAGTTGCAGCACGCTGCCGATATCCGCGAAGGCGGTGATGCCCAGGGAGCCGAAGCTGCGGGCGCCGCCCATCAGCGCAAACAGCGCGCAGAGCGACTTCTCCATCGCCGACTGGATACCGGGGACCTTGGCGGCTGTGGTTGGTCCGCCGCCGACGGTATACTCGCCGCCGAAGATGTAGGCGGCAAGCTGGGCGGAGGCGACCCGCAGGATGTCGTTATCCGGGCCCGTCTGGGTGTGGATGCCCGTCTTCATGTCGAAGGTCAGCGGGCCGGCCACCCATCCCGCGAGCCTGCCGTCCAGCGCCATGGTGATCACATTGCAGCCGAGAACCTCCGCGGCGATATGGGCGAGACAGCCGCTGATGGTCACCGGCGTGGCGATGCCGGCGACGGGCATTGTGCTGATCTGGAAAGGGTGACCGAGCAGCCTGCGGGCCTCCATGCCGATGTCGGTGTTCTCCCTCGAGACCATGAAGGGCGAGTTGTACCAGCACTTGGTGGCGAAGACGGGGGCGGCCTTGACCTGCTCGCGCGTGTATCCCGCCGCCATCTGCAGTTGTATCATGAACTCGATGTTGCGGGCGTTGTAGACCGATACGCGGTGCGGCTCGAGGCTGTTCTTGATGATCAGGGCGAAGTTGTGGACGTCGCAAGTCTCTGCCGGCACATCCTGGGGGATGAATGTCGGGTGGGCGCGCCCGAGCCTCGGGAACATGTCGCAGATGTGGGAGAATGTGACCTGATCCGCGGAGGTGGCGGGGCGCAACTGCCCGCTGTGGAGGTCATGGGCGTGCAGGGCCTGGCCGGAGGCCGAGTAGGAGAGCGGGACGCCCTGCACGCACGCGGGGCGACCCGGTCCGCGCTCGGTACGCATTGTCTCGATCTCGGCCAGCACCGTTTCGCACACGCTCTGTGGGAAGCTGATGCGCTCGCCGTCGATGACACAGCCGAAATCGGAGAGGTAGTCGTAGAACTCGTCCGGCGCCTGGGCACGGAGTGGCACCGCCGCCCAGATGCGCTGTGCCGCCTGCCAGATCTGCTCGAGTTCGCTTTCGGACAGGACCTCGGGTGCGGATACTCGCAGCTTCATCGTGATGCCTCTCTCAACTGACGATGGATGGTTGCCGGGGCACAGTTCCGTCGCACACCGCACCTGACCTCCACGCAGTTCGATTGGCCTGGATATGGTGCGAGTCTGGTTGACTTGCGGCGGGCCATTGCCTATACTGAACTGCTGACGTGCCCCAGAGCGGGCGAACTCCGGGAGGTGAAGAGCATGCGCACTTCTTTCGCAGCCGTGACGGTCATCGTCGTGCTGGCTCTATCAATGGGCATCTGCGCGGCCGACCCGTACCTCGACTTGATGGGAGAGGCGGGCATGCCCGGCGGCATGAGCAACAGCTGGGTCGGCTCGACCGGTCTGATCATGACACCGACGGCAACCGTCGCCAAGGCCGCCGGCGCCATTGTCAGCTACCACTACATTGATGGCGACCCCAACAGCGGCAACGTCTTCAATGTCAATGTCGGCCTCCCGGGTGGTTTCGAGATCGGCGCCGCGTGGCTTGACGACGGCTACACCGCCGCCGATGATGAGGCTATTGTGAACCTCAAGTACAGTGTGCCGCTCGGGAGGTTCACGGGTGGGCTCAAAGCTCCCGCCGTCGCGGTGGGCGCATGGGACATCACCAACGAGGTGAATCGGTCCTACTACATCGTCCTCAGCACCGATCTCCCCACAGGCAAGGACTCTGAGTTCTCCGCGGTGCGCCTGAGCCTGGGCTTCGCCGACAGTGATGTCGATACTGACCGCATGGACGGCATCTTCGGCGGTGTCGAGCTTGTTCCGTTCCGGTGGGGTCTGCTCAAGGCCGAGTACGACGGCGAGGACCTCAATGCCAGTCTGGCCTACCAGGCCTCCGACTGGGCCTCCGTTGAGCTCGGTACCCTTGGCGGCGACTGGGGCATCGGCCTCAACGCCTGGACGAACTGGTAGACGCGAGCCGGTCGNNGTGCCCCGTTTCTGCTGCTGCCCGCGTCGCCCGGACCATCGGTCCGGGCGGTGTTCTACGTCAGGAACGGATTCCCCCGCCGCTCTTCGCCGATGGTCGTGCTCTCGCCGTGACCGGGATAGACCTCGACATCGTCGGAGAGCATCTCCGTGAGGCGGGCGAGGCTCTCGAGCATCTTCTGGTGGTCCGAGCCGGCCAGGTCGGTGCGGCCGATGGTGCCCTCGAACAGCGTGTCCCCAGAGAAGAGCGTACTGCCCGTCAGATAGCACACGCCGCCGGGTGAGTGGCCCGGTGTGGTGATCACCGTCAAGCTCAGACCGGCGAGGCTCAGCACATCGCCATCGGACAGCTCGACATCAATCGAGCAGGGCGGCACGCCGCCGACCATCTGCGCCCACATCGGGTCCGGACGCTCCATCATCGGGCCATCGGCCGAGTGTGCGTGGACCGGCGCCCCGGTCTGCTCCCGGATGGCTGCCACAGCGGCAACATGGTCCACGTGCCCGTGGGTAATCAGGATGGCCTCGAGGCGCTTGCCGGTCTGCTCGATCCGGCTGAGGATGCGATCTGCCTCCCCGCCTGGGTCGATGACGACGATGGTGTCGGCCGAATCATCCCCGACGAGATAGCAGTTGGTCCCCAGCGGGCCGACGACGAGTGTGTGCACTTGCATCATTGGTCAATCACCTGATGTATGAGTGAATGTGCGGGCTGTCCTGCTGACGGATGGCGACGTGTCGGCGTTCAGGTTCCCCGCCGGGGATGCGGGCTCCTGTACATCGGGTACGCACGACCCCACGTCGAGCACAATTGAACATCCAGTGCCTGACACCAAGTATTCAACTTGCCGTTCTTGCTGCATCTCTATAGTATCTTTATGCTCGATACGTGCCTGGCGCGAGGTGTTCTGGATTGACTGTTCCTAGTAATGAAGCTGATATATTTTTGATGGTGTTTGGCCGGGATTAGCGCACCAGCAGGCGCGGAGCGTTCGCAGCATGTTGGGCATAGCGGGGACCAAGTCGGTCCGTGACCGGCCGGCGCTCTCCTGTGCCCTGCAGGCGGAGGTGCTCTCGCCCACCATGGTGAAGCACCCCGCTCGACTACCGATTGAAAGGGCATCCACCATGAAAGCCGTCTGCCTTGTGTCGATCCTGTCGCTGGGCCTTGTTGCTCGCGTCCTGGCCGCTCCCTCAATCGTCGAGCAGGTCGCCGAGGGTGTCACCGTCGTGCGCGATGACGCCGGCAACTGGGGCGGCATGACCCATGGCATGACCCACATGAACACAGCCGACTACACCGCGCGCAAGGTCCTTGACCTCAGTTCGGTGCCCGTTGCTGTCTGGGAGGCCGCCACGGAAATGCGCCTGTCGCTCTACTTCATGGTGCATGACTACTCCTGGCACGATCTGCCCGAGGTCAACGGCCTCGACGAGGCCTACGAGATCACCGTCAACGGCCATCCGCACCGCTTCCGCACCGACAACGGAGCCCCCGTCTACTGGGACGGCCAGCCCCCGGCCATGGCCTGGTATGACTTCCCGATCAGCCGCGAACAGCTGCATCGTGGCCTCAACGAGATACTGATCCACAAGGCGCCCGGCCCCAAGAGCGATGATTACCTCTACCTGGGCATCGACAACACGGTCACGGGCGGCAACAGCGCCGTCGCCTTCGACGGGACAAGCTGGACCCAGGACAAACTCACCGTCCCCGGCGGCACGGGCGAGTACATGGTGCGCCTGTACCTCTACCAGACCGACACCGGCTTCACGGTGCGGTACACACCCGGCGATGCCCCCGCGCTCGATGACCCGATCCAACTCGTCCGCTACGTCGGGGCCCACGGTGCGGCGACTACACAGGCCGGCATCCAGCTGCAGCCGGGGCAGGCCCTGCGGATGGAGTGGAGCCACGAGTACCTCGATGCCACGGCGCCGCTGCAGGCGACTGCCACCGTCAGCGGCGCAGCAGAGATAGCCTGGCTCGATGATGAAGACACGCCGACCGGCGCCGTGACGGGTGAGGGCGCCCTGACGCTCTCGACGCCCGGCAGCCTCCGCCCCGGCGGCCTCATAGTGCGGCCTGTGGACAACCCCGTGACCATCAGCAATGTCACCGTGAGTGGCAACCGCTCCTACCACCCGCGAAGCGTGCCGCTGAACATGTGCCCGCAGATTTCGCCACCGGCCTGCGGGACGATGCCGCCCACACGCTCCCCCGTCTGCCGCGTCCGCGAAGGCAGCCTGACCCTGGATAACGGGCTGTTGCGCGCCCGCTTCGAGACAGGGCAGCGCCTGCGGCTCGTGTCGCTGACCAACACCATCACGCGTACGCAGATGGTGCGACAACCCGACTCCGTATGGCTGTTCTGGGTCATGGTGGGTGAGAAAGCCTACGCTGGAAGCCGCGACTTCGACCTTGCCTCCATCACGCCCACGGAGGCCGGTTTCACTGCCGAGTTGCTGCTAGGTGAGCCCGCCCTGCGCGCGGTGCTCCGGGCCACCATGGAAGGCGAGGGGCTGCGGCTGGGGCTGGAGCTGTTCAACGCCGGTGCGGACCCCGTGGACTTCAAGCTCTCCTTCCCGCATCTGGCCGGACTGGGCGTCTCGGAGCAACCCGCCGAGGACTACTACTTCTTCCCCTGGGGTGGGGGCGTCTTCTCCGACAGCCCTGCCATCATCCGCCGCGGCTACGGCGACCATGAGGCCCTCTATCAGGTGATGGACCTCTACAGCC
>DPJP01000179.1 GCA_003542955.1 Armatimonadota bacterium
ATGGGGGAGGGCGGAGCCTTCCGGCACGACGAGTGGCGAATGGTGCTCGCAGCGACTGACCCGGCCGGCCTTCGCAGTGCCCAATGGCGTTCCCACACGCCACTGCAGATGCTGGCGGCGAACCAGACAAGCACTCTCCAGCCTATCGAGTACATCTGCTCTGGTGGCGGAACTTGGCATCTCGCCCTTCACATCTCGCCCGTGACGCGCAAGTACGTGCACGATACGCGGCCGGCCTGCAACCCGAAGAAAGAGTGGGTCAATGACTCAATCGACAAGTTGACGACCCGGGGGGCCTTCGAGGCCGGTGTGAACGGGGGCTTCTTCATCACGGCTAGCGGGAAGGTTATCGGTGACGTAGGCGAAGGCAGCCAGGGCACGTGGCTGAACAGCGAGGCAGGGCACGGGAACCCGCCGAAGCCGAGGTGGGCGTTCGGATGGGGAGCGGGTGAAGTAACGGCCCAGAACCCGCACGTCAAGCAGAGCGTAGACTTCAGTGTCCCGGCCGAGGTAGAGAGCCGCTCCGGCTACGGCATCAGTGCCATCGGCTGCCTCCACCACTACGATGCGGCGACACAGTCGTGGGAGTGGCTCCAGCCCAGCGACCAGGGTGACTGGCCCTCGCCCAGCAGCAACGAGTACCGCACGGTCATCGGCTGGGCAAGGGCGGCGATTCCCACATGCGACTACTATCTCTTCTTCCAGCTTATCGGGACAAGCTGGACGTGGAACGAGACAGTCGCATTCTGCAGGGACCAGTTGCCCGACCTGATGGCGCAGAAGGTCACGCAGGGCAAGTATGGGCTTAGTGTCCAGATGCGCGAAGTCATGATGCTCGACGGAGGGGGCAGCACGCAGTTCTACTACAGCGTCACGGGCAGGCCGCCGGACATCTGGAAGTACCACCCGGATCCCGACCGTCGGCGGCCCGTGCCGAACTACATTCGTGGCTCGGCGTGGTGAGGTGAACACATGCGCGGCAAGTGGCGGCACAAGAGCCTGACGGCATCGCTGCTAGGGGCAGGCCTATGCGTCGTTGGTCTGGCCCTCCAGTGCGGCAGGTGCGCAGACGGCGGAACAACGCAGGCGACGCCAAGTGGAGGGGAAACGCAAGAACTGCGCGCGTTCGTCGGAAGCTGGACGTCCTGGACGCATCCGCTGCTGCGACCGGCCCGTCCGGGCTCACCCGGTGTGATGCAGATGGCGGCCCACGCGGGCAGCAGATGGGTCGCTGCACTGGTGCCGGGTGGACACCTCCGTATCTGGGAACTGGCCCAACACGGCGAACTGGGGGCCCTCGTCTGGCGCACCCCGGCAGACGGTGACGTCGCCTCAGCCATCGCCTGGCTGGGCGGTCGTCTCGTATTCGGGGAGTTGCCAGGCATCAACAACTGGGGTGACTTCTATGATGTCTACCCGCCCCAGCCGCCCGCCTACGACAAGTACGATGAGTATCTTGCACACCACTCGAGGACGGTGGCTGTGGACCCGAAGACTGGGGCGCGCGCTGTCATCATTGGGGACGGCGCGGGTACGGCTGTGAGTGATCCTCTCGGAGAGCACCTGGTCCTGTGTAACGCAACATACACTGATGACTTCGTCGACCATTCGTGGGAACGGGCCGACGTACAGATACACGACCCGCGGACGGGCCTGCACGTGCGCGGCTTCCGACCTGAGATAGCGCAGTCGCTTCGCGGCTCGGGTGCTCTGAGTGTGCAGAGAGAGCCACGCGCCCTGGCCCGTAGCGGAGACTGGGTCGGCTTCTGGGCCCTGGGTTGGGGCGAGGACAGGGAGCTTCCGGATGAATACCGCGCCACGCCGCAACCTGCCGTCGTCACCATCTCCCTGGACGGAGATGTGCACTACCTGTCGGATGGGTACAAGCGACGCTATCAGGACGGCTATATCGGTCTGCCTGCAAGGACCACGGAACCCGACGGGCAGCCGGCCATCGGCTTCATGCTCACGAGGTCACGCGGCATGCCTTACCGGCTTGCCTTCCACCGGCCCACGGGCGAACTGCTACGCGAATACGACTTCGGGTTAACGTGGGGGTGTCTCAGAGATGCCACCGGGTATGACGGCCAGTGGACACCTCTCACCGTCACTCCCGATGGCCACTGGCTCCTGTTGCATGCTGTATGGGCTGGCGTATNNTCCGTGTTGCATCTGGATGTGGCACCTCGACCGGCACGTGGCCCTGCCCGTCGCACGACTGCACGGCATCACGGGTTCGTTTGGCTGGTTGCACGATGAGTACTTGATTCTCGAGGTCCAGGCGCAGAATGAGACCGGGCGGGAGTACGGCGTACTGCACGTGCCGTGGAAGACGCTGGCAAACGAGCTTGGCGAACCGGACTGAGACACCGAGAAGGGTGACGGTTACCATGCCCAGGCACCGGATCTTGACGTTTCTACGCGTCGCTCTCGCACTATCCCTCGCCGCGACGGCCTTCGCCGCCGAGGATGCNNCCACAGATTGAGGCCATCGTCAATGACCCGCTCACGCCGGAGGTTGAGCTTGCCGCCGGCCTCAAGGCGCAGGGGCCGAGCCATGACGTCAACTGGCCCGACGCGGGGGTATTGCAGGTCAGCATCAACAAGCCCGTGTCGCCACCGGCAGACTACGTCATCATCGACCCCGCCA
>DPJP01000202.1 GCA_003542955.1 Armatimonadota bacterium
CCTCCGCCACCAGCCGGTGCGCCGTCCCGTGTGTACAGCCGGGGCAGTAGCGCATCTGTACATCGGTGAGGCCCTTCGGGCGCGTGTAGAGCGCCTCCATGCCCGTTGCCCCTGTGCTTGTCTGTGCCATTGCGTCCTCTCCTTGCACCCGCCAGACGATCCTGAGCCGCGATGCGCCCCCTGTATCAGTCGCGTCAGCCCGCGGACCGGGCCAGTATCTCCTTCGTTCGCGCGACGACCTCGTCCGGGCTCATCGGGTTGCCCCCCGCCCGCGAGATCAGCTCGACCGGGCATCGTCCCTCCACCGACAGCCTCACATCCTCGATGAACTGCCCCATCGACAACTCAACCGAGATGAAGCGCTCCACCCGCTCCGCCCACCGCGCCATCGGCGCCGAGGGGAACGGGAAAACGCTGATCGGCCGGATCAGTCGCGTACGGATACCCTCGTCGGCCAGCCGGTCCACCGCCGTCGTGCACACACGCGCCGAAATCCCGTACGCCGCGAAGGCCACCACCGGGTCATCATCACCATACTCGTCCCAGCGCGTCTCCTCCTGCGCCGCCTGCGCATAGCGTTCGTGGATGCGGATGTTGACCTGCTCCATGACGTCGAGATCGGTCCACAGCGAGTTGATGATCCGCCGCTCGCGGCCCTCCTGCCGCCCGCCCAGGGCCCACGGCTGCGTCCGCGGCGGCGGCTCCGCGCGTTCCCGAAGTGACACCGCCTCGGCCATGTTGGCGATGATCGCGTCGCCGAGGATCATCACCGGGCAGCGGTACTTCTGAGCAATGGGAAAGGCCATAGCCCCCCAGTCGTGCAGCTCCTGCACGCTCGAGGGCGCGAAGGTCAGGCAGCGCCCGTCGCCGTGACCTGCTCCGCGCGTGGCCAACCAGTAATCCGATTGCGCCGGACCGATGTTGCCCAGCCCCGGCCCCCCACGGACCATGTTCACCACCACGCACGGCAACTCGCTGCCGAGCATGTACGAGAGGCCCTCCTGCATCAGCGAGATGCCCGGCGAGGACGACGTCGTCATCACGTACGCGCCGACGGAGGCGGCCCCGTAGACCATGTTGATCGAGGCAAGCTCGCTCTCCGCCTGCACGAACACCCCGCCGACCTCCGGCAGATGCTCGGCCATGTACTTCGGGATGTCGTTCTGCGGGGTGATCGGATAGCCGAAAAAGTACCTGCAGCCGCCGGCGATAGCGCCCTCGGCCAGTGCCTCATTGCCTGTCATCAGTACGCGTGCGCTCATCGCTTCACGCTCTCTTCAGCCGCCACGGGATGCTCGGTGACCGTGACGCGGTACACCTCGATGCATGCGTCGGGGCACATGATCGCGCACTGCGTGCAGCCGGTGCATTCATCAGGCTTCTGCGCCTCAACCGGCTGAAAGCCCGCCGAGTTGCGCATCTCCGATACCCCCAGCACCTGCCTGGGGCAGAATGTGATGCACACCCCGCAGCTCTTGCAGTGTTCCTGGTTGATCACGACCTTGAAGCGTTTGGGCATGGCACACCCGGCTTTCGCCTGTCATCGCTACGTTTGCGGCTGGTGTGGAAGTGCTTCTCGCGTCCGGGAGGCCTCCGCGAGCGCCTGCCGGGCGTAGTCAAGCGCCGCGCGGGCATCCCGGCCCCCATACATCCGCGCGATCTCCTCGACACGCTGCTGCTGGTCAAGCTCTCCAACGGCAATGCGCGCGCGGCCGCCGGAGACCTCCTTGGTAACCACGTAGTGGTGGTCGGCGAACTTCGCCACCTGCGGGAGATGGGTAACGCAGAGCACCTGCGCGCTTTGCGAGAGCGCCATCAGCTTCTCGCCCACGCTGTGGGCCGTCTGCCCGCCGATGCCGACATCGATCTCGTCAAACACAATCGTGGGGACTGCCGAGCCGCGGGCGCACAGAGACTTCAACGCCAGCATCAGACGCGACAGTTCCCCCCCGGAGGCCACCCGCGACAGCGGCTTGAGTTCTTCACCCGGATTGGCGCAGAGCAGAAAGCGCACCCGATCCACGCCGTCTCTGCCCGCGCGCAACCGCCTGTCGTCGGGCATCACAACGCCCTCGTCATCCGTGGCCTGCTCGAACTCGACGTCAAAGGCCGCGCCGGCCATGCCCAGCCCGTCAAGCTCGCCTGTGACCGCCTCCGACAGCGTGTGGCCAAGCTCTCGGCGTGATTCGCTCAGGGCCTCGGCCGCGATGCCCGCCCTCAGCGCCAGGCCGCCCAACTGCTGCTCAAGCTCCGCCAGCCGCTCGCTGCTCGAGGCCAGCCGCTCGCGCTCCCGGGCCGCCTCGTCCCTGAAGGCGAGTATCGCCCCGATCCCTTCGCCGTACTTGCGCTTGAGCCCGGTGATGACATCCAGGCGCATCTCAACCTGCTCGAGTTGAGCCGGGTCCAACTCGACTCCGTCCGCATAGTCCGCCAGGGCCCGAACTGCCGCCTCGGCCCGATATGCCGTCTCCTGCAGCTCGTCGGCGGCCGCCTTCAGCCTGTCATCGATGCCGGCGACGCCGGCGATGGTGTCGGCAGCCTCCTGCAGAGCGTCTTTCGCCCCGAGCGCCCCCTCGTCACCCGCGGCCAGCAGGGCCTCCGCCCGCGCCAGTGCTCCCAGCAGCTTCTCCCCAGCCTGCAGCACCCTTCTCCGCTGCTGGAGCTGCTCTTCCTCGCCCGCCTCGAGCCCCGCCGCGTCAATCTCCTCGACCTGGAAGCTCACCATATCCAGCCGTCGGGCGCGCTCAGCCTCATCTGTCCTCAGGCTGCGCAACTCGGACCGCGCACGGTCGAACTCGGCGAAAACGGCCCGGTAGTCCTCGAGCAGCCGCAGGTGTGGCTTCCCCCCGAACTCGTCGAGATAGCGCAGGTGATTGCCATCATGCAGCAGGCTCTGGTGCTGGTGCTGGCCGTGGATGTCGGCCAGGTGCGCCCCGACCTCCTGCACCAGGGCGAGTGTGCTCACCCGCCGATTGAGCCGGTACCTGCTCCCGCCGGGGGCGATCTCCCGCGAGACGATGATCGTCTCATCCCCGTCGGCTGCCAGTCCGTTCTCGACAAGCGCCGCCAGCGCCGCGGGCGCGTCGCCGCCGTCGAACACCGCCTCCGTCAGCGAGCTGTCACTGCCCCCCCGCACGACTTCCGCGGTGATCCGCTCCCCGAGCGCGGCATTGAGCGCATCGACGATGATCGACTTGCCGGCCCCTGTCTCACCGGTCAGCACCGTGTAGCCGGGCTTGAGCTGGATCTGCAGCTCCTCGATGAGGGCGAAGTTGCGCACTGTCAGTTCGGTCAGCATGGCAGCAGTTGGGTGCACCACCCGTGCGCTCTGGGTATTGGAGGCACTCCGTCTACGCATCGGCCGACCCGAGGACTACTCGGCCAGCCCCGGCATCAGCTTCGAGACGATGTATGGGAAGTAGGGGCGGTCATGCAGGCGCACAAGCCGTGCAACGTGTGGCGCCTTCTCGATGACCGCGCTGCTGTTGCGCTTCAGTGTGTACGACTTCTGCCCATCGACGGTCGCGGTGACCACGCCCGGGTGCTTTCCGCCCTCCGGCACGCCGACCCGAACCTGCACGTGATCCGGCAGGACCATCGGCCTGTAGCACAGTGTGTGCGGGCAGACGGCGGTGAGCACCATGCAGGAGAGCCGCGGATCGACAATGGGACCGCCCGCCGACAGGTTGTAGCCCGTCGAGCCCGTCGGAGTCGCCACGATCAACCCGTCTGCGCGATAGGTTCCGAACTGCTCTCCATCGACCTCCGTCCGCAGACACACGACGTGTCGACCGTCGGCGCCGGAGACCACCACATCGTTCAGCGCGCAGTCCTCGGCGGTGTGCGTCCCATCCACGTCCTCGATACTGAGCCTGAGCATCATCCGCGGCTCGATGGCAAACTCGCCAGCCAGCAGCCGATCCAACTCACCGACGGCCGCACGCGGCTCGCCCTTGGCCAGAAAGCCGAAGCTCCCCACGTCCAGCCCCAGAATCGGCGTGCCGATCGGTCCCGCGCAGCGCGCCACGGAAAGCAGTGTCCCGTCCCCGCCAAGCACGATGATCAGGTCGCTCGCGGCCACGTACGCCTGGTCCCCACAGCAGCATTGGAGCTCGTTGTTCTCGCCGAGTTGCTCGATCAGGCGCAGTTGCGCGCCCATCTCGCTCAGCCGCTCGGCGAAAATACGCGCCCACTCGACCGCCTCCGGCCGGTGTGTGGCGGCCACGATGCCCACCGTGCTGATCTGCTCCGCGGGTGCCGGTGTCGAGTCCATGCCCTTGCCCTACCCGGTGGCCGTGGTCGTGCCGAGCGCCTCGAGCCTTTGCAGGTTCGTCTTTGCGGGTTGGCAGTTGGCGTCAATCTGGAGGGCCTTCTCGTACATCTGCTTGGCTTCCGCGTACTTGCCCTGGCGCTCGAGCGCCACCCCCTGGTTGTTCGCAGCGTTGGCGAACGTCGGCTTCTGCTCGAGAGCCGTGCGGAAGTGGTCGGCCGCCTCCGGGAACTTGCTCTGCTCGAGGTAGATCAGCCCCGCGTTGTTGTGGGCCTCGGCGTTGTTGTCCTCCAGTGCCAGCGCCCGCAGGTACTCCTGCAGCGCATTGTCCTTCTCCTGCGTCGAGTAGTAGCTGTTGGCCAGGCCGAAGTGCGCGTGCGCGTTGTCGGGGAAGCTCGTCGTCACCTGCAACCACTGCTGCCGGGCGGCCTCCGCGTTGCCGGCCCCCTCGTATGCCAGCGCCAGGTTGATCTGCGCCATTGCCAGCGTCGGCTCGGCCGCGACTGCCTTCTGCANNACTCCGCGGGCCGATTCGTCTGCTGCAGAACCCAGCCGAGATTGTTCAGGCAGCGCGCGTGATCCGCCTGCAGAGCCAGCGCGTCGCGGTATGCCGTCTCGGCGGCTGCAAGGTCACCGGCCGCCGCCGCGGCCAACCCCAGGTTGTACCTGGCCGCGAAGCTCGTGGCATCGAGTTGGGCCGCCGCCGACAGCGCCCCAATGGCCTCGGTGTACTTGCCCAGGTTGTAGTAGGCGATGCCCAGTCCAAGCTGTGCGGCCGCCAGGCCCGGCTGCGCGGCCACGGCCTGGGTGTAGTACTCCGCGGCCTTCACGCTGTCCTGTCTGTCCAGGTAGAGCATCCCCAGGGCGTTGAGCACCCCGGCGTCACCGGGCCGGAGCCCGGCCGCGGCCTCATACTCTTTGATCGCCCTCTCGGGCTGTCCGGCCTGCCACAGCGTATGCCCGTAGTTGATCCGCACGTCGGCATCATCCGGCGTCAACGTGACGGCGCGGTTGAAGGCCGCGAATGCCAACTCCCAGTTCTGGCCCCGCGCGTACGCGTTGGCAAGGTTGTACTGAGCATCGGCGTAGTCGGCCTTCTGTTCCAGTGCCTGCTTGTACTGGCCGACCGCCAGGTCGAGCTTGTTCTGCGCCAGGTAGGTGTTGCCGAGGTTGTTGTGGGCCTCCGGATACTCCGGCTTCTTGTTCAGAGCCGCGAGCAGGTACTTCTCGGCCTCCTCGAACTCCCCGTTCTGCAGCGCGGCGGAGCCCACCCAACACATGATCACCGGGTGCTCCGGCTGCTCGTCCAGCGCCTGCAGGAACAGCCGCTTGGCCTCGGTGAAACTGCCCGAGTCGTAGGCATCGATCGCGCGGTCGAAGGCGGGCTTCTCCGCCTGCCCCAGAGCAAGCGCGCTCAGGCCGACCAGCAACAGCAAACAGAGGGCGAATCGTGCTCGTCTCATGACGACACCTCCGGCGCCAGATGCTTCGCTACCGGGATCGGGCGCTCCGCCGGCGGGGCTCCCGGGCTCGACTTCACGAGCGCCGCGGCCCGCTGCGCGATGGCCCCGGGCGCAAGCCCGGTCACTTCCCATAGTCTGGCGACGTCTCCGTGCTCGATGAACTCGTTCGGTACACCAATGCAATCCAGCGCGGCGCCGATCCTCTCCGAGACCAGCGCCTCCGCAACCGCAGACCCAAACCCGCCGGCCAGCACGTTCTCTTCGACAGTGACAATGCGTCCGCAGTCCGCCGCCGCCCGGCGGAGGCACTCCATGTCGAGCGGGGCGACAAACCGCGCATTCACCAGCCGCGCCTCAATCCCCTGCTTTGAGAGCAATTCACACGCATCTCGCGCGTTCTCGACCATTCGCCCGACCGCCACAATCGCCACGTCATGCCCGTCTCGGAGTTGTTCGGACTCCCCCACCCGCAGAATGCGCGGAGCAGCCGTGTAGTCCACGCCCGGCCCCGAGCCACTCGGGTAGCGAATCGCGCTGGGACCATCCAGACTCAGCGCGGTGGCCAGCATAT
This sequence comes from Armatimonadota bacterium, assembly GCA_003542955.1. Classification (GTDB taxonomy): domain Bacteria; phylum Armatimonadota; class Zipacnadia; order Zipacnadales; family UBA11051; genus UBA11051. The sequence goes on from DPJP01000202.1 coordinate 6,305, forward strand.
CGTTGAGTTCCCGCTCGTGCGCCGGAGCCATCACGACCATCCCCGGCGCCGTCCGCAAAAACGACAGGTCAAATACGCCGTGGTGCGTCGGCCCATCATCCCCGCCCAGCCCGGCCCGGTCCAGACACAGCACCACCGGCAGCTTCTGCAAGGCCACATCATGCATGATGTTGTCATACGCCCGCTGCACAAAGGTCGAGTAGATCGCCACAACCGGCCGCAGCCCCGCCGCCGCCAGCCCCGCCGCGTAAGTCACCGCGTGCCCCTCCGCCATCCCCACATCGAAGCACCGCTGCGGAAACCTCTCGCCAAACTCGCTAAGCTGCGTCCCATCCAGCATTGCCGCGGAAATCGCGCACACACGCTCATCCTTCTCCGCAAGCGAGACAAGCGAGTCCGCGAAGACCTTGCTGTAGCTCGGCGATCGGCTGCCGGAGCGCACTTGCCCCGTCTCGACCACGAAGGGCCGGGTGCCGTGGAAGCGCGAAGGCTCCTTCTCCGCCGGCGCGTAGCCCTTCCCCTTCGTCGTCAGCACATGCACCAGTACCGGACCCTCCAGGCGCGAGGCCTGTCGCAGGATCGACAACAACTGCTCGATATCGTGCCCGTCGATCGGCCCGAGGTAGGTGTAACCGAACTCCTCGAACAGCATCCCCGGCACCACCAGGTGCTTGACGCTGTCACGCAGTCGGTCCATCGCCACCAGCATCGCGTCGCCGAGCCGCCAGCGCTCGAGGATCCGCGCCACGTCCGCGCGCGTCTCCCGGATGCGGGGCTCGAGCGTCGCTCTCATCCGCGAGAGGTACCCCGCCATCGCGCCGACATTGCGGCTGATGCTCATCTCGTTGTCGTTGAGCACCACGATCAGGTCGGTCTGCCGGTGCCCGGCCTGGTTGAGCGCCTCGAAGGCCAGCCCGCCGGTCAGCGCGCCGTCGCCGATGACGGCCACCACGTGTTCGCGCCCCCCGCGCAGGTCGCGTGCATGGGCGAAACCAAGCGCCGCCGAGATCGAGGTCGACCCGTGGCCCGTCCCGAAGATATCGTGCTCGCTCTCGCTCCGCCGCGGGAAGCCCGACAGCCCGCCCCATTGCCGGATCGTGTCGAAGCGCTCCCTGCGGCCAGTCAGCAGCTTGTGCGTATAGCACTGGTGCCCGACGTCGAAGATCAGCTTGTCCGTCGGCGACTCGAACAGCCTGTGCAGCGCGATCGTCAACTCGACGGTGCCCAGATTCGGCGCCAGGTGCCCACCCGTCTCCGCAACGGTGTCGATGAGCAGCGTGCGAACCTCCGCCGCCAACTGCTCCAACTCGCCGATGCTCAGCCGCTTCAGGTCCTGCGGCGATTCTATTGTCTCCAGTATTGACCCCATCTGTCAGGTCCTGTGGGGTGCAGCCCGCATGCAGGTCTCGCGCGCTGCCGGCCGATGAAGACGCATCGATGATCGCTCATCGATCACTCATCTCCGAACGGGTTGTCGCCGAACAGGCCCGGGTTCGCCTCCTCGCCCTCATCCGCTTCCGCGAACGGATCATTGTCCGAGTAGTCAATGCCCGACACGCGCGCGTCGTCCGCGGTCGTCTCCGGCTCCCCGCCCTGCACCTGCAACTGCTCGATCGAAGCCTCCGCTTCATCCAGCAGCCCCGCGCAGTGGGTGCGCAACGCCATTGCCAGCCGGAAGGTGTCAATCGCCTCCGCCAACGGCAAGTCGCCGGCATCCAGCCGCTGCACCAGTTGCTCGAGTTGCTCGAGGGCCTCCTCGAAGGAGAGCTTCTCTACGTCCACGTTGTTCGCGTTCAACTCTGCCCATCCTCTTCCCGGGGTATCGTCTCGGAGACTTCGGCCGAGATATCCCCATCCGAAACCGTGATCGCGATTGCGTCTCCCGCCGCCACGACACCCGTGCGGCTCACCAGGCGCCCGTCATCGCCTCTGCGCACGATGCTGTAGCCCCGCCGCAGCGCGCCGTGGGGGTCCAGCGCCGCCAACTGCGCGCCCGCCACATCCAGCCGTCGTCGCCCGGATTGCGCCATCCGCCCCGAGACTGCCGCCAGATCTCGCGAAGCCGCCGCCAGCCGCGCGCGCTTCCCCGCCAAAAGCGACCCCGGATGCCGGAGTGCCGGATGCATCAGGAGCACTACCAGTCGCTCCCGAAGCTGTCGCACAAACTCGCTCTTGATTGCATATCCCCGGCGCAGAACCGCCGCCGGGTCGGTTCCCGCCAGCCGCGCCGAGGTTCGCTCGAGCCGCTCCCGTCGCGACCGCGCATACCTCTCCGCCGCCCGCCCGAGCGCCTCGACCGTGTCGTCAAGCTCCTGCAGACGCGTGTCGATGTACAGCCCCGGCCGCTGCAGAACCGGGTGGGAGGCCACCTCGAGCAGCCGCTCGCCGTCACGCCTCAGCACATCACCCAGGCGCCGTGTCGCACGGGCACTGAGACCCCCCAGGTAGTCGTGCAGTTCCCCGATATCGGGGACGGCCATCTCCGCGGCATGGGAGGGCGTTGCGGCCCGCAAGTCGGCAACAAAGTCGGTCAGTACGGTGTCGGTCTCATGCCCCACCGCGCTGATTGTCGGCGCCCGACTGCCGAACACCGCCCGCGCAACGGCCTCCTCGTTGAAGGGCCACAGGTCCTCGAGAGACCCACCGCCCCGCCCGAGGATAATCAGGTCCGCGCCGGCCTCGTTGGCCGCCCGCAGGGAGGCCACGATGCTGCCCGCGGCCTCCTCGCCCTGCACCACCGTCGGCACTAACAGCAGCCGCGCGAGCGGATAGCGGCGCGTCAGGATGCTGATCATGTCGCGCACCGCCGCCCCCGTCGCGGAGGTGACCAGCGCGATCAGGCGCGGGAAGCGCGGCAGAGCGCGCTTGCGCTCCGCGGCGAACAGCCCCTCCGCATCCAGTTGCGCCTTCAGCTTCTCGAGCGCCGCGGCCAACTCGCCCATGCCGTCGGGCCGCATGAACCGTATGACCAACTGGTAGCGGCCCTGTTTCTCGTAGACGGTGACATTCCCACCACAGACGACCGCCATGCCATCAGTGGGCTCGAAGTCCAGCGTGCCGGCCCGCCCGCGAAAGCAGACGGCATCCATCACGCTCTGGTCATCCTTGAGGGAGAAGTAGATGTGGCCCGAGGCCGGTCGTCGGAGGTTCGAGACCTCGCCCCGTACGAGCAGGTCTGAGAGCACCTCGTCGCGGTCCAGCAACCGCTTGACGTAGGCGGTCACCTCGCCGACTGTCAGTATACAGGTGCGCGCGTCGGCCACTTCATCTGCCACCTGACCGCCCACCTCGGCGCGACGCTCCCATAGTGCGCGGGAGAGGCGATACCGGGTGAGCAGGACTTAGCACGGCTCGGCCGAGGTCTCCTCCGGCAGTGTCTCCTCGGCCCCCTCGGGCATCGCCGCGCGAACCTGCTCGCTGCGGACGAACGCACCGAGAATCCCGTTGACGAACTTCCCGGAGTCATCGGTGCCGTAGAGCTTGGCAAGCTCGACGGCCTCGTTGATTGTGGCGCTGACCGGCACATCATCGCAGTGCAGCAACTCGGCGATGGCCAGGCGCAGGATATTCCGGTCAATGCCCGGCATGCGCTCGATGGTCCAGTCGTGGGAGAAATCCTCGATGCAGCCGTTGATCTGCTGCCTGTCCGCGAAGTACGCCTCCGCCAGGGCGAGCCCGAAATGGCGAATCTCGGGGGCCAGCTTCTCGCCCTCCAACTCATCCATCTCCCACTGCTCCATCAGCGCCCTGAGCGTGTTGTCAAGCGCACCCAGCGCCTTGCCGGGGCCAAGCCTGCCGACGTCCGCGGCGAATAGGACACTCAGAGCCAACTCGCGTCCCTTGCGTCTCGCTCCAGTCTTCACTACTGCCCTCCAGACATTGCCAAGCTGCGCTCCCGGCCCGTCGTCAGTCATTCGGGCCGCACGCGATGGCTCCGACCACCGCGCCCACCAGGATCAGAACAAGCACCAGAACCGCTGCCCAAAAGCCCATACTCAGCCCCACGACCCCCACCGCCAGACCGAACAGGCCCCCGACGGCAGCCTTCCAGAATGGAGCAACGCCGCAGTAGCCGTCTCCCATCGTCTGCCTCCTACGTGGTCGTCATGTGCCGCTTGATGAAGTTCACGTCCACTTCCCCACGGCGGAAAAAGGCGTTCTGCAGAATGCGCTGATGGTATGGAATCGTGGTCCGCAGCCCGGATACGCGCATGCCCTCGAGCGCCGCCGACATCCGCCGCACCGCCGCCTCGCGCGTCTGATCCCACGCGATGACCTTGGCAATCATCGGGTCATAGTATGAGGATATCTCGCTCCCGCAACCGACACCCGTATCAACCCGAATGCCCGGCCCCAGCGGCTGCCGCCACTCGCTGATGATGCCCGGAGACGGCGTGAAGCCGCGCTCTCCATCAGCAGCCAGCACCCGGCACTCGATGGCGTGACCGTTGAACCAGATCTTCCCCTGCTCGCACGAGAGCTTCTCCCCGGCTGCCACCCGGATCTGCTCCCGCACGATATCCACGCCCGTCAGCATCTCGGTCACCGGGTGCTCGACCTGGATGCGCGTGTTCATCTCGATGAAGTAGAACTTGTTGTCCTTGTCGAGGATGAACTCAATGGTGCCCGCATTGATGTAGCCGACGGCTCTTGCCGCCGCCAGCGCCGCTTCCCCCAGCCGCCGCCTCAGCGAGTCGGACACCCCGAAGGCCGGCGCCTCCTCGAGCAGCTTCTGGTGCCGGTGCTGGATCGAGCAGTCGCGCTCGCCCAGGTGTACGGTGTTGCCGTGCGAGTCGGCGAGAATCTGCACCTCGATGTGGCGGGCGTCACCAACGAACTTCTCCACATACAACTCATCGTTGCCGAATGCCGCCCTCGCCTCCGCCCGCGCCGAGCCGATCAGCGCCTCGAGTTGCTCCCCGTTGTGGGCCACGCGGATCCCCCGACCTCCCCCGCCGCCCACGGCCTTCACCATCACAGGGTAGCCCAGTTCGTCGGCGATGGCACGCGCGTCGCGATCGTCCTTGACCGGCCCGTCGCTGCCCGGAACCACCGGCACACCCGACTCCATCATCGTGCTGCGCGCCGCCGCCTTGTCACCCATCCGCTCGATGATCGACGACGGCGGCCCCACAAACGCAATCTTGCACGCCTCGCAGACCTCCGCGAAGCGCGCCACCTCCGACAGATTCCCGTACCCCGGATGGATCGCCTCCGCCCCGGTCACCACCGCCGCGCTCATGATATTGGCGATGTTGAGGTAGCTGTCGCGATTGGGCGCCGGGCCGATGCACACGGCCTCGTCGGCAAGCCGCACGTGCAGCGAATTCGCGTCCACCTGGGAGTAGACTGCAACTGTCTTGATGCCGAGTTCTCGGCATGCCTGCAGGATGCGGCACGCGATCTCGCCACGGTTAGCCACCAGCAGCTTCCGGAACATCAACCTCTCCTATCCGTTGGGGCCCCTCGGCCCCGCCCCGGCATCTCGCCCGTGTACACTGATCGGGCGGCAGAGCCACCGTGTGCGTCGGAAATCGACCGTTGCCATCAATACTTCGGGTGTTCCTGACACCACACTCGGCCTGTCGCCGGGTCGTAGCCGTACGGCTGACCGCTGACGGGGCACTTCGAGATCGAGCCCAGATTCAGCTCCTCAAGCGACTTCGGAGCCGGCTCCCCGGACATCGTCTGCATCGACACCGCCTGCCGGAGCTGGTTCAGGTTGCTCTGGCACTCGACAGACTCGGCCTTCTCGATGGCCCGCGCAGGGATCGACTTCTTCTCCCCCTGCCCCTTGCCCCCCGAGCCCACCAGCCCGTAGACCACACCAGCGAGTATCGCGATGATGGCCAGCGCAACAACAAGGCCGATCATCGTGAAACCAAACCGTACGCCCATCGCGCTCACCTCCGTGACCGCATGCGCGAGTACGACCCCGCGTGACCTACTTCGGCCGGACGGCCAGCAGCGGGTCGCCGAACTGCACGGGCGCCCCGTCCTCGACCAGTACACCCACCACCGTGCCGTCAACCGGGCAACTGACCTCAGTGAAGTTCCTCAGCGCCTCGATGGTCCCGAGGCACTGACCCTCGCTCACCACGTCACCCGGCTCGACCAGCGGAGCACCACCGGGAGCCGTGCCCCGATGGAACAGCCCCACGATGTGCGCGGTAACGATGGTAGCGTCAACCAGCGGGTCGACCTCCGCCGGCGGGCCCGCGCCATCGCCGGCCGACCCAACCGAGCACGGCGGCTCCGAGGGCGCCGGAGGCATCCGCCTGATGCGTATCCGCGTATCGCCCTCCCGCACCTCGAGTTCGCCCGCGCAGGAGGCCTTCAGCATCTCATTGAGCTTCAGTATTCGTTCGCGGTTCATCCGCAGCTCCCCGCCTAGTTGCTCACGCGTTCCAGGTACTCGCCGCTTCTCGTGTCCACGCGGATGACCTCACCCTCGTTGACGAAAAGCGGCACCGTTACCGTGACGCCGCCCTCGATCACCGCCGGCTTGGTTCCCCCCTGCGCCGTGTCGCCCCGCACGCCGGGGTCGGTCTTGGTGATGCGGCGCTCGACGGTGTGGGCAGGCTCCAGGCCCAGCAGCTCACCATTGTGCGAGACCATGTTAACCGTCTCGCCCTCCTTGAGCCACGGCGCCACGTCCTTGATCTGCTCCAGCGGCACCTCGATCTGCTCGTAGCTCTCGATGTCCATCAGGCAGTAGATGTCGCCCTGGGAGTAGAGAAACTGCATGTCACGGCGCTCCACGCGCGCGCGCGGCACCTTCACCTGTGCGGTGAAGGTCTTGCTGAACACCTTCTGCGTCCTGACATCGCGCAGGCGCGTTCGCACCACTGCCTGCCCCTTGCCGGGCTTGTGGTGCTCACTCTCGATAACCTGGTAGACCTGGCCGTCGAGTTCGATGGTGACGCCGGGCTTGAGGTCGTTCACCGATATCACTCAAACATCACCCTTATCTCCCGGGCCATCGAATCGCGAGGGCAATCGCCGACGCTGGCCACACAGGCGACGGGGAGGTCGCTGGGTAGGTCGCGCTTCCAGCGTGACCGGCCCCCGTGATCTGCGTGCCGCGTCAGTCGACCCGGTATAGGATACCTCAACACAGCCGCCGGCACGGGTAGGGGGGGTGTGCGCGGTTCTTGCGCCCAGGCACTGACAACTCCGCCTCGCCCCCGGTCGAGCCCTGCGGCAGGCCTAGAGTTTAGCGCAAAGCAGGCCCAAAGTCAAAACACGGGCAAGACGAAGCGGGCCTCGACTACAGGCCCGCGCGGTCGACCCAGATTGCGTCGCGTGCAGTCAGCCGCTCTGCCGCCCCGGACGTGCGTCAACGAACTCCTTGCCCAGCGCCTCGCAGATAGGGCAGAAGTCCGTCGCGTTCGTGCTGCACACCGCTGCCTCCGGCGGCGCCGACATCGCGATGATGCAGTCGGCGAGGACCCGATAGCAGTTCGTCCCCCTCCCCTGTCTGGCATCTTCGAGCACTGCCGCGGCCGTCTCCCGCAGGTGTTTGTGCACTGCGTCAAGCCCATCGGGTCCCTGAGCCAGCTTGCCGAGTTCGTCGGTGTGCTTCTGGTGGAACTCCTCGATCCGGCAGCCGGTGGGCTGCCGTTTGCTGCCTCTGCACTCGAAGTCGAACCTGTTCCCGCGCCACTGCGGTTCCGGTTCGCCCCGGACACAACCCGTCTCGTCTGTGATACCATCGGGGTCAACCGGCGCCAGGAGTTCCGCCATCAGGCCGAACTCGATGAGCGCCTCGAGGCGGTCGAGGACCGCTTCCCTGCCCAGGTATGACCCGGTCCGCTCCGAGACAAGCGCCAGGACGGCATGCACACGCCGCAATCTGCGCTCGCTCAGGTACCGCCGGGTCAACCTGCGGAGGGCGATCTCGGTCGTGTCGCTATCCACCACCAGATCGTGAAGCACCACGGCGTCGCGCAGGAAGGTGCACCGCAACTCCTGGATGACGTACCTCGTGGTCCACACGCAGTGGACCGCAAGGCCCTTACGAAGGGCGTCTTGCTCCTCGGGGGGAGCGAACATGAGGTCGGCAAGAACGGTCGTGTCGGCAAAAACAGTGGCCACGATAGGGTTCCTACTCGAGCGTGTCAAGCAGGCGCTGGCGTTGCTCGAGGCTCAGGGCCGGCACTGCACTCAGCCCTGCCGCCTTGAGTTCCCTCGATATGGCGGCAGCCTGCGCACGGTCGAATGCGGCAAGGCTCACGGACCCGAGTGCGCTCTCCACCGCATTGAGCTGCTCCTGAGTGAGGTCTTCCGCGTATGTGTTCTCCAGGGCGTTCAGGACGGCTACGAGAGCAAGGCGCTGCAGGCGGAGTTCGGGGGACCTTGCAGACTCTATTGCCCTGCAGAGGGCTACCTTCAGGTTGATGACCAGCCCGAGGCGGCTCTCGATGTCAGTGGTTGTCACCGCCTTGGTGGCGCCCTGACAGGCGGCGTCCAACAGACCTGCAAGCAGCTCGTGGGCGTCGCCCGTGTCTGGTTGAGGCGTTCGCGCATCCCCCTGCGGTTCGAGGTGCGCGACCATTCTGTGGAGCACCGCCCTCGCGGTCTCGTCCGGCTCGCCCGCGGGCCTGACGGTCAGCGCCAGGCGCCTCTCGGCTATCAGCCGGTTGACCACCTCCACGGCGGCCGCAAGCTCTTCGTCCTCTGACAGGGCCAGCCCATCGTCGTCAGGCTTCACGGCAATCTCCTTGTTCCTTGCAGGTGACTGTGGTCAACGGGTGTGCTCTGGTGTCCGGCGGCAGTTCCGTCAGAACTGTATTCGGGGCGCTCGCCACATCACCTGCCGCAATCGTCCCGCCACTTCGGCGTCCCCGTCAGCACCTCGTAGCCCCGCTCGGTCACCAGCACCAGGTCCTCGATCCGCACCCCACCCCAGCCCTCGAGGTAGACCCCGGGCTCAACCGTTACCACCATGCCGGGCGCAAGCGTGTCGGTGCTCCGCGCCGACAGACGCGGCGCCTCGTGCACCTCCAACCCCACTCCGTGACCCAGCCCGTGCGAGAATGCGTCGCCGTAGCCGCCGTCGGAGATGATCTGCCGGGCGATCTCATCAAGCTCGCGGCACTCGGCGCCCGGCCCCACGCGCTCCAGCGCCGCCCCTTGAGCCTCGTACACCAGCGAGTAGACTTCGACGAACCGCTCGTCGGGATCCCCCAGAAACACCGTCCGCGTGATGTCGCTGCAGTAGCCGTCCACGCGTCCGCCCACATCCACCTTCACCATGTCGCCCTCACGCAGCACCCTGCTCGAGGGCCGGGCGTGCGGACATGCCGCCGACGGCCCCGAGGCCAGGATCGTCTGGAAGGCAATCGCGTCGGCGCCACCTGTCAGGATGCGCCGGTCCAGCTCGAAGGCGGCTTCCTTCTCCGTCATGCCGGGCTGCAGCTGGTCGAGAAACCCCGTCAGCGCCTCGTCGACGATCCCCGCCGCACGCCGGATGCGCGCGATCTCGTCATCATCCTTCACCGTCCGGGCGTCTTGCGTGATACTGCTCGTCGCCCGCAGTGCGTCGGCCCCGAACTCCTCCTCGAGCCGCCGGTATGCCGCGTAGGTGACAACGTTCTCCTCGAAACCGAGCCGCTCGACGCCCTGCGCGCGTGCGTACTCGATCACCGCGCCGAGATGACCGTCGCTACTCAGAACGCAATCCAGTTCAGGCGACTCCTCGGCCGCCTGCAGTTCGTAGCGGCCGTCCGTGCAGAGGCCCCCGCCACCGGCGAAGAGCACCAAATGCCCCTCTCCCGTGAAGCCACTCAGGTAGCGGATGTTCGCCGCCGAGCTGATGACCATCGCGCAGACGTCATTCTCACTCAGCCATGACCGCACGACTGCTTGTCTGGAGCTGTAGGCACTCACGAGATTCGTCCCTCGATGATCTCCTTGGCCGCCCGCAGGGCCAGAATATAGCTGTAGCTCAGGAAGCCGGATATCTGCCCGATGCACGCCGAGGCGGTCACCGAGCGGTTCCGGAACTCCTCGCGAGCATGGATGTTCGACAGATGCACCTCGATCGTCGGCAACCGCACCGCGCGAATGGCGTCGGCGATGGCCACCGAGGTGTGGGTGTAGCCGGCGGGGTTGATGATGATCGCGTCCGCCCAACCACGCTCGTTGTGGATGATGTCGATGATACCGCCCTCGGAGTTGCTCTGGTAGGCCCGCATCTTCAGCCCAAGCCGCTCCGCCTCGGTCTCCATCGCCGCGACGATCTCGCTCAGACTCGCAGCCCCGTACACATTCGGCTCACGGTCGCCAAGCAGATTCAGATTCGGTCCATTGACCACAAGAATGTTCGGCATCGTCTCTCTCCCACACCGGCTGTGCGCCGGTCAGTTGGCGGCGCTCTGGGCGGCCTGCCTCAATCGCGAGAGTCTTTCCACACCTACCGCCCGCCTTCCTTTGACATCACCGCCCGAGGCAACTGTCTGTTCCGGCACGTCCTCGAGCAGGCGAAGTCCCTCGGCGTACGCCTGCCCGGCGAGATCCTTCTGCCCACCCGCGGAGTACGCCTCGCCAAGCTCCAGGTAGGCCACCGCACCCAGGAACCGCGCCGATGCGTCTTCACGCCCGCGCGAGTGGTCGATGATATCAAGCAGAAGCGCCTCCTGCCGCGCCCGCTCGCGCAGTCGCCCCCACGCCTCTGCCAGCCGCATCTTATTGATCGGGTCCGGGTGCCGGGCCAGGGCGGCCTCCAGCGCGCCCGCCATCTCGCCGAAGCGCTGCATCTGCCGCGTCGGTCCGCCGCCGTAGCGTAGCGCCATGTCCATGGTGAGTTCCTCACCCCCCAGCCGCGCGTTGAGCAGCTCGAGCCCATCGTGGAGCATCTGCTGCCCGGTCTCGGCGTCCCCCGCCTCGAGCGCCCGCAGCCCCAGCGAGCTGTAGGCCCACACATAGTCGACCTCGGGCAGCTCCGGCACCGCCTCATACCGGCCCACCGGGCTCTCGCGCAGAGCCAGCAGCCGCCGGTAGGTCGCCTCGGCCTCCTGCTCACGCCCGGCCCGCGCCTGCAGATTCGCCAGCACCGCCAACCCCCGCGTCCCCGTCGGATAGACCGCCACCGCCTGCTCCGCGTACTCGATGCCCCGCTCCGGGTCGCCCTGCAGCCCGTACAGGTCCGCCAGCGCCGTGTAGTTCTTCGGCTCGGTGGGCGCGAGGCTTACGGCCCGCAGCCGGGCATCGACCGCAGCCTGCATCCGCGGGCTCTGCGGCGTAGTCAATTGCGCCTCCGAGACACCCGCGAGCGTCTCCCACGCTCCGGGAGAGAACGGTGTCAGCCTCGTGGCCCACACCGCCGCCTGCTCCGCCGCGTAGAACTGCCTGCGCCCCGTGAGGGCATCCGCACGCGCCGTCAGCAACTCAGCGCCAAGCAGCCATACACCGATCAACACGAGCGCCCCCAGCGCCGGCAGGATCACCCGCCGCCGCGCGCGGATCGGCCGCTCTCCTGTGTCCCCGCCCAGCGCCGCCCCCAGCAGCGCGCACGCAGTCACCGTCACCGCCGGCACGTACAGGCTGTAGTCGACGAGATTGTGCACCCCCAGCGCCACCAGCCACCCTGCCGCCGCCGCCGCGAGCGTCCGTGCCATCGCGTTGTCTTCCGCCGACCGCCTCACACACGCTCCCAGCGCACCGAGCCCGGCGCACACCATCGCCAGCAGACCGAATACGCCGACCTCCGCACCGACCTGGAGGAAGCTCTGGTGCGCGGTCCGCGTGAAGCCCGCCCGCGCGAACCCCGGATACGCCTCCATGAAGCTGCCCGGCCCGAAGCCCTGCAGCGGCCGCGCCATAGCCATGTCCATCGTCCCCAGCCAGGTGTAGTACCGGAACACCCACGAGTGGCTCCACACGCTGAAGGTCTCGAGCACCCGCGGCCGTATCGTCGGCACCGCCAGCGCGGCCCCCACACATAACGCAATCGCCACCACACCGACGACCACTGCGCGCCGCCTGCCCGCCCCGCGCGGCGCCCGCAGGACGATGAACACCCCCAGCCCGACCAGCATCGCCCCTAACCCGGCCCGCGACCCGGTCAGAAACAGCGCCGCAACCAACAACAGCACCGCAAAGCCAAATGCGATTGCGCCGTACCGCGGACGATCATCTGCCGGGGCCGGCTCCGGCTCACGCTTCTTCCGCTTCGGCGTCTCGACCGGGCGAGCTTCCTCCCTCGCAGTCAGCAGACCCAGCGCAAGAAGCAGCCCACCCGTCAGGTAGGAGGCCAGGATGTTGGGGTTGTAGAGCGGTCCGAAGATGCGCCAGGAGGGGTTCTCCAGAAAGTACGCCGTCTGCACATACTCACGCACACCCAGCAGCGCGCACAGCGCCCCGGAGGCGACCACCGCCCATGCCAGCACCTTCCCCGACGTCCCATCATCCGACGCCTCCCGCGCCACCCAGTACATGATGAGACAATCACACAGGGAGATGATGAACAGGAGGCTCGCGTACTTGCACACCGAGAAGGGTATCACCAACAGGCAGATGGCCAGGAACGCCACCAGCGACCGATCCAGCAGGCCGGGCCGGATGATCGTGACCGTGCCTCCGCCGGGCCGCCCCCACAGGTACCACACCAGCGCTGCCACCATCAGCAGGCAGTGCATGGCCAGGTTCTGCGCGGTGAAGTTCTTCCCCGCCACCAGCGGGTAGCAGACGATCACCAGCGCAAGCAGCGCGATCGGCAGATGGCGAAGCGGGCTCTGTGCGCGCCGGTCCTCGGTCATCTCCGCCGCAACCTCCTCACCACGGACTTCAACTGCGTCCAGACCCACGCCCCGGAATGCTCGACGATCAGCAGCCCTGCGCGCGACCAGATACCCAGCCAGATCAGCCCCCGGCTCAGCGGATTCCGCGCCAGGTGCTTGCTGTAGAGCCGGTGCATGCTCCGGTGCGTGCGGATGATCGTCCGGATCACGACCTGGCTCGTACTGCTCCCGATCGCATGGATGATCGCCGGTTCGGGCGTGTAGAGCACCCCCCGGCCCGCATGGCGCATCCGGAAGCAGTAGTCGACATCCTCCGAGCCCCAGTAGAACTCCTCATCCAGCAGCCCAACCTCGGCCAGCGCCTCCCGCCGGATGAGCATACACGCGCCCGACACCCAATCAACCGCTCTGGCGTCGTTGTGATCCCAGTCGACCATGAGGTAGTCCTGTGGCGCCCGCGCGCCGGGGAACAGCTTCCCGAACGGGGTGTTGCGGTACACCGCTGCGGCAAAGGTCGGGAAGCGCCGCGCCGAGTACTGGAGGCTGCCGTCACGATTCAGCAGCTTCGGGCCGATGACCCCGGCCTCCGGGTGCGCATCGGCGAATCTCAGGAGCGTATCGAACGCGCCCTCGGGGACAATCGTGTCGGGATTGAGCAGCAGGAAGTAGTCGGCATCCGCATCGGCCAGCGCCTGGTTGTTGGCCGCCGCGAAGCCCCGGTTGGCGGTATTGGCGATCAGCCTCACCTGCGGAAACCGCTCGCGGAGCATCTCCACCGTGCCGTCGCTCGAGGCATTATCGACAACCCACACCTCGAAGTCGCCGCCGTTGCCGGCATAGACTGACTCCAGGCACACGCGGAGGTCATCGCTGACATTCCAGCTCACGATGATGACACACAGCCGCGTCCTGTTGCCCGCCTGATCGTTGTCTCCCACAGCCCCCTCGTCTCTGGTACTCACCCGTGGAGGTCAGCGCAAGCTCGCGATGTCTGCGCGTAGGCAAGGATAGCGCTTGTGCTTCGGGAGCAACACTGAGCGCTGTCCGGCGCCTGGTGTGCGGATTGTCGAGTCGGCCGAGCAGCGTCCGACAGGACGCTCGAAGGCCGCCTGACAATTCGCACGGCCGTTGCGCCGCATCGTTCCGGCCCCCAATGTGCGTTCGCGGCCGTTCCTTATCGCGGGGTCTGGGGAACTCGCAGTTCCCCAGCGGGGCGTGGGGCAGCGCCCCACGGTGTTCGCCGTGGTCGTAGCCGTCGCGGTCGTTGTGCCTACTTGCTGACGTGAGTATGAGAGCCATGTGGATTGCATTCGCGCGACCAGTATTCCTGCTGCTGTTGCCTGTCGCCGGGCTGCTGTTGTGGCACTCGGCGCGCGACAGCTTTGCCGACCTGACGGGCACGCGCCTGCGCGTCGCCTGGGCCGCGCGGGTGCTGCTGATGCTGTCTCTGATCATGGCGCTGGCCGGCATGCAGGTTGTTCGTCGCAGTGATGAGCTGGTTGTGGTGTTCGCGGTGGATGAGTCGTTCTCGGTGCCGCGGGAGGAGCGTACTCGGGCGCTTGACTTCATCCGCGAGGCGCTGGCGATGCGGCGCCCACAGGATCGCGGAGCGCTGGTCTACTTCGGGCGCGAGGCCTCCGTCGAGTCAGAGTCGCTGCGCCGTCCGGGCGATGTCCGTGATGTCGCCCGCACCGCCCCTACGCATACCGATATCGCCTCGGGCCTGCGACTGGCGCTGGGGCTCATCCCGCCCGGCGCCGCCGGCAAGGTCGTGCTGCTCTCTGACGGCAATGAGAACGTGGGTGCCGTTGCCGGGGAGTTGCTGCTGTCGCGGGCGAACAAGGTGAGCGTCGATGTGGTGCCGCTGAGGACCCGGAAGGCGCAGGATGTGCTCGTCCGGGAGATCCACACGCCATCCGAGGCGCGGCGGGGGGAGCCGTTCCCCGTGCGCGTCGCCATCGAGGCCACACAGCCCACGGAGGCAACCGTCACGCTCATCATCGATGACGAACCGACGCAGACGCAGAGCGTGGCGCTCAGCGCGGGCGCATCATCTCTGCGGGTGCCCGTGCAGATCGCCGATCCGGGCTTCCACAAGGTGCAGGTGCTTATCGAGGGCGCCGGCGACCAGTGCCGCGAGAACGACCTGGGGATGAGCTTCGTGCGTGTCAAGGGCAAGCCGCGGGTGCTCATCGTCGACCAGGACCCCTCCGAGCTTGACGCCATCAGGCGCGGGCTGCGGGTGCAGGATGTCGAGGTCGAGGTCGGCGGGCCGGAGGCGCTCCCGATCAATGTCGCGGAGCTGGAGCGCTATGACAGCGTGTTCCTCTCTAACTACCCGGCCTACCGAATGACCCAGCACCAGATGACGATGCTCCGCGACTCGGTGAGAGACCTGGGCATCGGCCTGGGGATGATCGGGGGCGAGTACTCGTTCGGCGCGGGGGGCTACTACCGCACACCGATCGAAGAGGCGCTGCCGGTCACCATGGACATCAACAAGCAGCGCGTCTTCCCGGCGGCCGCCGTGCTGCTGGTGATGGACACTTCCGGCAGCATGGGGATGATCGAGGACGGAGTGGAGAAGATACAACTTGCCGCGGAGGCAGCCTGCGCGGTGGTCGACCTGCTGCAGCCGTATGACGCCGTCGGCTTCATCGCCTCGGATCCAAAGCCGACCGAGGTGCTGCCGCTGACGAAGTTGCAGAGCAAGGAGTCGGCGAAGACGACGCTGCGCTCCGTCGGCGCGGGTGGCGGCGGCATCGCCTGCTACCCGTCGCTGAGCGCGGCGTACAACGTGCTCAAGAGCAACTCATCCCCCATCCGCCATATCATCATGCTTGCCGATGGCAGCGACTGTGACGAGCAGGGCGGCTGCGTCGAGCTGGCGTCCCAGATGGCCTCGGAGAAGATCACACTCACCGCTATCGCGTTTGGCGACGGACCGCATGTGCCGTTTCTCAAGCAGGTCGCGGCGGCCGGCGACGGGCAGTATTATCTGACCCAGTACGCTCGCGACCTGAAGAAGATATTCACCCGCGAGACGCTCACCGTGGCCAAGTCGGCGCTGATGGAGGAGCCGTTCAGGGCACAGCCGCAGGATGCCAGCCCCGTGACCTCCGGCATCGACTGGGGCAGCGCGCCGCCGCTCTTGGGCTATGTCGCCACCTCGCCCAAGGACCTCGCCCGCATGCCGCTTGTCTCGCATAAGCAGGACCCCGTGCTCGCGCACTGGCAGTATGGCCTGGGCCGCAGCGTCGCCTTCACCTCCGATGCCAAGAACCACTGGGCGGCCCACTGGATGCAGTGGCCGGGCTTCGGGAAGTTCTGGGGGCAGGCGGTCCGCTACAGCCTCCGGCAGCTCTCGAGTGGTGTCCTCTACCCGCGCGTAGAGGCCGCCGGCGACGCGGCGATGATCGTCGTCGACGCCGTGGCGCAGGATGGCGAGCTGCTCAGCGGGCTGGACATCCAGGCCAATGTCAACCTGCCGGATGGGAGCAGACGGCAGGTGCGGCTGGAGCAGACCGCCGCCGGCCGCTACAGCGCGCAGGTGCAGACGCCCGTCAGCGGGCCGTATGTCGTCGGACTGACGGCGGAGGGTCCCGAGGGCTTCTCCGCCACGCAGACGGTCGGCTTCGCGATGGCCTACCCGCCCGACTATGCCGATACCGAGCCCAACGACGCCCTGCTTGCCGGTATCGCCGAGCAGACGGGCGGCAGCGTCCTGACGGGTGCCGAGACAGTTTTCACCCCGCCGGTGGAGGTCCCCACGGTGCCGATTGACATCTGGCGGCTGCTGCTGTGGATCGCCGCGGTGCTCTTGCCGATTGATGTGGGTGTGCGGCGGCTGCTCGTAACGCGCGATGATGTCGCCCGCGCGTTTGCGGCCGCCATGTCGGTTGTCGCTGCCGCGCGTGCGCGCCTGCGCCCCAGGCGCATCGAGGCGCCCTCGACGGCAGGTCATCTGCTTGACCACATCAAGGCGTCCCGTCCGGAGCGTCCTGTGGACGTGCCACGGATTGAGTTGGGCACCACGCGCACCGGCCCGGACGCCGCCCGCCCGGCCGATGCGGACATCCCGCGCGTCGAGGAGCCTGTTGCTTCGGCATCATCGCGAGGGGATGGCAAGCCGGTCGCTGACGGGGACACCTTCGGCCGGCTGCTGAAGAAGAAGCGCGAGCGGCGGGAGGAAGATGAGTGAGCGGGACATTCGGACTGTGTATGTCAACAACTG
>DPJP01000114.1 GCA_003542955.1 Armatimonadota bacterium
ACGGCGTCACGCGGCGGCAGTCCGAGCCGTCCAGCGCGCAGGTCCAGATCACGTCGCAACTCGGGTACTCGCCCTCGGTGTCGATGAGGTTGTGCACGAACGCCAGCCGCTGACCGTCAGGGGAGAAGCTCAGATCGTGCAGGTCGTCGGCGCGTTGGTCCTTTGCGCGAGGCTCCGGCAGCGGCACCGAGGGCGGCTCCCACGCCTGCGCCTCCCAGGTCTGCATGTTCACCATCCACATCTTGCTTCTGCCGCCCTCCGGGTCGCGCATGAACAGCCTGTCTGGCCCCAGCAACTGCGTGACACTGCCCACGGGCGGCTTCTCGCAGATGACCTCCGCAGTCTCCGCATTGCCGTCCAGCGGGGCGCGGACGATGTCCCACTGGTCATCCCAGCCGTGGAACTCCCAGGTCATGAAGATGATCGCTGAGCCGTCGGGCGTCAGGCAGATGGGAACCTGCGCGGCGGTAGAGGCGTACTTGGGGCTCAGTGTCTTCGGCTCGGCGTCCGGCTGCGTGAGGTCGACAAGCACCACGTCTGCCTGCTCGACGCCTGTCACGACCCTCCGAACGAAGAGGCGGGCATCATCCACCCAGAACGGGGCGGTGTAGTGCGTATGCTTGGGGAAGGGCAGCTCTTGCAGCCGCTCGCCATCCACTGAGACGATCCACATCGTCAGCGTATCGAATGCACCGACAGTGGCGTAGGCGATCTTCGTCCCATCCGGCGACCACGCCGGCCCGTTCACGGGATCAGGAACTACGCACTTGAGGCCTGTGCCGTCGGCGTTGATGACGAACAGACCGCCGTCGCGGTGCATCCACGCCGGGTAGCCGGGACGCTCGCGGTCGGAGATGAACAGCAGCTTCGTGCCGTCGGGTGCCCACATCGGCTGACTGTCCGCGAACAGCCGCGGTGGATAGCGCTTCGGGGCGCGGGGCCCACCAGAGGCCGCGTAGGCGGCGATCAGGTCCTCCGTTGGCTTGGTCCATTCACTGGAGATCACCTCGCCCGTGTTGGCGTCGATCACCCAGTGGTTGAACCACTCAAGCTCCGTGTTGCCGGTGTTCTTCGTCCGCAACTCGCCCCAGAGGGTCCAGACGTTGCGCTGGCCGGCATCGGTGGCGATGACCTCATGGAGGCAGTCGAAGAACCACACCGCCGCCACATTGTCCCAGGGGACGTTCTTGGAGGCCACCTCTTGCGCCTGCTCGAGGCTCAACGTGCCCGGCAACTGCAGGGCCGCATCGAGCGGAGCGCTCTTGCGGCGCATGGAGACGACCTTGCCGTCATAGACCCGCACACCGATATCGGCCAGTGTCGGCATGGTGACGCCCTGGACGAGCCTTCGCAGCCGCACCATGCGTGCGCCGTTGCGGCCGATGTCTTCCTCGGCGGTGACGACCACCTCCCCACCCTCGGCGAACAGCTCCGGCAGATGCCGCCCGCAGAACTCCCTGGCGATCTCTACCCCCGCCTCGACGGATATCTCATCCATCGGCACCGGCCCACGCGGGTCCGGCGCCACGTAGCCGACCACCGTCTCTGTGGCGGGGTCGATGATGACGTAGTCTGCCGGTGGCGACACGGGCTTGTTGATGCTGACCTGCAGCACGCCCGCATCCGGCCAGTTCACGCTATGGGTCGGCTCCTGCGCCTTGAGACCGGCGGACAGCTCGACCTCCGGCGTGAGCGGGTCGTTGACGATAGCCTCAATCTGCGGCCGATACGCCTCCGCGTCCTCAGCGGCGAAGGCCGTGAGGGCGAATGAGAGGGCAAGGACGATGCATGGGAACGTGAAGAGTCGGTGTCTGCGCATTCAGAGTATCACCCTTTGCACACTGTCATTGTGGTCTGGCGCGCTGGTCCGTCAGCGTTTTCCACGGCACGTGCAGAACGCCGTACTCGGGCACTTGGTCGCTCGGCTTTGCCTGGACCTCCGCCATCAGGTACTCGTCGTTGAGCCAACCAAAGCACTGGGTGATGCCTCCGATGTCGGCAAGCGGTACGGCAACCTGCTCCTGGAGGTCCCACATCCACACCCAGGCCTTCTCGCCGGGGAGCACTGCGTCGCGGGCACCTGTGTCCTGAAGCAGGAGCGACTCGCCGTGGGGCGTGACTGTTATGGGCCGCCAGTTGGTCTTCCGGCCCGTGGCCTCCGTTAGGCATCCCCATCGCAGCCCGAATGCGTGTTCGGCCAGTTTGGGGCCATCTGGTGAGTACACCGCGAGGCGCACCGGGGTATTCCCATGTTGGCGTAGCATGCACGCGACTCCCCAGTCGCCATCGTGTGTATTGACGAGCGCGGGGAAGCCCGGCAGATTCGCCCAATAGAGGCTCAGCGTGGCGTCCGTGAGGAAACGCGTGTTGCCATCGGTGTGGATGACCGCCAGCGCCAGTTCACGGCGCGGTCTCTGCCCATACTGAGAGCGGTCACCGTCGACCTTGCCTACAGCGGCAAACCATGGCCTGCTAGCGTGCGCGACGACGCGAGATGGTGTCACGGGGCCGTTGAAGCGGCCTTCGTCAAGGGCCACCCCCAGGGGCGCGTCGAACCGCGCAGTGCATGGGCTACCGAGCGCCGAGTAGACGGCGACGTGCGTGCGCGTGGTGTAGCCAGACACGTGCTCATCTCGGTACGTGGGATTGCAGATGACGAATGGCTCATGCTCATCTCCCGTGTGCAGGTCGCCGCTCCCTTCAGAAACCACAACACGATCTTCACCCGTCTCGGGGTCGTAGGCCCACGTCTGGGCATGCGCCTGTTCGTACTTCCGGTAGTCCCCATATGGGTTGGTGCCGCTATTCCCTGCGAAGCTCCCCCAATCGATGAACTCGTCGTAGTCGCGGACCCCCGCGAGTCTGTAGTACAGCAGGAGCCCCCCGCGCCATTCGATGTCCCTGACGATGTAGTCATCACCCCAGGTCGTGCGCAGCGGGACGCCAAGGGTGGTCAGGCCGGGACCAGTGCGCCAGACACGCATGTGCCCGTCCGCGGCCAGCGCGGCGACGAACCTGCCGCCTGCGTGGGCCCGGAGCATCAGCATGCCCGGCTGCACGCGGAACCGTGGCTCCCACGCCGCCTCAGGCCAGGGCACCCACGTGCCGACCCCGACTAGGGTCCGCTCCGTGTCGCTGGCGGCGGCGTTGCCGGGAGTGCCACGTCCGTCCGAAGCGCTCTGTGGGCACACGGACCCCAGCGCCAAGATAATGCACAGCGCGCACAGAGCCTTCAGGCTTTCCTGTCGGGCGATTGTCGTCCGCTTCATGGCTGCCCCCCGAGACTGCCCCGCACGAAGTTGGGTACCTTCCTGCTCACGTTCGCCCATTGCTTGGGGTTCTCACCGGACACGGCGTAGATAAACTGCGAACTCCCCCCTCCATCCAGATGCACGCAGTCGCGCACCACGAGCGAGCAGGGCGCCAAGTGAAGCCCCGCGTAGATCTCTGCACAGAGGTGAGACCTGCAGAACTCAAGTGCCTCGTCCCACGTCCAGTTCTTCCCGACAAGCTGGATGAAGAGAACGTGGGTGCCATTCATTGTCACCCACGCCAGGATAGTCCGCTGCCGTGGCGTAACCGGGTATGGCCAGTCGTCGTTGTCTCCGTAGGCGTTCTTCCAGCCGGTCTTGTCGTGAATGCAGCCAAGGCCGCTGAACCCGTACGCGCAGTACTTCTCAATCCACTCAGGCACACTCATAGTGGTGCTCCGTCCGAGGCTATGCTGGGCAGCNNTGATCTCCTGCCACCCGACGGCCCAGCGGCTCTTGACCGCGACGCACTCCAAGTCGAGCCAGTTGCCAGCACCGGCCGTGCCCTCTCCCACATCGCCCATCACTCCAGTCCCCCCCAAGTCGAAGAGGCAACCATTCACCCCTACCTCTATGAGCCCCGGGGTAGACAGGCCGTTGATGTAGCTGATCGGGGTCTTGTATTCAGACCTCGTGTCGTGCACGATCTTCGAGGTTCCAGAGAACAGATGCACTGCCGCCATCCACTCGCAGCCGCTCGGCCACTCGCCCTCAAGATACTCGATCAGTCGATTGCTGACCACCTTGTTCGCTGCAAGCATGGGGATGGCCGTGTGGGAACGCCAGTGGCTGGTGTGGAGGCTCGCTTGATCACTGGCCGTTAGTAGCATGCGCCAATCAATGTGCCGGAACAGCCCGCCGAACTCCATGTCTCCCACCTTCAGACCGTCGAAGTACCCATCTTCGTCCTCGTCGGCGATTCCATGTCCGACGTCATGCTGGGTTGGGCCAGATGTGT
>DPJP01000197.1:0-255 GCA_003542955.1 Armatimonadota bacterium
GCGCGAAGAGCCCGTTCCTGCGCCTGGATGGCGACAAGCCGGTTCTGGACTTCCAGCACTACCTGGATCAGTATAACGACGGGCAGGCGCCCGACTTCATCACCATCCTGCTCGGCTGCAACGATACCTACGGCGCGACGGAGGCGCTCAACCCCGCCGGCAAGCCCGGCATCGAGGCAGCCATCGACACGATGATGGGGTATGCCGACACGCTGCTGGCCGAGATCCGGAAGACCTGCCCGGATGCGCAGATGG
>DPJP01000197.1:319-1880 GCA_003542955.1 Armatimonadota bacterium
CGCTGGCAGTACCGCCGCAACGTGCAGCGTGTCGTCGAGCGTGAGCTGGAGAAATGGGCAGGGCGTGAGGATGAGAACCTGTTCGTCGTCCCGATGAACGTGAATCTCGACTGCGTCCACGGCTACCCGACCAGCGTCGAGCCGGTCCACGCGCGTACCGAGGCCACGGTGGCGCGGCAGAGCAACGCCGTACACCCCACGCCATCGGGCTACTACCAACTGGCCGACAGTATCTACTACTGGATGAAACACCGCCTGGCACAGTAACCGGGCTGGACACTCCGGAGGCTGCCTGACGCATGGATGTCCTGATCATCGGCGGAACGCGATTCCTGGGACTCAACATCACGCAGCGACTGGCCGCGCGCGGCGACCGTGTCACCGTCGCCAACCGCGGGCAGACGCCCTGGGAGCGGCCTGACGGTGTCGAGCAGATCGTGGCCGATATCTCCCATGATGGGGCTCTGGCGGCGGCGCTGGAAGGGCGCACCTTCGACGCGGCGGTGCACATGATTGCCATGTCGGCCGGCAGCGCGGCGGCGGTACTCGAGCCGCTGCGCGGCAAGATCGGCCACTATGTGCAATGCGGATCGGTGGGCGTCTACGCCCCGTTGCACTACCTCCCCGCCGACGAGGAGCATCCTACTCACCCACGCGAAATCGGACCTGATGACCAGTACGTGGGTTTCTCGCACAAGCTGGCTGCAGATGTCGAGGCCGCCCGGCTGTGTGGGGAGTTCGGCATTCCCCTGACTGTGCTGCGACCGACGGCGATCATCGGCCCGGGGGCAGTACCGATCGACATCTGGGGAGATCGCAGGGCGGAGCGCTTCCAGTGGATACTTGACGGGGCAGTTGTGGAAATGCCCAACGACGGCAGGGCGTTGATCCAGTTCGGGCACGTGGGCGACCTCGCGGACGCCTTCGTCCTGGCTCTGGATCGGCCCGAGAAGGCGGGTATCTACACCATCTCCTCCGAGTACGCGATCACGCTCAACTACTACCTGCAGCTGCTTGGGGAGGCGCTGGGGGAGACGCCGCGGGTCGAGTATGTGCCGATGCTCGAGCTGCTCAAGCGTCATCCGCACCGGACGGAGTTGAACGAGCGCGGTCTGAGGTTCCTCTGCGAGCACATGTGCTTCAGCATCGAGAAGNNGCGAACTGGGCTACAGCCCGCAGCGTACCCCGGAGCAGTCGGTCGAGGAATCGGTGCGGTGGATGCTGGAGGCCGGGCTGATTGGGGGATAGGGAGTGGCCCCTGCCCCCGTATTACTTGTTTGTCCCCTGGTGCTTGGTGACAGTGAACCGCACGAGCGTCTCCACACCCGGCTGCAGTGTCCCGCTCCAGACCGGCTTCGCCGTGCCGCGATCGGGGGGCACACTCTCGCCGAGCGCCGGTGTCAGGCCCGAGAGCGCCCACTTCGTGGCAACCTCCTGGTAGGCGGTGAACGCCACCGGGGTAGCTGTGTAGTTGGTGAAGCGCAGGTGGTGGTTCTCGATGATGTCAGAGCCTGATACGCGACCGGTCTTGTCGAGAGCGAACTTGTCGCGGCGGAACTCC
>DPJP01000197.1:1893-4005 GCA_003542955.1 Armatimonadota bacterium
CCGCGAGCGTGTCATTCACGAGGATGGAACTCTCCGGGCCGGTGTCGATCTCGACCCAGGGGCCCTTCGCCGCGTCTGCGGCGCCGGGGGTGGGGCGCCATGTCGAGGTTGCGGCGGGCAACTCAGTGGCAAAGTCATCGCCGGGCAGGTACAGCTCGAGTGCTCCCTCCGGGAGCGCCAGGGCGGCCAGCAGGGCGGCTTCATCGGCTGGAGCAGCGATCTGCAGCAGCCTCTGGACGGCGCCCTTGAAGCGCAGGGGATCGTAGACGTAGGCGACTGTGGCCTCAAGTCCATCGAGGATGCATGGGTCACCACCTCTGGTGCGAACGGCCCAGCACTTGGTCCATCCCGCCGGCAGGTCGATGGTGTCACCGCCTACCAGCAGCGCCTGCCCGTCATCGCGCGAGCCCATGTCGAGGCTCAGCGCGCACCCCTCCAGGTCCATCCCGCTCTCGTTTGTCAGCTCGAGTTCGGCCGACAGCGCCACGGTTCCGCGCGCGGGATCGCCCGCGGACGGCGAGTAGTCCATCCGGTAGATCAGCCGCCACTTGAGCCCATCGAGTGTGTACCTGATGACCGTCGGCCGGCGCGTCTGTGCGCCGCCGTCGACCTGCCACACGATTGTATCGGCCCTGCCCGCGGGGCGGTCG
The DNA here is from genome assembly GCA_003542955.1 of Armatimonadota bacterium. GTDB lineage: Bacteria > Armatimonadota > Zipacnadia > Zipacnadales > UBA11051 > UBA11051. The sequence goes on from DPJP01000197.1 coordinate 2,544, forward strand.
GCGCGGATCACGCTGACGCCGTCGGGTGGCTGCAGGGCGATGCTGTCGGGTGCGACTTTGGCGCCCGAGTAGCAGAGGTTGACAAGGTTGCGGCCGCGTCCATAGGCGATGTCACACGTCTGTACCACATCACCGCGAGTGGAGTTCGGCAGCAGCACCAGCTCCATGCCCGTTGTCGGGATCGTCTGCAGCAGCTCGGCAGCGCCCGTCGTGATCAGCAGCAGGATGCATCCCGACACCACAATCGCCCTGTACATGGCAACTACTCCCGGTTGGCCGAAGCATATCGCGAGTGACGGTGGAGTCTTCTTCCCCGGCGGCATGCGCACCTTCGATGCCGGACTCCATCGCCCGAATGGCGGCGCGCAGAGCCTGGAGCGCAGCATCGGCGTCCACACCCGACACCGGCGAGGCACTTGACTGAGGTGCGCCGAATGGCCTTCAAACCTCGACTAGGCTATAATAGGTCCAGCATCACAGGCCGCTGTCCTTCGGAGGAAGCGACGTATGCTCGAGCGCATTCTGGTCACCACCTCTCGCACCACGCCCAACGTTGAGCCGCTGCTGCGGCTTGTCAACAACGTGCCCGTCGAGGAGGCGGTTCTCGCGCACTGCGTGGAGTCTGTGCTGCCCGACACCGCGCGTGACGAGGCGGCCCGGAGGCGTGCACAAGCCGACCTTGACGCCTGGGTGGCGGAAGCGCAGCCCCACACGCCGGTCAAGTTGAGCAGCGTGGTGACTGTCGGCATCCCCGCCGAGCAGACTATCGCGGCAGCCAGACGCCTGAGTATCGACACCATCGTGATGAGCGCCTTCGTCTCTTCTCCCTGGGAGCACTACTTTCTCGGGTCGACGGCCTTCGAGATGATCCGCAACGGCCGGACGAACATGCTTGTTCTGCATCCGCCGGGCACCAACGAGCAGATCGCGGGCGGCCTGCGTCGCCCTCTGCTCGAGCATGTGCTATTCCCAACCGACTTCTCAGACTTCTCGCTTGCCGCGTTCGAGTGCTTTGCCGGGGTCGCACAGAAGGGCCTCGGACGCGTGTCACTTGTGCATGTGCAGGATGTCACTCACCTGCAGCCGCACCTGATGGACAGGCTCACCGAGTTCGACACCATCGACCGCGAACGATTGAGCGAGCTTGCGCACCGATTCAGCGACCAGGGCATCGAGACTGATGTGCACGTCGAACTCGGGGTTCCGGAGCAGACCGTTACCCGCATGGCGAAGACGCTTGATGTCTCGTGCATCGTGATCGGCTCACGCGGCCGCAGCCTGAGCGAGGTGGTGCGCTGGGGCAGCGTGTCAGAGCGGGTCGTGCGCGGGGCCGAGTGCCCGGTGCTGGTGATGAAGCAGCGCAGCCGGGATGAATAGGGCTAATCTCAGACCTCCTGATGTGGGTCGCAGCAGCGATGCCATGAGCCCCTGTGCGAGCCTGCTTCGTCTGTCGGGTGTCGCG
>DPJP01000197.1:4064-9507 GCA_003542955.1 Armatimonadota bacterium
CAAGGGCTTCCGAGGCCCAGGAAATGGACATCGCTCCTGGTGCCCATATCAGGAGCTCTGAATCTCGCGCGTACCGTGAGATGAGACGATGAACACCGGCAGACTCATCCGCCGCATCTCCCAACTCGCGTTCCTCATCGCCTTCGTCTGGCTGCTCTGGGCTGCCCAGTGGCCTCTGGGGTTCACCACGCAGCCGGATCTCTTCCTGCGTGCCGATCCTCTCGCCGCGCTGCTCACCGTGCTGGCCGCCCCGCACTTCCCGGATGTCGGCAGCGTCCTGTCCCTGTTCTGGCCGGCCCTGGTTCTGCTGGGGCTGACCGCGGTTCTAGGGCGCTTCTACTGCGGATGGGTCTGTCCGCTGGGCACCTGCATTGATGTGTTCCATCGCCTGGCCATATACCCGCTCCGCAGGGCCGACAGCCGCCGAGCCGAGTGGGTGCGGGTGAAGTACGTTCTGCTGGTGGCGGCAATGGTTGCAGCGTTGCTCGGGACGCAGGTCGGGTGGTGGTTCGACCCGATCCCGCTGTTGACGCGCGCCGGCGCCATGGTGATGCATCCGCTGCTCCAGCGCATCGGGGTCTGGATGGCGCATTCGACCATTGGGCCTGTCGCGGCCGCCGCTGAGAGGCTGGGGGCGCCGGTTCTGGTATATAGAGGCTTCGAGATGATGTGGACGACCGGCGTGGTCCTGCTGATCGTCCTGAGCCTCTCGTACGTCAGCCGCCGCTACTGGTGCCGGAATCTCTGCCCGCTGGGGGCGCTGCTGGCCTTTGTCGGCCGCTTTGGCCTCTGGCGTCGGCTGGTGGATGCCGACGCCTGCGCTCACTGCAATCGGTGTGTCACCGACTGCAAGACGGGCGCAATCCGTCCGCATGCGCCCGAGATCACTCAGACGCCCGAGTGCGTGCTCTGCTACAACTGCCTGAACTGCGGGAAGGGCGCGACGCGCATCGGCCTTTCACTCAGCTCACTGGGTCTACACCAGCGGACCGACATGCCGCGGCGACGGGTGCTCGAGGCGGTCGGGGCCGGACTGCTGTACAGCACGATTGTGCGCTACCCGCTGCGGAGAGACCGGGGGCCGCTCTCACCGCGCGCGCAGTTCTTGATCCGACCACCGGGGGCACTGCTCCGCAGCCGAGATGCGCAGTTCCTGCGCACGATGGATGAGGAGGAGTTTCGTGCCCGGTGCATCCGCTGCGGCGAGTGCATGAAGGTCTGCCCGACCAATGTGCTGCAGCCGGCGACGCTCGAGGCCGGCTTCGACGGGCTGTTCACGCCGACGCTGGTCGCCTCGATGGGCTTCTGCAAGCAGTCCTGCACCGCGTGCGGGGAGGTCTGCCCGAGCGGCGCGCTGCGCCCGTTCGACTCCACCGAGAAGCCCGAGATCAAGATCGCCCTCGCGCGCATCGACCACAGCCGCTGCCTGAGCTGGCAGAAGGGCGACCGGTACACCGTCTGCCTGATCTGCGAGCAGTCATGCCCGTACGGGGCGATTACCGCCGATGACATTGGTGTTCCGGGCGCTGCCGCCGGCAGTGGGGTGGGGCAGTTGCGGCCGGTCGTCCATCCCGATGCATGCGTCGGCTGCGGCATGTGTGAGTTCAACTGCCCGGTCGGGCCGGAGGCGGCGATTCGCATCTACCGGCTCGAAGCCCCCGGTGGTTCGTGACCCCGTCCACTTCCGCCGTCCTGCACTGCGCCTACCTCATCTCCGCGCTCATCGTCTCCGCTCCGCCGACGCTACGCCTGAGAGCGAGCCGGTTCTCCGTCTGCACGCCGGCAACCGTCGCCGCCGCGCCCGTGAAGTTGCAGATGAGCAGGTCCTCCCGGCCATCGGCACTCGCATGGATGGCAAATGCTCCGGATGCCGGGTCGCCCTCGATGGCGAAGCTCCAGTCGAACTGCTCCTGCGGGACCTTCGGCGGGTCGACCTGGATCAGTTGGGCATGATCGAGCCACATGGTGCCCGCGCAGCGGTTGTAGCCGACGCGGAGCGTCATCAGAGTGGCTCCCGCCGGCGCGCGGCCCTCGATCTGCATCCTGTGCCAGTCGACGGTGCCGTTCTGCCCGCGCTCGGCATAGTACGGCGTGAGCGGCTTCTTGTCGGGTCCGTAGAAGGTCAGGTCCATCACCGGCGTGCCGCCGGTCACATTCTCGCACCTGGCCCACGCACTCGCGCGGTAGAGCGCGCCCTCCCTGGCCGGGAGGTACCACTGCCCCAGCAGCGTGCGGTCTCGCTCCGGGACCTCGCCGACGAGCTTGATCGACTGCCTGCCCGAGTGCTTCACCTGCTCATCGAAGCTCAGCTTCACCTGTGATGGCCCGTCATGGCCAATCTGCCACCCATCGGTTCCCCACTCGAAGTCGGCATTGGCGATCTCGTCGCCGATGATCTGCTTTGCGCTCAATGCCGTCACATAGCGGCACTCGGTCGCCTTCTCAGGAGCGACAACGCTCATGTATGGCGGGTAGTTCTCCTGCGTGCCGGGGAATTGCGCGTATGTCGCCTGCAACTGCGCCGGGGCCAGCAGGTGGGCGACCATCTCCGCGCCGGGCCTGGTGATCGTCAAGGCCGTGACCGGCTTCGTCTCGCCGACTGTAGGCTCGGCGCCATCCCACTGCCAGCGCGCCTCCCTGTCGGCATGCAGTAGCCACTGGAACTGATGCGGCTCGGGTGTCCTGCATTCATCGTAGATGATGAAGTAGTCGGGCTTCACATAGATGATGTGCCGCGCCATGCGGTCGGCAAGACCCTTCGGGTAGCAGGCGGCATACTCGCCCAGGACGTAGTCGAGGTGCTCGGATGCATTGAAGTCGGCGACCGTGCCATCCTTCGTCGCCTGCACCTGCCCGTCAATCAGGATGCAGTTGTGGCCTGCCGTGCCGCGGGAATATCTGCCCTCGACCGCGCTGCGGAACGAGCCGTATCCGAGGTCGGTCGCCAGCCATGTGCCTGCCCTGTTGAGGATGAAGTTGCCGGCGTCAGAATGGTCGTGACCGTGTTTGGAGGAGCTGCACTTGAAGGCCAGTAGCGTGTCGGTATCATCCCAGCCGGAGCGCAACGCCGCCCAGCCGATGTTGTCGATCAGCCCCGACCGCGGCCAGTCGTCCGGGGGCGTGGCCTTCCGCGCAGAGTTGCCGTACAGAATGCCCTCGAAGTTGTTGTCATCGCTGACGCCCATCTTCGCAAGCAGCCAGCCTGCGAGTTGACTATCGTAGTTGTTACTGATGAGCTTGAGCATGGTGATGAATGGCTTCGGGTAGCCGCCGGCGTCGCAGAAGTTCACGCATCCGCGGCCGTCGGGGGAGAGGAAGTAGGTGATCCACCGCGGGATGTACTCACCCACGTAGGGATGGGTGAAGAAGTCCTCATTGCCGGTCACTCGCTTGAGCGCATCGGCAAAGCGCACGCCGTGGTCCAGAGACGATGAGTAGGCGAGGCCCTCCGTGTTTGGGGAGGTGAGCTTGGCATCCAGCAGCCGGAGGTAGTACTCGTGCGCCTGATCGACCGCCGCCCACAGCTCACCATCCAGGGCGGGGTCATCGCCGAGCAGAGCCAGCGCGCCAATGCCCAGAGCGCCGTTGTAGAGGATATCCCAGTTGGCGTCGGAGTTCTGATTCTCCTCCAGCGTCGTCTCTGTGTACAGCGACCGCAATCCCAGGCGCACAAGGCCCTCCCGCACCTGCGCGCGCTGCTCTTCAGTCCAGGCATCGTGGCAGACGTCATAGGCGATTGACACACCGATGGTGATGTGCCCGGTATCCAGGCAGGGCGTCAGCTTGGGGCTGTAGTCGGGGTCGGTCCAGACCTCCCAGCCGACCAGCTTGAGGCAGTACTCGGCAGCCCTGTCGGCGAACTCCCGGCGGCCGGTGGCGACGTAGCTCAGCGAGAGGTTCTTCAGATGGCCCTCGATGACGCCTGACAGCGAGGTCCAGTACGGGTAGTGCCCGTACGACTTGGAGTCAAAGCCGGGGGGCTCGTCGATCTTGCCCGGCTGCGAGGGCGGGCAGTCGAACGTGACCTCCTTGCCACCGAAGTAGCGAAGGGTGAACTCGGTCATGCCCAGGAGGTTGTCCGAGGCGAAGCCCGATGCCTTGATGCGGTCGAAGTCAGCGGCGGTGAAGAACACGCGCGGGTGATCCGTGACCAGCAGCGCGCGTTGCTGCCCATAGCCCGGCAGTGCGCAGATGATGAGTGTCAGGGCCACCGCGAGGCAGCCGGTTGATTGCAGTGGCATGCTGTGTCTCCCACAACGTATTGTGTGCCCTACTCACCAATCGCCCGGCCTCACCCCCAGCCCCTCTCCGGACCGCGCCAAACGGCGGCGCGGGGCGGAGAGGGGGGAACAGCAGACGGCCCCCGCCGCTGTGGGAACTCGCCGGGCTCTGCCGGTTCGAGAGTCTTCGTGGTTCTGGAGCGTCGGATGCGCCGATATGCTAACGCACCCGAGCCCGTGCGTGTGCTACCTGCCGACGGCCCGGCATGCCTCGATGGCTTCGGCGACTCGTTGCCGCTCGGCCATCAGTGTGAGGACATCCTGCGTGTAGACGGTGGGGCTCTGCGCGAGCCTGTCGGGCGCGCCGAGGGCTGTCCCGGCCTGCTTGAGGGCCGCGTCGATGGCCGCGCGTGTGGTCCCGTCTGCCGCCCCGCGGAGCTTCTCCAGGCGTGACACCTCCTGCTTGAGCGTCCAGAGGTACTCGAAGTCCTCGATGCCCTCGCGGAGCATCTCAAAGCGCAGTGAGACGACGGGCGGGGCAATCACCGGCCGTGACATCGGGAAGCGGCACGCGGGATAGAGCAGGAAGCCGTCGCCGTTGCCCCAGGTGCCGCCTGTGCCGCTGTAGCTCATGGCCTCGGTCCACGGGTTGCGACCGGTCTCGCGATCGGCGCTCAGCCCGTGGTAGGTCGTTGACCAGTAGAGGGAGCCCTGGATGTTGTACTTGTCGGCCATCCAGAAGCGGATGCGATGGTTGATCGCCGGGTGGTCGATGAAGTTGTTCGGGTACGGCGCTCTCGGCCCGCAGCAGACGTACCACCACACGTCGTCGCCGGCCTTCTGGCGGGCCGCGCAGCCGGCGGGCTTGAAGTTGCCGAGCACCGGCACCCAGAGGTCCACATAGCCATACAGCGGCGGCTCGGGTTGCTCGGTCAAGAGTCTCGTGAGGCCGGGGCAGTTCTCCGCGAGCAGCTTCATGCCCTCGATGACGTAGGGGTAGTCGTCCTCCCCCGGCTCGTCATACCAGTAGGCGTAGGCGTGCTCGAGCCAGCCCTTCTCCCGCAGGTGCTCGATGACCGGGCCGTACATCTGCCGGTGGAGGCGCTTGTAGTCCTCAGTAAAACGCTCCGCGTTGCCGATCCTCTGCGGCATCGCCGGGTAGTTGAAGGCGTTGAAGTGGAACTCGTCGATGTAGCGCTCCATGCTCCTGTCGAACTCGGTGA
>DPJP01000197.1:9562-32716 GCA_003542955.1 Armatimonadota bacterium
GTGAAGGTGTAGTCGTCGCGGCTGCTCTCGACCATCGCGACGGGCTTCTCAGGCAGGTATGCCTCCGGCCGCTTCGGGTCGATATGTGCCCGCAGCCACTCCGCGCGCCCGGCCAGGCCCTCGGCGGAGGTATCCTCAGACAGGAAGTAGACAGCCAGCGGCCCCCAGCCGTCGTGGCTGTCTCCCTGCTTGATGCGGAACGGCTGGACGCCGTTGGCGACGGTGACGGCCTGTCCGCCCTCCTTGATCGAGAGGCCCGAGCAGGCGCCGTCGAGGCAGAGCATTCCGAAGCCGAGGTTCTCATCCGCCCAGGCGGCATAGCCGGTTCCGTTGGCGATGGTCTTTGCGGTGAAGGCCGTGTTGGGGATGTTGAAGTAGTTGCGCACCTCGACATCGGCCGGGTCGGTGCTGACCATCCCGAGCAGTCTCAGCGCGATCCAGTTGTCGCCGGCGGGGACGTAGAACCGGAAGGTCAGCTCGAACGAGCGCGCGGCCTCCGCGGAGCCTGCGTGCGCAGCCACGACGTCATACACCCGCATGGTGTCAGAGATGCTGACGGGGGTGACGGACTTGATTGTGTTCACATAAGGCCAGCCGACGCCGGTGCCCTGGTAGCCGATGCCCTCCTTCTCGAAGTGGGTCATCGAGGTCTTCTGAGTCGCGATCTGCGCGCCGTCGTAGAGCAGCTTCCAGGTGTTCTCGCCCGCATGGGGAAGCTCGACGGTCATCGCCCCCGTGCTCAGGCGCGTGATCGGCGGGAGCGTGTCGATGCGCAGCGGTTGTTGGGCGTACGGCGAGTACGGTGCGATGCGATGGTCGCGGCAGGCCTGCATGTAGAGGTCGTGGACCTCGCGCTTGTCCTCATCGCTCTGGACACCGAGGAAACCGAAGGGTGGCGACACGCCGTAGGCGGTGCGGATGTGCGTCTCCGGCGTCAGTTCGAAGTCGTAGACCTGCAGGCGGACTGGCACGCGCTGGGTGATCTCCCCGTCGGAGAAGCTCACTGCGCCGCTGTACACGCCCGGTGCGGTGCCGGGCGGCACGTGGGCAAGCAGCCAGAACGGCTGGTTCCTCCCCATCTCACAGTGGGTGGCGCCCTCGAGCGGGACGATCGGGTCGGGCCAGTCACCGATGAATCCGAAGGAGTCGGTCGGGATCTCGACGGGCACGTACTCGACGCGCCGGAGGCTGAAGCTCTGGGCAGGGAGGCTGCCGCCGGGGCCGGTGAAGTCGGCGACCGTTGCGGTGACGTCAATCGTGCGCGATGGCTTGACGACGATCTGCACGGCCTCGAACTCATTCACCGCGGCGCTCAAGCGGACGGTCTCCTGCACGGTGACGGGGCGCGGATGCTCGCGGTGGACCTTGTTGGTCGCCTCGGCCCACCACAGGCCCAGGCGATCATCGCCACCGAGCTGGTAGCCGTACTCGCGGTACATCAGCTCGTTGAGTGAGGTCCTCAGCTTGCGCGCCGCCCAGACATTGCCTGCGCTATCGGCGGCGGCGAGGACTATCACGCCGGCACCGTAGTGCTCGATCGGGACCTCGACGGTGGGGGTGACGCGTGCGCCGGGCGCGAGGGCGCCGATCTCGAAGGCCCGCTCAGCCCGGCCCCGCGCGGCGGCGACGACTGCCCTGCCGGTCAGCGACTGCTCTCTCCGCGACATGTTGGTCACTGCGATAGTCTGCTCGTTGTCGCCGGGAGAGAACTCCGCGACCGGCCCAAGCTCCATCTCGATGCGTTGCCTGCCGATCGCGGCGGGCAGGCTCACGACTCCGAAGCGATCCGGGCTGTGGTAGCCGCCGTGTGTGGGAGCCCAGCAGGTGCCCTCCGGCGCGGTGGTGTCGTTGCGGCAGAGGTTGAGCCCCAGCAGCGCCGGCTCGCCGGGCTCGATGCCCAGCACGGACAGCGGGATGGCCATCTCAACGGTCCACGACTTCTCACCGACGTGTGTCCCGACCGCAACGCCGGAATCCCAGCCTGTCTCGTACGATCCGGCCTCCGGGCAGCGGGCATCATAGACCGTACCGAGGCTGTTGGCGGCGATGTGGTAGTACACGGCCTGCTCGGGCGATGGCTGGAGGAACACCTCGACCGAATCGTCCTCGAAGACGTTCGAGTCGCGGGCCGTCTGGGTGGCCTTGAAAGCTGCCTGCTGCTGGAGGACGGGGTCGAGGATGCTCTCGAAGCACTCCAGGAAGATGTAGAGGTTGTTCTCGTCCCATGCCAGTCGCGCCCGCGTCTGCTCGGTTGCCGTCTCAACGCCGTGACTGAGCAGGAAGGGCGGCAACTGCAGCGAGTGCTGCCAGCAGTCGTCATCCATCACCCCGTCGATCCGCGGCGGCGTCGAGGTGCGCGAGGCGAGGACAAAAGGGAGCGCGGCCCCCGTCGGCGCGGCGGTCTCGATCCGCCTGAGTTCGACCTCGTCGAAGTAGACGGTGCCGATGAACTTCTGCTCACCGCGCGCCCAGACCAGGCACCAGTAGGTCATGTTGTCCAGCTTCTTCGCCGGGTCCGTGCTGAAGGTGAGGCGGTAGGTCTTCCAGGCGCCCAGATTTGCGGCGATCTGGGCATCGCTGAGCACGAAGCTGAATGTCTGCTCGGCGCCGTCGGTGTAGCGGGCGGTGACATAGGCGCCGTAGATGTTGCCCTGGGTATGGGAGTCGACGTAGATGCTGTTGGTCGCGGCGAACGTGCCGTGCTCTGGGAGGCCGTCTCTGACGCCCGTGTTTGTGCCTCCGAGGCCCCTCTCGTCGGCTCCACCGGCGCCGCTGATACGGCAGCTCCAGGGGCCGTCGATCTCCGGGGCATAGCTGCGCTCCCGGGTGCGGGTATAGCCGCACTGATAGGGCGCCCAGCCGGCGGCGAGCTCGGCCACGTCGCCCTGGGGCTGCTCGAAGGATGGATTGGCAAGCAGGTTTGCAGAGGGCGGCGCAGGGGCCGCAAACAGCATTGTGCTCACCGTCAGGGCGAGCAGGATGACCATCATTCGTCTCAGTGTGTTATCCACCACAGGAAACCCCCTCCAGAGTAGCTCATTGCCGTCCCCGCCGGATGTGGATGCTCGGCTCGTCGAGAGCAGTTGGGCCGCCAGAACGGGGCCGTCACCGGTCTGCCGGCGACGCGGCGCCCTGCCGCCGAAGCGAACCTTCCGGTTCCGTCGTCATACGGGCTGCAGGCCCAGTGCGGAGACATTCCACTCGGCAGGCCCGGATGCCTGCACTGAGGCCTGACTGCTCCGCAACGTACCGGGTGTGCTTCTCGCAGGCAGGGGCTCGATTCTGCAGCCGATAAGCCTTGAGCAATACTGAACACAACCGTGCGCAAATGTTGACGCTTCTCGCGCGATCCTGGGGAAGACTGCATTATGTGACACTCTCACCACGAGGTCTGCTCACGCGGCGGGGGAGCAGGCACGGCGGCGCGTCAACGGGGCCAGATAAGCGGACTCAGCGGCCGTCGCCGAGCCGACAGGGGGGATCGGAAATGGGTTCCTGGAGGACATACGCGGAGGTTCTCGTCTTTGCGGCTGTAGCCTTCCTCACCACGGCTGCACACTCGGCCACCATCGCGGTGAGCCCGGGCGACAGCATCGCGGCGGCCATCGCCGCGGCAAGCCCCGGCGATACCATCAGCTTTGCTCCGGGCCGGTACGGCATTTCGGCGCCCATCAGCATCGCCAAGTCGCTGACTCTGCGTGGGCCCCAGGCGGATGTCGACCCGCGGCCGAGCGCAGGGAGTGGGCGTGTTTCCGGCGGTCCCGGCGAGGCAGTCCTCGAGGGCGCCGGCGCGGGCATGGTGCTGCTCATCTACGCCGACAATGTGACGATTGAGGGCCTCGAGATCGCCAACGCCGGCGGCCTGGTGTATCTGTCCTCATCGGGTGCCCCACGGAAGAACCCGACGATCCGCTCCTGCATCCTCCATGGCGCCGCCGGCATGGCCGCGGTGTCATTGAGGCAGACTGAGGGGGCATGCCTGCAAAACAACTACGTCTTCTCCGCGCCCGTGGGCGCCTTCAGTCTCGAGTATGCCGTGGGCTGCACGGTGCGCGAGAACGAGATATCCGGTTGCGGCGTTGGCATCAAGGTCTGGCATGCCTACGGGACCGACATCAAGGCGACAATCGAGGGTAATCTCATCCACGGCATCACCGGCGGAGCGGGTATCAGCCTCGGGAACGAGTCGGGCGTGGATGAGAGTCGTGCCGGCGGCAGCATCGTGGACAACGTCGTCGATGGGGTCGCCGGAGCCGGCATAGCGGTCTTCACAGGCGATACGCTCATAGACGGCAACGAAGTCACCGGGTGCACGGGCGCCACTGGCGCGGTCTATGTGGCCAACAGGGTCGCCGGCGCCGTCATCACCAACAACGACATCTACGACAACCCGGCTGTCGGCGTCCGTGTGGGCAGGCAGCATCGAGTGGTCAGAGACGTCCGTGTCAATGACAACACCATCTCCGGCAACGCCATGGGGCTCCTGTATGTCTGGGCCGACGGCGCGGCGAATCTCGACGCCACCGGCAACGACTGGGGCGACAAGTCCGGGCCCAGCGGCGGGGGTGTTGACCCCTCCAGCGGCGCGATCGCCGATGGCAGCGGCGACAGCATCATGGAGGCCGTCTCGACGGGCTATGGCAACGAGAGCGAGCCGTGCCCGTCCATCCACGTGCTCTTCGACCCCTGGGGCGGTGCGAGTTCCACGCCTCCGACGGCCTCTCTGGGATCGCCTGACCCCGCAGTCCTCTGGCCGGCCAACGGGAAGCCCGTGGCGGTGACCATCCAGGGCAGTGTCACGGACGCCGACGGTGACCTCGGCCAGGCATGGCTCGAGATCGAGGATGAGTATGGCGAGCTTGATGGCACGCAGGACGTGACCGCGGCGCTCGGGCCTGATGGGGCATTTGTGACCTCGGTGACTCTGATCGCCCGACGTGACGGGAAGGACAAGGACGGTCGCGAGTATGTCATCACGCTCTACGCCGTCGACGCCGCGGGCAACGAGGCGGCATCCGACAGCATCACGGTTGTGGTCCCGCACGACCAGGGCAAGGGACGCTGACGCGGAGGGCCGCCCTGACTCGCCCGCGCGTTCACATAGATGCCGGCCCTCGCTCTCTGAGTGGGGGCCGGTCCGTTTTTGGGGTGTGGAGGGCCCGGGTCGCGACAGGCAGGCATTGCGGGGTGGGCGAGTCCGGATGGAATTGTGGCGTCAGCGCAATGAATGTGTTGAGAAGACGCAGAAAAGCCATGAAGCTCTATTGAAATTGCTGTGATGCCTGTGGTATGTTGGGCAAGTCCACACGAATGATATGCTCTCCATCATATTTCCTCTTGGCGTGAGGAGTGTGCGTACAGCAGTCAGCCTGTCCGTCACGTAGCCGGTGCGTGGGGCGCGAGGGGGTGAGGCACGGAATGCCCGGCTGGACTGCCAAGTGCGTTCTCAGCATGGGAGATTGACCCGCCTGAACACCGCTCAGTTCAGGCGGCTGCACGCACCAAGTGTGAGGAGAGAGACCATGAGAGTTGCGCTTTGTTCATTCGCCACGCTTTGCCTTCTCGCCGGGTTGCTGGCACTTGCCGGTTGCGGGGGGAGCAGCGACGATTTCGCACCTCCTGCGTCGGTCGTGACCACCGCCGAGACCGTTGACTATCTCGCCTGGAGCGAGTACGCCGCCAACCCGGTCGTCGATCCAGGGGTTGAGATCTACTACCCCAGCGTCATCTACGACGGGTCCACCTACAGTATGTGGGCAAGCTGCAATGGCGTGAGCATGTTCACCTCATCAGATGGCATCTCATGGAGTGCGGGCGCTACATGCACGGGGCTGCCACCGGCGGCGCATCACGTGCAGGTCATCGCCAACCCGGACACGGGGAACTACGAGATGTGGTACTGGACCGGCACCATCTATTCGATTGCCGGCCTCGGACACGCTGTCTCATCCGACGGGGTGAACTGGACTGGTGCGGGCGCCTGCGCTCAGTTGCCGGCGCCCAACCGGCTCGTCACCGGCGTGAACCCCACCCGTGGCACCTATGGCCCGTGCCAGGTCTTCTACAACTCGGGCGGGCTGGCAACGCTCGACCCCGAGAACCCCTTCGCGAACAAGTACGTGATGTACTACGACCAGACTTCAGGCGGCACTGAGACAATCGGCCTCGCCGCCTCGGCCGATGGCATCACCTGGGGGGTACCCAGCGCTCTGGAGGGCCAGCCGGTCCTGGGGTTGGGCCCCGCCGGGTCCTGGGACAGCAAGTACGCCACATACTGCTCTATCATGGAGGATGCCGCCGGCTACCACATGTACTACAGTGGGGGCGCATTCCGCGCCCATGAGGGCATCGGCTACGCGTACTCGGCAGATGGCATCAGCTGGGCCAAAGCGGCCGACCCCATCTTCCACATCTCCGATGGTGTAGCGTGGCGCGTTAACCGCTGCTACACGCCCAGCATCGTGGTGGTCGACGGTGAGGCGCAGATGATCTTCACCGGCGACGGCAGCGAGGGTCGTTGCGTTGGGCTGGCGACACTCGCCCTCGAGGAGCCCGATACCGCTCCGCCCGCCGTTGTCCTCAACAGCCCCGATCCCGCGAGCCTCTGGCCGCCGAACCACAAGTCGGTCTCCGTGAGCCTCGGTGGCAGCGTCACCGACGACGGCTCGGGCGTGGCACGGGCGTGGCTGGCAATTGGCGATGAGTACGGAGAACTGGACGAGGTCATAGACGTCACGGAACTGCTCAACGCCGATGGCGCCTTCGCGACAAACATCGACCTCACTGCATGGCGAGAGGGCAATGATAAGGACGGCCGCGTGTACACGATCTCGCTCTGTGCCGTTGACGTAGCAGGCAACCAGGCCGTGGCAGTTAGCCGTGATGTTGTGGTGCCGCACGATCAGGGGAAACAACAGCAGGTACAGGCCGGTAACACGAACCAGAGCGGCAAGGGGGGGAAGAAGTAGCGGTTCGCCATGGGGGGCATGGGTGAACACGCCACCTTCAGACCGACCCCCGCCACCGCGGCGGGGGTCGGTCTCCTATCGGCGTGAAGCCTATCTGTGGAATGCGACCAGTTCACCGTCGACAGTGGCCGCGACGACCACGGGTGTGTACGCTCTCTGCCGCACGGCGGCCACGCGCACGATACCCGACGGCGCCTGCCAGGATGCCACCTCCGAACCACCGAGGTCGACGACAGCCATGCGTCCGGTTGCGTCGCCTGCCAGCACCGTGCCCGGGCCGTCGGCCGGCGGCAGTATGACCAGGTCACGCACCGCTCGGCCCAAACGGTGAGCTAAGGCAGCGCTCCCATCGGCTCGCAGCACGTACACGTAGCCTGTTGCCGAGGCAATGATGACCTCGCTCTTCCCATCTCCGTCCAGGTCTGCCATCTCGACACGATTGACGCCATAGCCGAAGTTGTCGAAACGGCAGACATACTGATCGAAGTTCTTGTCAACGCGCGCAGCCGCGAAGTCACCGGTTGTGACGCCCAGGGCGACCTCCCCTTGCCCGTCCCCGTCGATATCCCCGACTGCGCAGGTAACATCGCCGATCGAGAGGTAGCGGTGGAAGATGTACTCCGCCTCCGTGAGGTCCTTCGAGACGCGGTACCCGTTGACGCTGCCGTAGCGGTTGGCGATGAACAACTCCTGCCGGCCGTCTCCGTCGACATCCAGGGCCCGCATCCGCAGTGGGTTGTGCCACTGCTGGATACTCGGGGCTTCCTTCCCGCTCTCGTACAGTTCCTTGAGTTGCGCGTCGTAGATGTGGAACTTCCAGTCCGTGCCGCCGGCCAGCGCCTCATCGATGCCGTCGCCGTTGAGGTCGGCAGCGGCTACGCAGGTGACGGTCTGCGGGTTGCGCTGCTCCCGGTTCTGCAGGTCGCCGACGTAGTCCGTGGCGGCCACGAGAACGCCCGCCGCATCGATGATCTGCAGCTTCTTGCTGCTGCCGCCCATCAGCACCTGGCAGCCCTTACCGTCGCGGAAGCGACCGATGGCAACACTCCTGACGAGGCCCTGCGCGTCGAAGCTCCAGCGTTGCTTCCCATCGGCCCCAACGCAGTAGATGGTGCTTCCGCGCGCGGCGACCAGTTCATCGGTCCCGTCGCCGTCGAGGTCGGCGGCCTCGAGCGCTGCCACCTGCGCCGTACCCTCTCCGAGAGCGACGCGCCACAGCGGCTCCGCCGGCTCGCCCGCGAGCGGCGTACCCACGGCAACGAACGGCCCTCCCGGCTCATCCTCCCGCTGCTCGGGCAGGCTTCCACTTGTGTCCAGCAGGCGACCGACCGCTTCACGGAGGGCGGGATTGGCCGTAAGGTCCAACTCCTGGTCTCCGGCCGCGACCGCCACGCCCCCGACACTGAGCGACTTGATGCCGACGCCTGCGATCTCGGTCGGCGAGACCATGACACAGCCCGCATCGCAATCGATCCCCGGCGCGCTGAAAGCGCCGAAGACCACCAGTCCGGGCTCCTTTCCGGATATGGCGAAGGCGCGCGGTCCAAGCCGGTGAAGCTCGTACTCGCCTCGACGGTTGGGCCCCGTGGGCACGAGCAGAGAGGCGAAGGAGCGCGTCTCGCCGTCAGCCATCTGGGCCGCCCGACGCTGCCGGACATACATCCGATTGCGGTTGAGGCGGTCCACCCATTCGTTATCGGCCATCATGCCGACGCCGTCGGCGTTCTGGATGACGAAGCGGGTGACAGTATCGTCCAGCTCCAGCGGTCTGAGTTCCTCGCCCTCGATGATAACGGTATCTCCGGCCGCGCTTCGGAGCGTGATGCGGTCGATGCGGAAGGGTGTCAACTCGCGCGGATACAGCTTGACCACATACTCGCCGTCAGCGTGCAACTCGAACGGCTCGCATGCGCTGCCGCCGTAGCGCCCCTTGCCCATCCCCAGATCGACCTTGACGTCGGCGATCTCCATGAACACGGTATCATGGCTCGGGTCCTCTGCCAGGCCGCGGAGGTCCGCCGTCCACTCGCCGGCGACCAGTGGCACCCGCGCGGCCAGAAGAGCCGTCTTGTCCAGGAACTCCACTGCTCTCCCGTTCTCGCAGCCCTCGTCCTCGACCACACGAGTCAGCGCGCCGCCTGCGGGGGCAGCAGGCGGGAAGTCGCGCTCGGCGAGGAAGGTGCGGTCGTCGACCATCCGCTGGTTATACTCAGGCCACGAGGCGAGGCGGAAGCCCAGGTCAAACACGAACTCCCCGGCCTCGGTTGCCTGCATCTCATCAAACAGCAGGAAGTACTTGCCCTTCCGCCAGACCACCGCGCGGCTCCAATCCGCGTGGTTGTAGTTCGGCACACTCGCTCGGACCATCCCCCAATCCGCGGAGTCGCCCAGCATGTCGCGGCGCGCGAATGCAGGCACCGTCGTGTTACAGCGCCCGTTATAGAGCAGCGTGAGCATCGAGTGCCGGGCCGAGTCGCGCTCCAGGTAGTCGTCATCCATCAGCCATATCTGCCCATCGGAAGACAGCCTGATGAGCGCCTGGGTATCGTAGTGGAGGTGGTATCCGAGGCCGAAGCCGTCCATCAGTGCATACTGCGCGTCGCGATCCCAGCTCTCCCGGAATGCCACCTTGTCGAGCGCCTGCTCCACCGGCACATCGGGCGCGGGCAGCGGATAACCGCCGTAGTAGGGGTACTTGAGTGAACGCTCGTAGAGCAGCGGGTCCATCATCACAGCGCGTACGCCGTCGAAGCCTTTCGGCGACTGCGGCTCGACGTCGCGCCAGAACGGGTTCGGCCAGTCCATCTTGTGGACGGCCCGGTTGTAGTGGTTCAGAGCCCACAGCAGGTCGGCGTCGCGTGTGTACCAGAAAACACAAGGCAGTGCATTATTGGGCACCTGTGTCGCGCTGCCGCCGCCGTCGCCAAAGCCCGCGCAATCGCCCACCTGGTCGCAGATGGTGATGGCGAACTCCGCGTGTTCGCGCGCCATCCCGGACTCGAAGAAGGCCAGGTCCCACTCAGCCAGCGACCACTGCATGCAGGAGTCCGTCGACATGGTGAGGTAGCTGGCCGAGTCCTCGGCGCTGCGCCACGATCTTGCCTGCCAGGTGAAACACTCACGGGCGAGGTCGACATACCGCTGTCCGCGATCGATGCCGTAGTAGTGGGCGAAGTAGCGCCCGNNCCGCCGTAGGCGCCGATGAGCGGCTCGGTGAGGTGATTCCAGACCGGCCCGACGCCCTCACCGCGCGGATAGCCCTCCTGGTGCTCTTGCATGTGGTCCGTGCAGATGAGCAGGCACCGGAGAAAGTCCAGGCGTTGGGTATCGGTCATGAGTGGGCAGTACTCGAACGGCTCCCAGAGCCGCCAGAGGTCGAACTCGTTTGGCTTTGCGTCACGAGAGTGATCGGCGGCGGGGTCGGCCGCGTAGCGCCGCACGACCTCCGCCATGGAGGCGATGGCTCTCTGGGCGGCCTCCGCATTGCCTGTGCGCACATAGGCATCGGCGCAGTAGATGAAGTCGCGCAGCGGTCTGGCGCTCGTGCCATCGGCCGCCGTCGGCAGTTCTCGCAGCGGCTCGTAGAGATGGAAGTAGCCGTAGTGCCCAGCGATGTAGGAGTCCTCGTGGATGCGCGTATGGGGTGTGGCATCTCCCGAGACCACGAGCGTGTATGGCAGCAGAGTTGCTGCGCCCTGCCCTTGCAGCCGCGCAAGGAAGTCACCGACGGCCCCTCCCGCGCCGGTCGGGTTCTCTGCGCCAAGGATAATGACATTGTGCCCACCACGCCACGGGTACGGGTCGTGGGCCACGCGGATGACATACGCGTCACCCGATGGGCAAAGCGAGTCCTCGTACGAGTAACCGTTGAAGTAAAGACGCGTGATGAGCGGGTTGGTGAGCATGTTGCCGATGGCGACGATCGTGCGTGTGCCCGGCGCGGCGGCCTCGATGTCAGTCACGGTCTCCGGGGCCACGCCGAGACGCTCTGTCAGCGCCGTCCTCAGGCGTCCGGCCGCCGCGGTGTAGGCGCCATCGGTTGGGGCCAGGACCGCCGGCGGCCGCCCGTCTGCCACCAGCATCGTGTCGCGGACCAACTCGCGCGCCTGAGTGATCTCGGCTGTAGCCGCGTCTGTTGCTCCCAGCAAACACAGGCACAGTGTTGCCATCAGGACCAATACCGCTACCATGTGACGCACTCCTTGCACTGCGCGTAGGCTGCTGCGCGGATCAATCGAGCCGGAAGAACGTGCCGGCTATGTGCCGTGAGCCACCGAAGCTGTTCTTGTCACCCCCGGTGAAGTAATAGGCGGTGAAGATGCGGCCATCGGGAAGCTGTGTGGCCACATTGTAGCCTAGATCATCACAGTTTCCATCATCGCGCAGGATCAGTTCGTTGCTCCAGGTTGCGCCGGCATCGTCGCTGACGATCGCGCCGATGCCGTAGGGGACGCGCCGGCGGCCGAACAACACCAGTATGCGACCATCGGCGAGGACCATCGGCCACGGCGAACGGTAAAGGAAGGAGCCCCCATACGCTCCCGGCTGTCGCCTCGGCGCCCATGGCGAGGCGCCCCAGCGCACGATTGACCTGGGCTGCGTCCACTCGTAGCCGTTCTCGGACTCGCTCAGCATCAAGGCATTGCAGCGGCCGTAGATGTTGAGCACGTAACACTGCAGCCGCCCGGAGGGCAACAGCAGCAGGCCCGGGTAGCTGCAGCGCCCGCGGCCGGTCGGGTCGCGCGCAATCTCGGCAAGGTGCGCCCAACTGATGCCCTCGTCATCGCTGCCGTACAGGTGCACCGCACCGGTCAAGAACCGTCCGCCGAAGTCGTCGGGGACGCCCTCCCGGCCATGTGTGGCGACCATCGCGCCCAGGTAGGTCCCATCCGGCATCGCGACCAGTGGATGGTTGTCCTTGCGCAGGTCATAGAAGCCGACCGGCGGATGAATGACAGTGGGGATGTCCTCCCAGGTCCGCCCGCAGTCGGCGGAGCGGATGGAGAAACACACCAGGCCGGGGGTGCCGCGCTCGTCGGGCTCTCCGGCCCACGTGCGGCCGAAGTAGATACAGCTCCCCGAAGCACGGAGTGACATCTCGTCACGCGGCACCCCCGGAGCGCACCGGCCCAGGAACTCACGGCGCCTCTCTATGTCGTCTGACTCCCGGAAGACCACGACGTTCTCGCTCTCGGGCCACGTCTCACCACCGTCGAAGGAGCGCTGGAGGAGCTGGACGGATCGAGCGTGGTAGCCATGAAAGTCGTGCTGAACGTCCTCCCTCTTCTGGTAGGCGCATGGCGCGTGGTTGTGAACCAGCGCCAGGTGGCCATCGCCGAAGTCGAAGAGACCGCCCTGCCGTGGATGACCGCAGTAGGTGTTCTTGTCGCCACAGATGCGCATGTGGCGGATGTCAGAGATCCGCGGTGTTCGCGGCTCGCCCATACCAGGTCACCATCCTCCGGAAGCGCCGGGCTCATGTCATTGACGTCCCGTTCGGTGACATGGGGCATTGCACCTGCCAACTGCCTCGGGTCGCCCGACGCGCGCGGCTCGGAGGTACCCGTCCCTCGGCCGTCGAAGTCTGATTGCCGCCGGGGATGGGGCCCCGGCTCAGTGCATTGCGGAGGACACCGGCCCGGCACGTGCCGCGCTTGATGTGCCGCACGCAACGTCGGCCGGTGGCGCGCGTCGGGCCAAGGAGTGAGCGCCTGTGGCTGTGAACGAGATCATGCTGCCCGCACAGAGCGTGCGTGTGGCGGGGGAGTATGACGTCGTGGTGTGTGGTGGCGGCCCCGCGGGTGTAGGGGCTGCGATTGCGGCCGGGCGGCTGGGTCGGCGGGTGCTGCTTATCGAGATGCAGAGTCGCCTCGGCGGGCTGATGGCGGCGGTGCCATACTTCTGCGATTCGCCGGGCGGGCCGATCTTCGATGAACTGATCGAGCGGCTGCTCGAGCTTGACGCCGCACACCTGCGGGTGGACCGCGAGCGCTTCCACCCGCCCGGCCGCTATGCCATCGGCCCGCATGCTGCTGCGGCGATCCTGCTCGAGATGGTCCGCGGGGCGGGCGTAGAACTGCTGCTCGGCACGGTCGCGGAAAGTGCCTGGCTGGATGATGGCGCGGCGGCCGGGGTGCTGGTGGTCAACAAGGCGGGGCGTTCACTGGTGCGGGCGCGCGTGGTCATCGACTGCACGGCCGACGCCGACATCGCCGCGAGCGCCGGCACGCCGTTCAGGCAGGGCGACCCCGACGACGGCCGCATCCAGCATGGGAACTTCCGCTGGAGCGTCAAGGGAATCGACTCTGACAGCCTGCCTTCGGCGGATAGGCTCGAGGCGCTCTGCCGGGAGGCAGTGGCGGGCGGGGCCATCCGCATGCCGGATGCAGTCTACGGCTTCGACCCGGCGTGCTTCCCCTTCCGCCATGGCAGCCTGGTGCTGGGCGGGTGGGAGCTGCTCCATGTCGACCCGACCGACCCCGTGCAGACGACCGAGGCGCTCGTGCAATGCCAACTCGCCGGCCTGCAGATACTCCGCTTTCTGCGGGAGCGCGTGGCGGGCTGCGCCGAATGCAGGATGGAGTCGCCGGGGACGTTCGCACCGCGCGAGTCGCGCCGCATAGAGGGGCTCTACACCGTGACCGGGGCGGACGTGCTCGCGGGCGCGAAGTTCGAGGACGGGGTGGCGCCGGCATGGTTCTACACCGACCTTCACGATCCGCCGCCGGGCCCCGCCCACACCTGGGACTACATCCTGGCCAATCAGCCTCCCCCCGGCGACTGGTACGAGATACCGTACCGCTGCCTGGTGCCGGTTGAGCCGCCGGGGCTGCTCGTCGCGGGGCGGTGCATATCCGCTGAGCGTCTCGCCCACGGTTCGCTGCGGATCATGCCGACATGCATCTTCCTGGGGCAGGCGGCGGGCACAGCGGCGGCGCGGGCCGTCGAGGCGGGTGTAAGGCCCCATGAACTCGACGGCGCCGCGCTCAAGGCGGAACTGCTGGCGGACTGGCGACCGCCGGTGTATCCCTCAACAGATGCATGAGCCCGGACGCAGGCAGAGCGCGACACGCAGCCAATAGCCACAATTGCCAGATAAGGAGTGTGAGAACCATGCCACAGACATCACTGGACGACGCCGTCGCCATCGTCACCGGTGGATCGGTGGGCTACGGCCATGGAATCGCCCGTGTGCTCAGAGACCGGGGAGCGCGGGTGTGGATCACCGCCCGTCGGCCGGACAGGCTGCAGGCGGCCGCCGAAGAACTGGGCGTGAACGCCGTCGCGGCCGATGTCACCGTGCCCGCGGACTGGGATCGTGTTGTGCAGACTGTAGTGGCCGACGCCGGCCGCGTCGATGTGCTGGTCAATAACGCGGGCGCCGGGGTCAACATCGCGCCGCTTGCAGAACTCAGCGACGAGGATATCGCCCGCTGCCTGGCGACGAATCTCACCGGCGCCATCTACGGCTGCCGACGTGTGGCGCCGCTGCTGCAGGCACAGGGCTCAGGCACCATCATCAACATCTCGAGCATCTGCGACCAGCAGGCGTGGCCGGGCTTCAGCGTCTACGGCGCCGCCAAGGCCGGCCTGCTTGCCTTCTCGCGGCACCTGTACGTCGAGATGCGCGGCCACGGCGTGCGGGTCACCTGCCTGACGCCATCCTGGGGCAACACGGAGTTCTCCGCCGCGCTCGGCTGGGAGCCCGGCGAAGAGCAGACCCGCCGGCGCATGACGCAGCCAGACGAGCTGGGTGAGATCGTCGCCCACGTCTGCGAACTGCCCGCGCACCTGGTTATGCCGACGGTGACTGTGCTGCCGCTGGTGCAGGAGATCGTGCCGTTCTAGCTCTCGCCTCGTGCGCCTCCGTCGGACGGGGCAGGGGAGTCCACGGTAGGGCAGTGACACCATTGCCGAGGTGCGTTGCGTGGCACACTATGATCTGATTGTCGTCGGGGGCGGGGCCGGCGGGACCGGCGCGGCGCTGACCGCGGGGCGGCTCGGCCTGCGTACGCTGTGGATCGAGAAGGAGCGCACTCCCGGGGGGACGGGAGTGCAGAGCCTCGTCAGCGTCTGGCAGCCGGCCGTCAGTGAGGGTACCTTGCCCCGCGAGTTGGCCGAGACGTTGGCGGCCCGCGGGCAGGCGCACTACATCTCCCCGGCGTTGGACACCCCCTCCGGCTGTCCCCTGTACCGCCGTGACCCGGGCGCGGCCTACACCGACACCCTCCGGCGCTGGGCAGACGCCGAGCGCGGACTGATCGGCGCGGGGGTGGCGTATACGCCGGAGGCGATGAGCGCGCTGCTGGTCAAGCTGGCCGCGGAGGCGGGGGTCGAGCTGTGGATCGACACTGTGTGCCTGCAGGCGCACACTGCGCCCGGCACGGACGGCCTGCGGCGCGTCATCGGGCTCACCGTCGATCGCGGTGGGCAGCGGGAGCGGGTTGCGGCGGGCTTCTACGTTGACGCCACCGGCGACCTGGCAGTGGCGCGCAGCACAGGCTGCGAGACCGTGTGGGGCCGCGAGAGCCGGGATGCCTATGGCGAGCCGTCGGCGCCAGTCGAGCATGAGTTCCGCCTCAACGGCTGGACGCTCTGCTTCGAGTGCCGGCCGGGACCCGACCTGGTCGCCCTGCCGACGGAGTGCTTCGGCCACGACGGAGACTCCGCGCACATCAGCGAGCTGCCGGACGGGACCCTCAATGTCAACCTCGTCTACCAGCTCCCCGGTGAGGTGGCCTGGCGGATGGGCCCCGAGCAGGCGCGCGAGGCCCTGCTGGGCAACATCGCCCGCCGCTGGCCGCGCGTCCAGGCGGCGTATGGCCTCGAGGGGTACGGGATCACGCGGGTGGCGGCGCGGGCGGGCGTGCGCGAGGGGCCGCGCCTGGTGGGCCGCTATGTGCTCACCGAGCACGATGTCCGCGCCGGGAAGAGGGGCAGCCACCACCCCGACTGCATCGCCTGGACCGATCATGCCATGGATCGCCATTCACCGGATGGCGGGTGCCTGGAAAGCGAGCAGGGCCCCGTCGGTGTGCCGCTCCGGTGTCTGCAGCCCGGTGAGGTGGATAACATGCTGGTGGCCTGCCGGGGGGCGAGCTTCTCGAGCCTGGCCGCCTCGGCCGTTCGTCTGCAGCGTACGATGATCGAATTGGGGGAAGCCGCCGCGCGCTTCATCGCGGGCTCCCGGCAGGCCCCGGAACAAAGAGAGATGACAAGATGAACGTGAATGCCTCCTGTGCGGCACTGCTCGCACTGCTCCTGACTGCATGCCTTTGCCTCGCGGACGCGCCCGACGCCGCGACGCGATTCCCGACGTTTTTGCGAGTGCCGAAGACCGTCGCCCCCGCGATGGATGGCAGGCTCGACGATCCCGCATGGGAGAACGCGGCCTCGTTCGTCACCCTCGTGGACCTGACTGTGCCCGAGAAGTCGTTCTCCTACCCGGAGAATCGCCCGCTGTTGTGCCATGACGGGCAGAACCTCTATGTGGGCTTCGAGACGCTGTTCCCGACCGGGGCGAAGCTGATTCCGGGACAGGTGCGGGGCGACATCGAGCCCGACATCTGGCCCGACGAGTCGTTCGAGTTCTACGTCGATGTGGACGGCAGGTTCTACCGCTTCGGGGGCAACGGCGCCGGCGGCTACTGTGAGAGCCTCAACACCGACGCCGGCTTCGACGGCGAATGGGAGTATGTGTCAAGCCTCGAGTTCCGCATCGACAATCGCCACCACTGGCAGGGAGAGATCAGGGTCCCCTTCGAGACCATCGGGCTGAGCGATCCAGTGGGCAGCGAGCTGCGGATCAACTTCTGTCGCACCTGGCGCTGCCTCGAGCAGACCGGGTTGACGTCGCTGCAGAGCGGGACGCAGAACTACGGCGCGCGCGAGACGTTCGTCACCATCGCCCTGGCCGCTTCCGGCGAGAGCGCACTCTTCTCCGGCAGCACCGACCCCTCCTTCGGCGCCTTCAGGCAGACGCTCTCTCTGAGTGGCGGGCAGGGCGGGGAGTTCGCCTACACGCTCAAGGTTCTCGACGCGGCGGGGGACGGGCAGGAACTCATCGCGCAGCAGGTCACGGTCGGTGCCGGGCAGCATGCCGAGGCGCCCATCGAGGTCAACATCACGGACGGCTCCGCGCATCTGCTGCTGTTTGAGGTGAGCGGCCCCGGTGGGGAGCTGCTGGTGCGGCAGCTGGTGCCCTTCGGCCTCAGCGATGACTACCTCGAGGTGACGCCGGTCTTCGGCTCCGGGCGTGTGCTGCTCAAGCCCCGCTACACGACGCTGCTGGGCAAAAGCCCCGGCATTGCCCCCGCGGTGCGGATCACCGGGCCCGACGGCCGGATCGTCCACCAGGCGTCGATCAGTTCCGACGACCTGCGGACCGCCCGCTTCGACAGGGGCAATCCCGTGGGCGCGTACCTGGTCGAGCTGGTCTCCGGGGCCGAGGATGCAGTACAGGTGCATACGGCCAAGACGATCGAGTACACGGGAGTGGGTGAGTGGGAAGAGCTGCCTCGACTCGGGATCGTGCCTGCACCGTTCGAGCCGTTGCGGATGAGCCGGAGCGGCGAGGGGTTTGATGTCGATATCTGGGGGCGGCAGTACCGCTTCGACCGGTCACTGCTGCCCGGCTCGATCGAGGCGACGGGCCGCGGACTGCTCAGTGCGCCCGTGCAGCTCTCAATCGACGGGAAGCCGGTTCCCATGCGGCGGCCCGAGGTCCAGAGCACCTCGGATGCCCGCATCGAGTTCTCCTCGGCGGGCGCCGCCGAGGGCTACTCGTTGAGCGGGCAGGCGTGGGTCGAGTACGACGGCGTCTACTACAACCGCATCATGCTGCACGCCGAGCGCGACCTGGGCCGCGTGGAGCTTGTTGTGCCCCTGCCGCGCGAGCGGGCCCGCTTCCTGCACGCAACCGCATCGGGCTTCGGTGGAGGGAGCCGGCAGAATCTCTGGCTGGATCGCAGCCGGGAGCTACCGTTCTACCCCTCAGTCTGGATTGGCGACGAGGAGGGCGGACTCGCGTGGTTCTGCGAGTCACAGGCAGGGTGGACGACGGGCGACCCACGGCCGATCAAGGTTCGCCCCGCGGGAAGCAGAACGCGCTTGCAGGTGACCTTCGCCGACGCAGTCTCCGCCGGGTCCGATCTCGTGATCGAGTTCGGCCTCCTGGCAACGCCCGTCAAGCCGCTGCCTGCCGACTACCCACTCAACCTCTTCGCCGACGGCTACTCGGTGCATCTGAACTCTCCGCCGCCGCGGCGCCCCGTCATTCACTCGGGCGAGGTCTCACGCGAAGGCGCGGGTTTCTTCGATCTGCCTTTGGACGAAGAGAACCCGGCGAACCGGCAATGGCTCGAGGAGAACCTCGCCCGGTTCGAGCAGAACCGCGCGGTCTTCACGCCCTACACCGCCGCGATGATGATCCCCGAGGAGTACCCGGAGGCCGCAAGCCGCATTGCTGAATGGCAGATTGTGCCCGCGGCGCATCTCAACTATGTGCGAGATGACATCACCCGTGACTGGTACTGGACCTGCCCGGCCTCGGGCGCGGGTGACTTCTTCGCATGGAAGTTTGACCAACTGCTCGACAGGATTCCGCTGCGCGGCATCTACCTCGATTTCGGCCCGGCGTACCGCTGCAACAACGCCCTGCACGGGTGCCACGACCGGTATCCGCTGCTGGCGCAGCGGCGACTCTATCAGCGCTTGGCGGCCTCGTTCATCAAGCATGGGGTCGAGGACTACGTCATCGTCGTGCATGACTCCGAGTGCGTCCAGTGGCCGACCTTCACCCACGTGACGCATTTCCTCAACGGCGAGGGCCTGCGCCAGATGAGTTCCACCACCTTCCACGACGGCAAAGACCTCCAGGACACCTACACCCGGCTCGACTTTGCCTCCGAGCACTCGAGCCTGCCGTGGGGCGTAACCTGCAGCGTCTATGTCCCGACCGACCCGCTGCTCAAGGAGTTCGGCGGTGGCGTCGAGGACCAGGAGCTGTACCGCTTCCGCATGACGAAGGCCGCTTTGGCCGGGACGCTGGTGCACAACACGATTCCGAGCCCCTCACGGCTGCATTACGGCTGGTTCGACAAGCTCGCGCGCATCTATGACGAGTTCGGGGTGCCGGAGGCCGAGTTCCTGCCCTACTGGCGCAATGAGAGCATGGTCAGGGTCGTGCGGGGCACGGACATCTACGTATCGCTGTACCGCTCTCGCAGCCGCCCTGAGGTGCTGGCGGTCATCTCGCATATATCGCCGGAGCATCTCGATCAGGGCATCGAGATCGAGTTTGACGCCGCGGCGCTGGGGATCGGGGAGTGGACGGGCGCGCAGGAGCTGCTCACCGCTCCAGACCCCGAATATGAGCGCCTCTACGCCGAGACCAACCGCATTCGCATGCCGATCGAGCTTGGCGACTTCGGCGTCCGCAATGTGCAGTTCGACGCGCCGCGGCTGACGATGCAGATGGACTTCCACAGCGTCGCCGTGGTGAGACTCACGGGGCGCCGCTGAGAACCGCTGCCGAGCTGCCGATGGGAGGAGAGGGCGGAGATGACTTTGCGCCAACGCCTGCTGGATGTCTACCGGGCACAGACGCCCGACGTGGTCCCGTATGCGCTGGACCTCTCCCACTGGTTCTACCATCGCCATGGGCTGCCGTGGGATCTCAGCACCGTGTTCGAGGAGCCTGATCGCCAGCTGGTCGACTACCACCGGGCGCATGGCGTGGGCTTCTCCATCGCCAACCTGGCACCGTTCTTCAGTGTCACGTACGCTGAGGGTGTAGACGCCGACAGCAGCCAGGAGGTACGCGACGGCGTGCCGGAGATCACCTGGCGGCTGTGCACTCCCATCGGCTCGATCCAGCGCACGCGCATCTGGGAGGAATCGAGCTACTCGTGGGGCATACGGGAGTGGGGCGTGCGGACGGAGGCCGACCTCCGCGTGCTGGGTTACGCACTGGGCAGCCGCACCTTCCTGCCGGGCTGGGACTCTTACACTGCGTGGAGCGAGTATGTGGGCGACTGCGGCCTGGTCGCCATCGGCACCGGCTACAGCGCCATCGGCTCCCTGCTGAGCCTGTGGATGGGTATCGAGGGCGCCACGTACGCGATCTGCGACTGGCCCGAGACGGTGCAGATGGTCGTCGATCAGATCAACGAGAGCAACCTGGGGCTGATCGACCTGCTGGCGTCCTCGCCGGCGGAGGTCATCCTGATGGGGGACAACTTCTCGAGCGACATCCAGCCGCCGCACTTCATCGAGCGCTGGTCGGCCGACTACTACCGCGAGGCCACCCGCCGCCTGCACGCGGCCGGCAAGTACGTCGCCGTCCATCTCGACGGCAGACTGACAGGCATCCTGAAGACCTTCGCCGACATCGGCATCGACTGCGCGGACGCAGTGACACCGACGCCGATGGGCGACCTCACTCCCGCGCACTGTCGCGACGAAGCCGGCGTGGACCTCATCCTCTCGGGCGGTGTGTCCCCGGACCTGTGGCTGCCGAATGCGCCGCTGGACAGCTTCAAGCGGGCCGTGCTGGAGTGGCTGGAGTTGCGCCATCGGAGCCCGCGGCTGATCGCGGGCGTCGGCGACCAGGTGCCTCCGCATGCGGATGAGGACCGCATCAAGATCATGCGGGACATGGTCGATGAGCATGGGAGGTATTGAGGCCCCGTCCACCCGAGCGAACAGGCACACCGGGGCGAGGCTCGTGCCGTCCCGCGCAAGGCCGCGTGACGGCCTTCGGCTCGCCCCTCCAACGGCCGGGCGGCATCCGTGCAGGCGTCTCTACTTCCTCACAATCGCGACCGAGTAGCCCTCCGCGATGCGCACCTCCGCGTACGTCTTCCCGTCCCGCTCGACCTTCGGCACCGCCGGTGTGTCGACTTCCTTCCCCGTGCGGTCGAATACATGCGCCTCGAAGTCTGACTTGTCACCCCAGCCGAACAGCCCGCTGACCTTCGTCAGAATCCGCTCCTGCCCGATGATGTAGCCCCTGTGCAGCTCGATCGGCGTAAACGGGAACATGTAGGTTGTCAGCGTGTGCCTGGTCGGGATGACGCGGGTCGGGTACCAGTAGTAGAGCCCGCCCCAGTCGAGCGCGCTCAGCATCCAGTGGTAGCTGTCCACCTCCGAGCGCTCGGTGATGTGGTCGCCCAGCGCGATGGGGGTGAACAGGTGCGTCTGACTCAGCGAGCTGATGTCTGCCGTCTCGACAAAACGTGGGAACTGGTACTTGTACTCCGATGTCAGGCACGGGTTCCCGTTGGCGACCAACGGCCGGTCTTCATCCAGCAGGCGCTTCGTTATGCTCTCGCGGAGCGGCCAGGTGATAAGGATGGTCATCGACTTCTTGCGCGTGAGGGTGTGTGTGTCGGGATTGATGTCGCCCGACCAGCCATCCCACGGATCGCCATAGTGGGTGACATTGGCGTAGCTGTAGCAGTCCCAGTAGATGCCATCGGCGCCGACTTTGTCGAGCAGCCAGTCGACATTGGCGAGCATCTGCCTCCCGTACTCGTTGTCCAGCGTCGCGAAGTAGAGCGGATAGGTCGCCCCGTTGCTCACCTGCCTGCCGTCGGGCAGCAGGATGCGGCACTCGGGCCACTCGACGGGGTCGCCGCTCGGTCGCGCGCAGTCGAAGGTGTTGAAGTACGAGAGCAGTTTCGTCTCCGGCCGCAGGGCGCGGATGACCTTGTTCGTCAGCACTGCCTTCCTCGGGTTCAGGTCGCGCTTGTGTGGGCCGTGGGGGAAGAGGCCCTTGTATGACTCGCCCAGGTCGACGGATACCAGGTTGGCGTTCTTGTGGTCCAGGTAGTCCTTGATCTCCCACGGCAACAGCGGCAGGTCCTCCTTGTGCAGGCCGAAGAAGCAGAACGACCCCGGAATCGGGAAGTTGGTGCCGAAGTGACGGCGCGCGGCGTTGGCGAACCGCCAGTAGTCGCCCACGGAGAGCGGGAAGATGAGCCACTCGTGCAGGTACTCGACGCCCGGGCGCAGGACGAGTTGGCGGTCGCCGATCTCGGCCGTCTCCCCGTCATACGAGCCGCGGTAGTGGACTCTGAAGATGTCATCCGCGGGCATGATCCCAAAGCCGGTATCCTCGTGCAGTACCACGACACTCGGGTTGGAGGGCACACTGCTTGCGCCGGTCTTCATCGGGATGGGCCTTCCGCCCAGCCAGAGGTCCGTGTGATCGGTCGATTTCGTGTGGTGGGAGATGATTGTCGGGCGATCCTCGTCGGCGGTATTGGTGAGTCGATCGCGGACGAGAACGCACTCATCTTCGGCCACGTAGCTGCGGACCAGCCGCAGGCCCCTGGTCTCCAATGCGGTGACAAGTGTCTCGCCATCCGGCAGCTTGACGTCCCCGACGGCCGGGTTCCAGCCCGGGGCATCCCCGGCCTTCAGCTCGGCCCACTCGCCCGCGGGCAGGCTGAACCGGGACTCGAAGATCAGTTGCCTGTCGGCCCAGTTGACCTGCAGCGCGCCGCCGTTTGTGGCATTGACGGTGTAGTCGACCTTGTGCCGCGTCCAGGGCTCGAACGTCGACAGCGAACCCTCCGGCGCCNNCGGCTGCCACTCCTTCGGTGGCGCAAAGCCGCTCGGGCTCGACCAGCGGAATGCCACGTCGGCGAGCACGATCACAACCTCGGGGCGGTTGTCTGCGTTGCGGAACTCGATGGTGTTTGTGCCGGGCTGGATCATGCCGTCGAGGCGTAGCGTGACGTCGTAGGAGACGGCCTCCAGCGGCTTGTAGGCGCTCTTCTCGATTGCCTCGAAGCTCGGACCGTACCAGAGCGTGACACCCGCCCCGTACCACGTCGTCTGCATGCCGCCGCTGACGAAGGTGACGACCTTCGGCCGGTTGGCGATGCTGTCGAGCGAGATGCCTTTGCCGTTGACCGAGATCGCCAGTGGCCCACAGCAGCCGCCCGGACGCTCGCTGTGCACGCGCCCCTTGAAGGTCAGCGTCGGCACGCGCCCCTCGACCACCTGGGGCACAGCAATCTCAAGTGTTTTCGTCTCCCCGAACGCGATTCTGAGCTCATCGGCAAGCGGGGTGGCCGGGGCGAATGCCTCGGCCGGGAAGCTGCCGGCCCTGTCGGCAAGCCCGGCGGGCGTCAACCGCTCCGGGTCGCGCGGGCGCCAGGGCTCCGTGCTGATCGAG
>DPJP01000197.1:32791-36539 GCA_003542955.1 Armatimonadota bacterium
CCTCGATGTCATAGCCCTCGGGTGTCCGTTGGGCCAGCACAACGCCGCCCTCGATGCTCTTGCCCTGCGGCTCCCAGATGACAAGCTCGGGCTTGATCTCGGGGCCCGCCTCGCCTGCGCCCTTGAGGTTGCCCGGGCTCAGCCCCAACTGCCAGACATTCTGCATGTCGCCTGAGCGGATGAAGTCGACGGTGAGCATCACGTGGTCGCCGCGCCAGACCTCGACTGCGCTCTGGTCCTGGGCGAACACGTCGTCGACCACGTGGCACGCGACGTACAGATGGTCGTCATCCCAGCCGAAGCGCACCCAGCCGGACAGGTCCTCATTGCTCTTCCATGACTCAGGTGAGAAGGTCGCATGCTCCTTGCCCGTCAGCTCGCGCAGCACGCCGCGGTTGGCCCATTCATCGAGGTTCCCGTCGATGACGGGGCTCGGGTCGGTCACAAAGGGGACGATGATCGGCTCGGCGGCCAGTGCGAACGAGCTGACGAGGACAATCGCTACTACGCCCAGTGCAGCGCTGCGTACCTGCATGGCTTGCTCCCGATGAGAGTTGATCGTTGGGGCCGTGCACGCCATCAGTATTGCCCTTCGGGTCGTGAACATCCTGCCGGATGAGGTTCTGGATGCTGGGCGTCGCGTCCGCGGCTTGAGGCAGGGAGGTTGAGGTTGCGCGTGCGGGCAATAGAACCTGGTGATGTGACAACGGTAGGGGGCACTCCCAGGCGATGGCATGCATCGAGCGCAACAAGACGTTCCTGGCCAACATCCACGGGCGGGGGCTGTTTGAAGGCCACGGGCTGGTCTGCAAGCCCGAGGCCGTCGCTGCCTGGTCCGGGCCGGATAACGAGTTCACCACTTCGACCCGGCCGGTTGACGAGTGGGTGCCGCTTGTGGTCGAGAACTACCGCCGGCAGGTTGAGCTGCTCGAGGCCGTCGGCCATGATGATGTGCCGACTGCCGACATCAGCACCGGCACGCAGCTCTTCGCCGCGACCTTCGGCTGCCCGGTCCACCGCTACGAGGACACAAACCCCTGCGCGCTGCCGCTGGTGCGGACCGCCGCGGAGGCCGATGCACTCGAGGAGCCCGACATATGGCGAGCGCCCTCGCTCTACCGCGTCTTCGAACTGGCCGACGCCGTCCGCGGGGAACTCGGACCCGATGTCCCGCTTGGTCCCCCCGACAAGCAGACCGGCTTCGACACCGCGTGCCTGATCTGGGAGAAGACGGGCATCTACTCGGCGATGCTGCTGGAGGAAGAGAAGGCCGCCGTCAAGCGACTGACAGACAAGTGCACGCGGCTGTTGATCCGCTTCATCCGCGAACTGCGCAGGGAGTTCCCGACGATGACGATGGCGGGCTGCCCGGGCGTCTGGTGCCCGCCGGAGATGCCGCCGGGCTTCTCGAACGACGAGTGCGGCGCATTCGGGACCGAGCTGTTCGCGGAGTTCTGCCTGCCCGAGCTGGTAGAGCTGTCGGAAGCGTTCGGCGGAATGGCGATGCACTGCTGCGCGGACGCCGAGCACCAGTTCCCGCTCTTTGGGCGCATCCCGAACTTCTACGCATTCAACCGGGTGGCGGGGAAACGGGGTTACATGCCGATCCTGGAGCACTTCTCCGGCCCCGACGCCCCGCTGCACATCCTTGCCTGGATTGCGGATGAGACCATCGAGCAGTTGCTCGAGGCGGCGCCGGAGGGCACCCGCTTCGTGTTCGTGCAGACCGGGGCGACTGTGGAGACGGCGGCGCGGTGGCTGGATCGGATGCGTGAGCTGTGCCCACGGTCGCAGCCGGGGGCCTGACAGGATTCCGAGGTGACCAGGGGTGGCGGACATGACGCTGGTGTGCAGGTTGGCCGTGCTGGGTGCCGGGCTGTTGGTTCTGGCGTCGTCTCTGGCGGCGGATGATGTGGCCCCGGCCGAGTGGGGTCCGCTGTGGCAGCCGCGGCTTCCGGCCCGAGAGCTGCACCCGTCGCTGTTCTTCGATGAGAGTGACCGGGGGCGGATGCTAGAATGCACGCAGACTCCTCCCACGGACGCCTGGTGGAAGAGCTTCGTGGGCTCCGGGTACCGCAGTGCGCCGGCCGTCGCCTGGTGGCTGCTCGGGGATGAGGCCGCGGCCCAGCGGGCCCGCGATGACCTCGTCAACAACCGCATCTGGCGGGAGGAGAGCCACGGCTACATCGAGCCGAGTTCGCACCGGCTGGCCGATGCGGTGTTTGCCTACGATGTGCTGGCTGCGTGGCCGGGGCTGACGGCGGCCGATCACAAGGCCATTCGCGACAAGATCGCCGCCGAGGTCGAGTACTACTACGACACCATGGACGCCGTGCCCGGCGGCTGCAACTACGGCAATCAACGGACGCTGGGCTGCTCGGCTCTGGGGATGGCTGCGCTGGTGCTGTGCGAGTACTCCGGGAGTGCACACACGCCTGCACAATGGCTGGCACGGGCGCTGTACCAGACTCGCCGTGATGAGAACTGGTGGTTCTTCCGGCCCGGCGGGCACTTCGTCGAGGGCCTCGGCTACACGAGCTACATGAGCTGCCTGTTCGTCCCGTTCGTCGTCGCCTATGAGCGTGCTACAGGCATCTATCTGTTTGAGGACGAGCGGCTGCGGGAGTGGTTGACCTTCGCGGCTTACCAGACGACGGCGCAGGGCGAGTACATCCCCTGGGGGACCTGCGAGTCCGGGCGGGTAGTGCGCCACTTCGCACTGCTGTCGAATGAGCGCTACGGGCGGGACCTCGCTCCGCTGTGCAACTGGGCCTTCAACTGGCATACCGCCGGCCCGCACGGCTTCCACATCCCCCTCGCCCTTGCGGTGTGGGATCAAGACGTGCCCGGCGACATGCCGCCCGCCTCGCGTGACTTCGACGGGTCGCAGACGGTGGTGCTCAAGGAGAACTGGGGCCACGATACCGTCAGTGTCTGGTTCGCCGGCAAGGACCCCACCTGGCCGCTGCAGCACCGCTACAGCACCTACAGCCAGGGCAACGCAGGGCATTTCGTCATCACCGCCTGGGACGAGTTCCTGGCCATGGACTCCGGCTATGACCACTGGCACAGCAAGGACTACTATGGCCCGGAGTTCCACAACGTGCTACTCGTCGACGGGGCAGGGCCCCAGCAGGACACCACGGCCGTCGTGTCGGATGTGGTGACCGACGGACCGGTTCGGCACGCCACGGTGACGGTGACGTATCAGGGCGTTACCATCCGCCGCACGCTGGCCCTGGTGCGGGGTCGCTATGTGCTGGTGGTCGACGACGTGGCGGCCGATGCCGAGCATGACTACTCCTGGCAGGTGCGCTCGGCCTGCCCGCCGTCGAGCCCCGGCAGCAGCCTGGAGGGCCGGGCGGTCACGTGGCCGGGCCTCGACGCGCTGGGATGGCGGGAGCTGAAGCCCGGCAGGACGGGATTGACCACAATCGCGCCCGAGTTCACTCAGTTGAGCGTCGAGCAGGGCCGCTGGCGCCCCATCTCGAGCAAGCCGGAGTTCAACAACCAGGTGGCGGTGGCGCGCTGGAGGGCAGCCTCGACCGTCGCGCTGTTCGCCCTGTTACCCAATCTGCAGGATGCGCCCGACCTGTCCTGGGAGGCCAAAGAAGATCGACTGCAGATCATCGGCCCCGGCTGGACGGACCACGTCGGCGTGGCGGATGACGCCCTGGCCATCCGTTCCGATGATGGCGCCCTCGACTACCGGGTGCCGCTCTGAGGGCTGTCACGGCAGGGCTGGCGA
>DPJP01000431.1 GCA_003542955.1 Armatimonadota bacterium
CCGGGTGCCGCCCTGCTTGATCGCCTCGGTTGCCGCGTCGAAGACCTTCATGAAGGAAACGGGGCCGCTCGAGACGCCCTTCGTCGAACTGACGATGTCGTCCTTGGGGCGCAGCCGAGAGAAGGCAAAGCCCGTCCCGCCGCCGCTCTTGTGGATCAGCGCGGTGTTCTTGACCGTCTCGAAGATGCTCTCCATCGAGTCCTCGATCGGCAGAACAAAGCACGCTGAGAGCTGCTGGAAGGGCCGCCCTGCGTTCATCAGCGTAGGGCTGTTGGGCATGAACTGGAGGTTCGCCATCACATCGTAGAAGCGGTCCTCCCAGTAGCGCACCGTGCTCTCGTCGGCGCCGTGGAGGGCCTCCGCGGATGCAATGTTCTCCGCGACCCGGGCGAACAGATCGGCCGGGCCCTCGATGGCCCGGCCCTGATCGTCCTTCTTCAGATAGCGTCGTTCGAGAACGGCGATCGCGTTATCGCTGAGATTCACATCGGCGCGCCTGACGACAGTCATGCTTGCCACTCCCCGGAGTGTATCGCGTGCTGTGATGCGTCATCCCCAGTGCAGCCCCGCACCGTAGCGGCTTGCAGGCAGATATGTACAACTTTGACCCTCATAACCTGGGTGAGCCTACACTATAGGCTGTTCCCGATTGGCGGGNNAAGGACCTTCTTCTGCGTAGCTGCTATCACGACTCCGCCTCTGACTCCGCCTCCGGCTTCTCCTCGCCGGCCGGTTCCGCCGCCTGCTTGACCACCTTCGCCACCGCCCGGACAATCGTGCCCTCATCGGGAGTGACAATCTTCACGCCCTGCGCGGAGCGGCCGGTGCGCCGGATGTTCCTCACAGGCACGCGGATCAGGACACCCTCGGAGGTGATGCACATGATCTCGTCCTCGTCGTCCACGACCACAACGCCCACCACCGGCCCGTTGCGGTCGGTGACCTTCAGCGTCATGATCCCCTGCGTGTAGCGCCCCTGCGTGCGGTAGTCCTCGAGCGGCGTGCGCTTGCCGAGACCCTTCTCCGCCACCGTAAGCAGGTCGCGCTTGTCGTGGGCATCGACGACGACCGTCGCCACAAGTTCATCGCCTTTGACAAGCCTGATCGCGTTGACACCCGCGGCCGCGCGGCTCATCGGGCGGACGTCGTTCTCGGAGAAACGCAGCGCCTTGCCGAATCGCGTCGCCAGGGCGATGTCCTTGGACCCGTCGGTCCACATGGCCCAGTTCAGGCGGTCACCCTCATTGACGTTGATAGCGATGAGCCCCTTGGTACGCAGGGGCGTGTCATACTCGTCCAGAGACGTCTTCTTGATCATGCCTTTCTGCGTGACCATCACCAGGTAGCCGCCCTGGTCATACCCCCGGATGGCGAGGTAGGTGGTGATATTCTCGCCGGGCTCGACCGGCACGATATTGACAATCGGTGTGCCGCGTGAGGTGCGGCTCGCCAGCGGAACCTGGTACGCCTTGGTGCGGTAGACGCGCCCCTGGTCGGTGAAGAACAGCAGCAGGTGATGCGTCGTGGCCACGAACAGGTCCTGGACGGTGTCCTCTTCCTTTTTCGACAGGGCAACGATGCCACGGCCGCCGCGGTTCTGCAGCCGGTAGGTGTCCAGCGGCATGCGCTTGATGTAGCCGTCGCGTGTGATGGTGATCGCCATATCCTCGCGCGCGATGAGATCCTCCATCTCGATGTCGCCGGCCTCATCGTGGATGATCCTCGTGCGGCGGTCATCCCCGAACTCACGCTTGATCCTCCGCAGCTCGCCGATGATGACGTTGGCCTTCTCCTCCTCGCTGCCGAGGATATTCCGGTACCCGGCGATCTCCTCCTCGAGCGCGGCGTGCTCCTTCTCGAGATCGATGCGCGACAGACGTGTGAGCTGGCCCAGTTGCATCGAGAGGATGCTCTCCGCCTGCTTCTCGCTGAAGCCGAACACGTCCATCAGGCCCTGCCGCGCCTCAGTGCGGTTCTCGCTGTTGCGGACCAGCGCGATGATCTCGTCGAGCACATTCAGCGCCTTGAGCAGGCCGTCGACGATGTGCATGCGCGCCTCGGCCTTGTCGAGCAGGAACTGGGTCCGCCGCGTGATCACGACGATGCGGTGGTCGAGGTAGTGCTGCATCAGCTCCCGGATGCCGCACTGGCGCGGCACCAGCGCCTCGCCGTCGGGGACCAGCACCATGGCGTTGACGTTGAACGCGCAGCGCAGGTCGGTGCGCTTATAGAGCTGGTTGAGGACCACATTGGGGTTGGCGGCCTGCTTGAGCTCGATCACCACGCGCATCCCCTTGCGGTCGCTCTCGTCGCGCAGATCGGAGATGCCGTCAAGCTTCTTCGAGTCGACCAGGTGGGCGATCTGCTGGAGCAGGCTCGACTTGCTCACCTGAAAGGGCAGCTCGGTGACGAGGATGGCGTTGCGGTTGCGGTCCAG
Organism: Armatimonadota bacterium; assembly: GCA_003542955.1. Taxonomy (GTDB): domain Bacteria; phylum Armatimonadota; class Zipacnadia; order Zipacnadales; family UBA11051; genus UBA11051. The sequence continues at coordinate 2,438 of DPJP01000431.1, forward strand.
CGGCTCGATGACGGCCTTGGCCTGCATTACCACGCGCCCATGGCCGTCCTGGAAGTAGCTCCTGATGCCCTGCTGCCCCAGGATGTACCCCGCCGTCGGGAAGTCGGGGCCCGGCATGATCCTCATGATCTGATCGACACTGATGTCCGGATTGTTGAGCAGCGCGATCAGCGCATCACACAGCTCGCCCACATTGTGGGGTGGCATGTCGGTCGCGTATGCCACCGCGATGCCGGCGCCCCCGTTGGCCAGCAGGTTCGGGAACATCCCGGGCAGGACGGTCGCCTCCTGGATGCGCTCGTCGAAGTTCGGCTGCCACTCGACGGTCTCCTTGTCGAGGTCCTCGAGCATCGCCATGGCCACCTGCGCCAGGCGTGCCTCCGTATATCGCGGCGCGCCTGCCGGGTCTCCGTCCACGGAGCCGAAATTGCCCTGCGGGTCGACGAGCGGGTACCGGGCATTGAAGTCCTGCCCCATGCGCACCAGCGTGTCGTAGATGGACTGGTCGCCGTGTGGGTGATAGGTCTTCATCGTTTCACCGACGATGGATGCGCACTTGACGTGCGCGCGGTCCGGGTACACCCGGTCATCGTTCATAGCCTGCAGAATCCGTCGCTGCGAGGGCTTCAGTCCGTCACGCACATCAGGCAACGCCCGCGCGGTGATGACACTGAGCGCGAACCGCCCATAGGAGTCGCGCATCTCATCGATCAGCGAAATCTGCTCGACTTGGCCGATGTCTCTCACGCCGTCTTGGTCTGACATTCAATCGCTCCCGTGATCAGGCTGCAACCGGGCTATCGGCCGCGCAGCGCCGTGCCCGCTCAGAAGTAGGTCAATACCGTCGCCCTCGAATGGATGTGCCGGGGCCCGAATCTTCGGTGATCGCCGCGCCGGGCTGCTATCGCCCGCGCGAAGGTACTCGATGGTGGCGCGCACGCGTTCCCCAACCGCCGCCGGTAGCCCCGAATGCGCAATGACCCCCACCCAGCGCAGGCATAGCGGTCAGAAGGCCCGGCTTCTGCACACTGCCGGATCGCCGGCACGCATTACTGGTTGAGGCCCACGGCTGCAGCCGCGGGCCTCAAGCACCGCCGCGCCACCGAGTTATGCCCACAGGTCCAGGTCGTGGGCCACCTTGGCATGCTCGACGAGGAACTTGCGTCGCCGCGGCACGTCATCACCCAGCAGCGTCGAGATGATGCGGTCCGCCTCCTCGGCCTGCTCCAGGTTGACCTGGCGCAGCACACGCTTCTCCGGGTCCATCGTCGTCTCGGCAAGATCGTCGGCATCCATCTCCGATAGACCCTTGAAGCGGTTGACGGTCACGTCACGCGACTTGATGTCCTTGAGCAGTTGCTCGAGCTCGCGCTCGTCGAGGGCGTAGTAGGTGTCGCCCTTGGCCTTCACGCGGAATAACGGTGGCTGGGCCAGGTAGATGTAGCCCTGCGCGAGCAGCGGCTGCATGTAGCGGAAGAAGAAGGTCAGAAGCAGCGCGCTGATGTGCGACCCGTCGATATCGGCGTCGGCCATGATGATGATGCGGTGGTAGCGGAGCTTCTCGAGGTCGAACTTCGAGGATCCCTCGGCGTCGCCGTTCTCACCGTTGTCGCCGTTGTCGCCATTCATCGAGATGCCGGCGCCAAGCGCGGTGATCAGCGACATGATCTCCGCGTTGGCCAGCACCCTGTCCATGCGCGACTTCTCGACATTGATGCCGACACCGCGCAGCGGCAGAATGGCCTGGTAGCGGCTGTCGCGCGCCTGCTTGGCATTGCCCCCCGCCGAGTTGCCCTCAACGATGAACAGCTCGCACTCCTCGGCCTTCTTGCTCGCGCAGTCGGCGAGTTTGCCCGGCATGCCGGCGCTGGAAAGCGCCGTCTTGCGCGTCGCATCGGCCGCCCGACGCGCCGCATCCGAGGCGCGCGCCGCGGTTGTCGCCTTGGTGATGATATGCTTGGCGACGCGCGGGTTCTCCTCCAGGAAGTCCCGCAACCCCTCACCGACGATCGAGTTGGCCAGACCCTCGACATCTGAGTTGCCAAGCTTGGTCTTCGTCTGGCCCTCGAACTGCGGATTCACAAGCTTGACGTTGATGACGGCCGTCAGACCCTCCCGCACCTCGTTGCCGGTGAAGTTGCGCTCCTTCTCCTTGCGCAAGCCCGTGTCGAGTGCGTAGGCGTTGATTGTGCGGGTCACTGCAGTCTTGAAGCCCGAAAGGTGAGTGCCGCCCTCTATAGTGTGGATCGCGTTGACGTAGCTGACCGTGTTCTCGTAGATCCCCTCGGTCCACAGCAGCGCGATCTCCACATCCACGTCATCCCGCCCACGCTGGAAGTAGATCGGCTTGTGCAGGGCCTCCTTGCCCTCCGCAAGCGCCTTGACATAGGCCTTGATGCCGCCCTTCTCGCACCACCGCTCATCCCGGCGCTGGCCGGGACGCTCGTCGGTCAGCGTGAAAGTGACTCCCGCCGCGAGGTAGGCCAGTTCCCGCAGCCGATTAGCGATGACGTCGTACTCGTACTCGGTGGTCTCGAAGATCTGGGGATCGGGCGAAAACCGCGTGTAGGTGCCGCGCAGCTTGCATTTGCCCGTCTGCTTCATCGCCTCCCGCGGCATGCCGCGGTCGTAGGCCTGGTAATACCTGTTGCCGTCGCGACAGACCTCGACCTCGCACCACTCAGACAGCGCGTTGGTGCAGGAGACGCCCACGCCGTGCAGACCGCCGGAGACCTTGTAGCCGCCCCCATCGAACTTCCCACCCGCGTGCAGGGTGGTCATGACGACCTCGAGCGCGGGGCGCTTCTCCGTCGGGTGCTTGTCTACGGGGATGCCGCGGCCGTTGTCGCGCACCGACACCGAGCCGTCGGCCATGATGATGACGTCAATCTGGTCGCATTCGCCCGCAAATGCCTCGTCGACGCTGTTGTCGACAACCTCGAAGAGAATGTGATGCAGACCGGACCTGCCAGTCGAGCCGATATACATGGCCGGGCGGCGTCGCACGCCCTCCAGGCCCTTGAGTACCTTGATCTGTGCCGCGTTGTAGGAGTTCTTCTCCTGGGACATGTGGTGCTGCTCCTTCTCCGTTGCTGCGGATTCGTCTGCCGGTCCGCGCCCCCGTCACAATCGCGCAGACCACGTTCTCCCCTCCAACACCTCCGTGTACGGAGTGCTCCAGGTGGGCATGGCACAATGCGCTGCAGACGTCTGAGAGATGCCTTCCGGCCTCGCCCGCCGGGCGCCCATGCGTCCATCCAGCGGACAGCACGAGACCCCCGAAGCGCCACAGAAACCGGAAAGACGGTACATGCTGAATGCGCGGTACAACCGACCGCTGAAGTCTGTCTCTGGCCGGGGACGGCACGTCCTTTTCCACCTGCGCTATTCTAGCCGATTCGGGGCTCAAAGTCAAGCGATTCCGGGCCTTTCAAGTGCCCACCACTCGTTCAGCTATGTCAAACATTTCGCTCCTATATGTGTACAGAAACTGGGCGATTCTCGGGCAATGAGCACACTTCGCGACGACCCGCGCGGATGCCCGCACTCGGCGGCGCTCGCGACCCCCGCGCCGGCCCGCCGCCGATGTCTCAGCCAGGTTTTTTCGCCACTGTTTTCAGACGGAGCAGGGATACCGCCGGCCCATGTCGAATCGGCGCCCAGGACAGGCAACAGGGCGGTGGTCCGCGGCGGCGTGAGGGGCGCCGCGCGGGGCTCACCACCGACTTGTCAGAGGGAGGGGAAGCGATGTTCTCGCCCAGGCAGACTATCCGGGTGGGTATGATCGGCTGCGGCGGAAACGCCCGTGGCCACATGAGGCGCCTTCTCGGAATCGACAATGTCGAGATCGTCGCCGTAAGCGATGTCGCGGAAGCCGCCGTCCAGGCGACCCGCGAGTTGGACCCCAGGCTCGAGGACGTCCCCGTCTTCAGCGACTACGCGCGGATGCTGCGCGAGGCCGAACTCGACGCCGTCGAGATATCGACGCCGCACACGCTCCATTTCGAGCAGATCATGGCCGCACTCGATGCCGGGCTGAATGTGCTCTGCGAGAAGCCGATGGTCTGTGCGATCGCCGACGCCAAGAGCGTCGCGGCCAGGGCGGAGCAGAGCGGGCTCGTCGTGGGCGTGTCCTACCAGCGACATACCCAGGCGCCGTACCGCTACTGCCGCGAGGTCATCGCCTCGGGCGACGTTGGCGAGTGCTACTTCGTCACCTGTTGGCAGTCGCAGAACTGGTACCGGCGGCAGGTCGGGGGCAGCACCTGGCGGTCCAAGCAGGAGTGGTCCGGCGGCGGGCAGCTCAACGACTCCGGCAGCCACCTTGTCGACATCGTGCTGTGGATGACGGGCCTGCGGCCGCGGGAGGTATTCGCCTACCAGGAGAACCTCGAGGCCGAGGTGGACATCCTGTCCGCGATTTCAGTCGAGTTCGACAGCGGTGCGCTGTGCAACTTCTCGGTGGTCGGCCATGCCGTGAATTTCCACGAGGAGATCACCCTGTTTTGTGATGAATGCACGCTCGGCATCCGCGGGCCGGAGGTCTGGCGCTGGAACGACGAGACCAAGCAGGTCATCTCGGGCGAGGAGTTGGGGCGCAGCTGGGACCCGGACACCAACTTCATTGCCGCGTTGCGCGGGCAGGAACCGGTCCAGGCGACTGTTGCCGATGCCGTGCAGGTGGCGCGGCTCTCCGAAGCCGTCTGGGAGTCCGCGGCAACCGGGCAGCCGGTGCGTCCGGCGGACTGAGAACCGGAGACGGTCGACTGCCCCGCGCCGCGTGCGGTCAACCGCGCCGGCCCGGCTTGCCCGACCCCCGGTCGCTTGACACCTCCTGAGCGTTGCCATTATAATCCGCCCATGAGGTGGCATTGCCGACCTCGCGCTTCAGCCTGCTGATTCGAGTGACGTCCACGTGCCATGGGAGGCGCGTTGCATGGCGATCGAGCCGGGCGCCGTCGTCGACGGGACCGTTGAGAGACTGCTCAACTACGGCGTCATAGTGACCTTGCCGGATGGCCAGTCGGGCCTCATACACATTTCCGAGGTCGCCGATGAGTATGTCCGCGATGTCTCGGACTACTTCCACGAAGGCGATCCCGTCAAGGTCAAGGTGCTTGCTGAGAAGGAGGAGGGCCGCTGGGAACTCTCCGCCAAGCAGGCTGAGCCCCGCCGGCGCAGGCCAGACGCGCCGCCAGTCGAGGAGCGGGGAAGAGGGGACAGGGGCGACTTCGAGGACAAGCTCGATTCCTTCATGAAGCGGAGCGCACAGCGACTCAACGAACTCCGGCGCAGCAGGGACACGCGGCGCAAGCGTGGCCGCTGAACCGGCTGCATCCGGAGTTGTGCCTCCCCAATCGGCGCCCCCGAGCCCTCCCCGCATCGAGTGCGGCTTGCCACGGCTCATAGTGGAGCGCTGCGGACGCCCTGACTTGGGTGCATTCTGGCCACCGCCCTGCCCGCGTGCGCGCGGCGGGGAGGACTCTCAGGATGGCTGGTGACGTTATGCCCGACGATCCGGAACAACTACGCAAGGAACTCGAGCGCTACAGGCTCGTTGTTACCGAACTCCAGGGCAAGATATCGTCACTGGAGAACGAGATAGCGACCGCGGCCACCATGGCCGAGATCCCGGCCGTCGTTGTGACACAGCCCGAACTCCGCCAGACCCTCTCGAGACTCATCTCCAAGATAGCCATGATCCTGCAGGCCGAGAAGGTCCTCACCCTGCTCTACCAGGCCGACACCGGGCACCTCAGCGTGCTGCCACCCGCGCTCGGCATCACCGAAGAGCAGATCAGCGAGTTGCTCATCACCACCGACACCGGCGCATCCGGCAAAGTCTTCACCACCGGCGACGCCATCATCTACAACGACGCCATCAACCACCCCGAAACAGACAAGGAAATCGTCTCCCTGCTGCGCATCCGCAACGGCCTCTGCGTGCCGCTGAGCATCCAGCAGCGCGACGAAGATGAGCGCGTCACCGGCAAGAAGACCATCGGCGTGCTCCATGTGATGAACAAGCGCTTCGAGCAGGAGTTCGGCACCGATGACCAGCGGCTCGCCGAAATGCTCGGCGACCAGGCCGCTGCGGTCATCGCCAACGCCCAGGTCTTCAGGGAAGTACAGAAAGCCAAAGAGCAGCTCGAAGGCGCTTTCGAGAGCATCAGTGCAGGCGTCGTCGTTGTCGGCCAGGCCGGCGACATCCGCCTCATGAACCATGCCGCCAGGCGCATGCTCAATTTCAGTCCCGACGGCTCCCTCGCCGGACAGAAGCTCGCCGACATCACCGACTCCCGCGAACTGCTCGACAGGTTCGAGAAGGCCGTTCAGGCCAACGGCGGCGAGACCGCGTCGGAGGTTACCGGCCCCGGAGACGGCAGAATCTACCAGAGCCAGTTCACCCTCATGAGATCGGGCGAGGGCGAGCCGCCCTCAGTCGTCGCAATCTTCAACGACATCACCGAGATCCGCCAGATCGAGCGGATGAAGAGCACCTTCGTCTCCACCGTCTCACACGAACTCCGCACCCCTCTGACCTCCATCAAGGGCTTCATCACCACACTGATGGACGACACCGACGAACTCTACGACATCGAGACCCGCCAGGAGTTCTACGAGATCATCAACTCCGAGTGTGATCGCCTGACCAGGCTCATCACCGACCTGCTCAACGTCTCGCGCATCGAGGCCGGACGAGGCATCGAGCTGCACCTGGGCGCCGTCAGCATCAATGAGATCGTCGACAGCGTCGCCGAGAACCAGCGCGCCGCCACCAACAAGCACCGCATCATCGACGCCATGCCGGCCGAGATGCCGCCCATCGTCGCCGACGCCGACAAGGTCTACCAGATACTCGAGAACATCGTCAGCAATGCCATCCGCTACTCGCCGGAGGGCGGCGACATCACCATCACCGGTGAAGACGAGGGCGACACGATTAAGCTCAGCGTCACCGACCAGGGCATCGGCATCCCGCCGGAGCACCGCGACAAGATCTTCCACCGCTTCCATAAGGTGCCGACCGACGAGGGCGACCACGGAGCGGTCAAGGGCACCGGAATCGGGCTCTACCTCGTCCAGCATCTGGCACGCGCGCATGGCGAGAACGCGGAAGTCTGGCTCGAGAACTCCGAGATCGGCAAGGGCTCCACCTTCAGCTTCCGGCTGCCCAAGGAGCCGTCGGTCGAACGCTCCTGACGCCGCGGAAGGCCGAGAGGGGCGCCCCGGACGTGATTCACAGATGGCCTCTACGCGCGGGGCCGTCTTTTCATTGGTCAACTCCACAGACGCCGCCGGGAGGTGGGCAGATGAAGATTGCGGTCGGTTTCGACCACGGCGGCATCACCCTGCGTGAGACCGTCATCGAGTGCCTGAACGAACTCGGCCACGAGATCACCGATTTCGGTACCGACGGCGAAGCCTCCGTCGACTACCCCGACTACGCCCGGCTCGTCGCACAGGCCGTGGTCTCGGGGCAGTGCGACCGCGGCGTCCTGGTCTGCGGCACCGGTATCGGCATGTCGATAGCGGCCAACAAGGTCAGGGGCTGCTATGCAGCCCTGCTCGCCGACGCCTTCAGCGCTGCGATGGCCGCGCAACACAATGCCGCCAATGTCGCCTGTCTCGGCGGGCGAACGATAGGCCCGGAGACGGCCAGGCTCATCCTGAAAACGTACCTGGCGGCCACGGTCGACGCCGCCGAGCGGCACCAGAACAGGCGCGAGAAGGTTTGCGCCATTGAGCGCGGAGAGATCGGCTGAACCCCGCCCCGGCCAACTGGAAACGCCCGACCGGCCGGCCTTCACATGGAGACCACCGATGGCTGAGACTGATGGCCCTGCCGCCGATGAGCGGCCCGCGTGGGATGACTACTTCATGGAGATCACCCATGTTGTGGCCAAGCGCTCCACCTGCCTGCGTCGCCACGTCGGGGCCGTGCTGGTGCGCGACAGGCGCATCCTGACCACCGGCTACAACGGACCGCCCAAGGGCCTCGAGCACTGTGGGGAACTCGGCGGCTGCTACCGCGAGCAACTCGGCGTGCCCTCCGGCCAGCGGCAGGAGATATGCAGGGCCGTCCATGCCGAGCAGAATGCCATCGTCCAGGCCGCCGTGCACGGGGTCAAGCTCGACGAGGCAACGCTCTACCTGACCACGCAGCCGTGCGTGACCTGTGCGAAGATGCTGATCAACGCCAACGTCACCCGCATCGTCTACGAGGGGCCGTACCCGGACGAACTGGCGGTCCGGATGCTCACCGAGGCCGGCGTTGAGTTGGTTCGCTACCGGCCTGCCGGCGAAGAGGAAGACAGTCGATGAGTGCTCTGACAGTCGTGCTCGCCGCGGCGCTGTCACTGGCCCTGACGCCGGTCATGATGTGGCTTGCGCCGCGCATTGGCGCCGNNGCCGTGGCCGGCGGCGGCGGTCGGCACGTTCACGAGCGCCCGACGCCCACGGCCGCGGGGCTGGCCATTGTCGTCGCCGTCTGGGTTCCGACGCTCATCGTCAACTACCCGCTCTCGGGCCCGCTGCTGGGGATGTTCCTCGGTACGCTCGTACTCGTGCCCATCTGCTTCATTGATGACATCAAGGACCTGCCGGCGATCCCACGGCTGTTGGGACACTTTGTCGTCGCCGTCGTCGCCTTCTCCTGGGGCGTGCGCATCGACGGCATCACCAACCCGCTGTCGCTGTTCGGTGAGTATCAATACCTGCCGCTCGGGTGGCTTGCGGGTCCGGTGACGGTGCTGTGGATCGTGATCATCATCAACGCTCTAAACTGGATCGACGGCCTTGACGGGCTCGCGGCAGGGGTGGCGGCGATTGCCGCGGGCGCGCTGGCGGTCATCTCATGGAGCGGCAACAACACCGGCGTGGCACTGCCCGCACTGGCCATCTCGGTTGCGTGTCTCGGCTTTCTGCCGTACAATTTCAACCCGGCCAAAGTCTTCATGGGCGACACCGGGGCGATGTTCCTGGGATTCATGCTCGCCTGCCTGTCGGTGCTGGGTGTCTCCAAGTACCCGGCCGCGCTTGCCGTCTTTGCGCCGCTCCTGGTGCTCGGAGTCCCCATCTACGACTCTGTCACAACAGTATTCAAGCGGGTGCGCCAGGGCAAGAGCCCGTACGCGTCGGATAAGCAGCACTTCCATCACCGCCTGCTCGACCGCGGCCTCAGCACGCGCCAGGCGGTCCTTGTTATCTATGGTCTCAGCGCGCTGCTCGGCGGCGCCGCAATTCTCCTGTGGGTCCAATCGTGAGAAGACACGTCTGCCTTGTCTACGGAACTCGCCCCGAGGCGATCAAGCTCGCGCCCGTGCATGCGCAACTGCGCACCCGCTGCGAGAGCTTCCGCACCAGCGTCGTCGTCACCGCCCAGCACCGGGAGCTGCTCGACCAGATGCTGTCGGTCTTCGATATCCACCCCGATGTCGACCTCGACATCATGCAGCACAAGCAGAGCCTTGCGCAGGTGACCTGTCGAGCACTCGAGGCGCTTCAGGAGACACTGCATCATCTCAGGCCGGATATCGTCCTCGTTCAGGGCGACACCACGACGGTCTTCGCCGGCGCTCTCGCCGCCTTCTACGAGAAGATCGCCGTCGGGCACGTCGAGGCGGGCCTGCGCAGCGGCAAGAAGTTCTCCCCGTACCCGGAGGAGATCAACCGGAAGATGACCGGGGCGCTGGCCGACCTCCACTTCGCGCCGACGGCGCGCGCAAAGGAGAAGCTCCTGGCCGAGAGCATCAACCCGGAGGGCATCTTCGTCACCGGCAACACCGTCATCGATGCCCTGCAGATGATGGCTCAGAGCGGCCGCCCCGTGCCCGAGCCCACCCGCAAGCTGCTCGAGGGTATCGGCGAGCGCCTGCTGCTCGTCACCGTCCACCGGCGCGAGAATCAGGGCGTCGGCTTCACGCAGATCTGCTCCGCGCTCGAGCGCATCGTCGCCGAGTTCCCCGACGTGACGCTGGTCTGGCCGCTGCACCCGAGCCCGACGGTCACGGAGACGGCCAGGCAGCTGCTCGGCAACCGGGAGCGGATCGTGCTCACCGATCCGCTGGATTACTTCGAATTCGTGCCGCTGATGAGCCGCGCCGACCTGATCATCACCGACTCCGGCGGCATCCAGGAGGAGGCCGCGGCGCTCTCCATCCCGGTGCTCGTCACCAGGGATACCACCGAGCGCCCGGAGGGCGTCGATGCCGGAGTCGCGCGCCTTGTCGGCGTCGATGCGGACACCATCGTCGAAAACGCGACCGAATTGCTCGGGAGCGCGTCGGCCTATGAACGCATGCGGCGCTCCGCATGCCCCTACGGTGATGGTCACAGCGCCGAGCGCATCTGCGACGCGCTCGAGTACCATTTCGGCTTCCGAGATGATCGTCCCGCCGATTTCGAGTGGCAGCCGGCAGGGGAAGTGGGGTAGGGCCTCGCAATGAGCCTGCTGCAGGCATTCGTTCTGGCGGTGGTGCAGGGCGCGACCGAGTTCCTGCCCGTATCGAGCAGCGGACACCTGGTGCTGGTCCCCGCGGTTCTGGGGTGGGAGCAGCCGCCGCTGAGCTTTGACATCGTGCTGCACTTCGGGACCCTGGTGGCCGTGGTCGCCTACTATCGGCACGAACTGGCCGCGATTTACCGCCATCTTGTCGGATTCGCGGAGGAGAACCGAACACCGGAGGAGAAGTCCGGCACGCTGGGGAACACTAACGGCCGGTACCTGGCGGTGCTGCTCATCGTTGCGACCATCCCTGCGGTCGTCATCGGCTTCGCGGCCAAGGACTTCGTCGAGCAGACGCTGCTCAACCCGCTGACTGCCGGCATCGGTCTTCTGATCACCGGCGCCGCGCTCTACACCGCCGACCGGTTCGCGGCTCGCCGCGAGGGTTCCGAGGCGGGTGAGATGACCCGGCTCGATGCGCTGCTGATCGGGCTCGCGCAGGCGATTGCCATCATGCCGGGCATATCGCGCTCCGGCTCGACGATCACCGCCGGGCTGTGGCGTGGTCTGAACCGAGAGTGGGCGGCCAGGTTCGCGTTCCTGATGTCGATCCCGCCGGTTGCCGGAGCATTCGCCCTGGCGGCGCACGACCTGGCTGCAGATACAGACCTGCTCGCCCGGTTGCCGTACTACCTGCTCGGCTTCGTCGTCTCGGCGATGGTCGGCTACGGGGCCATCTACGCGGTCATCCGCAGTGTCGGGCAGGGCCGCCTGTTCGTCCGCTTTGGCATTTACTGTCTCTCACTCGGAAGCCTGAGTATCACCGCCCGCCTGATGGGCTGGATATAGTCTCGATCCGTACTGTGTACCAACTCTGGCAACAACCCGCGCCCGCCCACCCGGCGGGTCCGGTCTAACCCGAAAGGGAGGAGATTTTCGTGCACGAGAGTATGAAATCTGGTATGACGGCGTTCGAGCACGGCACGCTCTGGGCCGTACTTGTCTGCGGCGTCATCGGCATCCTGTACGCGTTGTATCTCAGACGGCAGGTGCTCGCAGCCGACAAGGGCACCGATGAAATGCAGCGAATTGCCGGGCAAATCCAGGAGGGCGCATACGCCTACCTGACCCGGCAGTTCAAGACGATCCTGTCGCTCGTCGGCATTCTGTTCGTCGCGCTGGTGGCCAGCGGATGGTCTGCGGGCATCGACATCGCACTCGGTCGGGGGATCGCCTTCTTCCTCGGCTGTTTCTGCTCCGCATTCACCGGCTACATGGGCATGACGCTCGCGGTGCAGGCGAACGTGCGCTGCGCGCATGCCTCACGCACCAGCCTGGCTGAGGGCATGGTCATCGCATTCCGCTCCGGCGGTGTCGCGGGCATGTTCACGGTCACCATGGGCCTGGTGGGCGCAACGGTCATCTTCATGCTGTTCTACGAGCGCGCCACCGAGGTGCTGCTCGGCTTCGGCTTCGGCGGGTGTCTGCTGGCGCTGTTCATGCGTGTCGGCGGCGGCATCTACACCAAGGCCGCCGACGTAGGCGCCGACCTTGTCGGGAAGGTCGAGGCCGGCATCCCCGAGGACGACCCGCGCAACGCGGCAGTCATCGCCGACCAGGTGGGTGACAACGTCGGCGACTGCGCCGGCATGGCCGCCGACATCTTCGAATCCTACGAGGTGACGCTAGTCGCATCCATGATCCTCGCGCTCGCCCACGGGGCCGTCACCGGCAACCCGCGCGACGCGATCATCTGGATCATGTTCCCGCTGATGGTCCGTGGCATCGGTGTGCTGACATCGATCCTCGGAATCCACATCGTGCGGATGAAGAATGACGACGAGTATCCGCTCGACGCCATCAGCAAGGGGTTCATCTGGTCGGCCGCCGTCTCCGGGGTCTTCTTCTTCTTCATCGCACGGTACTACGCCAACGACTCACGGCTCTTCTGGGCCACGCTCTTTGGCATCATCATGGCCGTGGCCATGTACAAGCTGACCGAGTACTACACCTCCGGCAAGTACAAGCCCGTCCAGGAGATCGCCCGCGCCGCGCAGACCGGGCCGGCCACGACGATCCTCACAGGCTTCGCCGAGGGTCTCGAAAGCTCGGTCTACTCCCTGCTCGTCATCGCCGGCTGCATCTTCGGGTCGATCCTGGTCTTCGGCGCCGAGGCCAATGCAGTCGAGATCCTCTACGGCGTATCGCTGACGGGCCTGGGCATGCTGACCACCACGGGTGTCATCATCTCGATGGACACCTACGGCCCAATCTCCGACAACGCGCAGGGCATCTCCGAGATGGCCGGCATCGAGGACAACAGCGCCAACGTCGAGACCCTCGACGCGGTGGGCAACACGACCAAGGCCGCGACCAAGGGCATCGCCATCGCCTCCGCGGTCATCGCCGCCGTCTCGCTGTTCGGCTCCTTCCAGTCGAAGCTGGCCGGCGGCGGGGAGGAAGTCTCACTCGCCGCGCTCCAGAAGTTCCCGATCCAGATCGACCAGCCGACGGTCTTCATCGGGCTTCTCATTGGCGGCGCCATGCCGTTCCTGTTCAGTTCGATGACGATCCGCGCGGTCTCGCGTGCGGCATTCCTCATCATCAATGAGGTCCGGCGCCAGTTCCACGAGATCCCGGGCTTGATGGAGGGCAAGGAAGGCGTCCTGCCCGAGTCTGGCAAGGTCGTCGACATCTGCACCGCCTCCGCAATCCGCGAGCTGATCGCCCCGGCACTGCTGGCCATCCTCAGCCCCGCTATCGTCGCCTGCTGGCTCGGCTGGCCCGGCCTGGGTGGCTTCCTCGGTGGCATCATCGTCTCAGGCATGCTGCTGGCCGTGCTCATGTGCAACGCCGGCGGCGGATGGGACAACGGCAAGAAGATGATCGAGGACGGCCTCTACGGCGGCAAGGGCTCCGAGGCCCACAAGGCCGGCGTCGTCGGTGACACCGTCGGCGACCCATTCAAGGACACCGCGGGTCCGGCGCTCAACCCGCTGATCAAGGTCATGAACCTTGTCGGCCTGCTGATCGCCCCCGTCATCGTCGCCGGCTCACACGGCCTGAACTCCAGGCTGCCGGGCGCGGGCCTCGTCGTTGTCGGTATCGTACTGGCCGCGATCGTTGTCGTCGCCTTGATAATGTCCAAGAAGACGACCAAGGACATCGCCGAGGTGCAGCAGAAGCTCGAAGCCGCATCCGGCGAGTAGCAGTATCACAGACGCGTAACCGGACACAAACGGGGCGGAGCCGATTGCGGCTCCGCCCCTTCTCTCGCACCGGCAGTTCTCTCTTGCGACCTCGGCCCCCGGGCATGGGGCAAACGCGCCAGCATCAGAACTTCTGATATGGGCACCAGGAGCGA
>DPJP01000112.1 GCA_003542955.1 Armatimonadota bacterium
CAGGGTTGGTAGAAGCGGGTGGGGCCTTACCCCTCTGTACCCCAGCCCTCCGGCAGTGTCAGCCGCCAGACGTCGTTCATCAGCGGCCACATGTTGCCGGCGACCAGCCACAGGCTGCCGTTGAACACATAGATAGTCGGCTCATGGCGCGGCGACCACATCGTCTCGGACTTGTACTCGGTCCAGTTCACGCCGTCCTCGGTGTACCAGGCCTCGGCGAAGTTGATGCTCTGGCGGTTCGAGAAGCCGCCGAATATCCACAGCTTGCCGGCGTACTCCCTGGCGATGAACCACATCCGCTCCGCCCACGGCGCATGCTCGAGCACGCGCGTCCAGGTGACGCCATCGGTCGAGCACCAGACGTCATTGTGGGTGGTGAAGCCCGGGTAGTGTTTCTCCGGCGGGTCGCTGGCTTCGTCAGTGCGGCCCCCGATCAGCCACAGCTTNNCGTCATCGTAGACCGCCACAGCCGAGCCGGCACGCGGCCCGAAGCCTGCATCGGGTGTCACACACGTCCACGTGACACCGTCAGTCGTGTTCCAGACATCGCGGCCTGAGCCAAGCTGCCACAGCTTGTCCTGGTAGACGACGAGTTCGCCGTAGCCCCGAGCGCCGAAGGGTGTCTCGTCGAGCACCTGGGTCCAGTTCACGCCGTCACTGGAGTTCCACACGCTGCCCTTGATCGCCCACAGCTTGTCCTGGAACACGGCCATCTCGGCATAGCCGTCGTATGGCGTCTCCTCGAGGACCTTCGTCCAGGCTATGCCGTCCTCTGAGNNCCAGCGCTCCGCCGGGGCTGTATGCGTTGCTGATCCACAGCTTGCCGAGGAACACGGCGTCCTCGGCGGTATCGCGCTCGACGAACGGCGCGTGTTCGAGAACTCTCTCCCACTGCGGCTGTTGCGCGGCCGGCTGGTCGGCAGCCATGACAATCACCTGCGTGGCAATACTGAGTGCTATGACGGCTGTCAGGATGATGCGGTATCTCACCGGGGTGTCTCCTCCGTTGAGCCTGCATGGACGGCGCGTTCGTCGGCGGCCCGATCCGGACTCGGCCTACACGCCGCTTCCCGCAACCGTCAGGTCGACGGTGTGGACGAGTTCTCCCTCGACCTTGATGGTGATCTCGTAGCTCCCGACGGGCCATCCGGCGTCAGGGGCGGAGAACTCGAAGCTGGCCGTCGACTCCGTGCCCGGCGCCTCGACGTCAGTCGACATCACTTCATAGTCCTCGATGGTCTGCCCCTCGACCGTCGTGACTTTGATTGCCGTCATCGTCCCGGTGATCTTCGCGCCGGTCTTGAGGCCTTTGATGGCGGCATCCACGTAGATGACGGGCGTGCTCGGAGTGAACTCGGTCGTCTCATTGGTGATCTTGTCACTCGCCTCATCTCGCGCGTCACCGACGAGTACGCCGACGACCTCGAGGCCCGATGACGTGGGGGCACCCGTGTCGCCGCCCGCCGCCTCCGGCGTAGCGGGGCTCTCGTCGGAGCCGGACGGCTTGCCGGCCGTGCCCTCGACCTTGAAGCTGCATGACGAGACGACCACCAGGACGACTATGAGCAGCGAAAGCATCAGTACCGTGCGCATCTGCGACCTCCCTGACCTGTGCCTGCACACCAGTCCCATTCCCGACCTTCGGCGGCCGCTGGCAGCCGCCCTTCGATGGCGGTCGGCAGCCGCCCCGCCGACGGTGCCATCGCCTCAGGCACTGTATTGGACGGCAGCGCAGTGCGCACCTGCAAGCCTTCGCGCAGGGCATGCCCGGCGCGGTAGCGAAATCCTCGGCAGGTACCAGCCACCTGCCGGAGGTGCGAGCAATGGCCGCGCGGCGACCCAACCTGATCCTCGTGATGACCGACGACCAGGGCTACGGCGATCTCGGGTGTACGGGGAACCCCTGGGTACAGACGCCAAACATCGACGAGTTCTTCATCAGCGCAACGCGCTGCTCGGATTTCCACGTCTCCCCACTGTGCACGCCCACACGCGGGGCGATCATGTCGGGGCGTAACCCGCTGCGCAATGGCGCATGGGCGACCTGCTGGGGGCGGTCAATCCTGCGGCGCGATGAGACCACGATGGCCGACGTGTTCACGCACAACGGCTACCGCACCGGCATGTTCGGCAAGTGGCACCTGGGCGACAACTACCCCTACCGGCCGCAGGACAGGGGCTTTGCGAAGGTCGTCGCCCACAGGGGCGGCGGGGTGGGGCAGACGCCCGACTTCTGGGGCAACAGCTACTTCGACGACACCTACCTCCATAACGGCAAGCCCGTCGCCCATGAGGGCTACTGCACCGACGTCTGGTTTGGCGAGGCGATGAGCTTCATCGAGCAGAGTCGCGATGAGCCGTTCTTCTGCTACCTGGCGACCAATGCTCCGCACTCGCCGTACCTGGTCGCCGACGAGTATGCCGATCTCTACCGCGGCAACCCGGATATCCCCGAGCCCGAGTTCTACGGGATGATCACCAACATCGACGAGAACTTCGGCCGGCTTGTCAAGCAGCTTGACGCTCTTGAGCTCGCCGAGGACACCATCCTCATCTTCATGACTGATAACGGCTCCTCGGGCGGCTTTGTGCCCGAGACGGGTGCCGGCTACAACGCCGGGATGCGCGGGAAGAAGGGCTCCTACTACGACGGGGGGCATCGCGTGCCGTTCTTCATCCGCTGGCCGGGCGGTGGCATCGGCGGCATGCGCGACGTGCGCGAGATGGTCACACACACCGACCTGCTGCCGACCTTCATCGAGTTGTGCGGGCTCGATGAGCCCGAGCACAGGCCGTTCGACGGCATGTCGGTCGCCCCGTTGCTGCGCGGGGAACGGATGGCGCTGCCGGACCGCGAGGTCTTCCTGCAGTATCGGCAGAATACCGATCCGCCGCGGATGTGGGAGAATGCGGTGATGACGCGCGACTGGCGCCTGGTTGGCGGCGAGGAGCTGTACCATGTTTCTTCCGACCCGGGCCAGGTTAGCGACGTCGCGGCACGGTACCCCGATATCGCGCGGCGGTTGCGGATCGCGCATGAGCGGTGGTGGGCCGAGGTCGAGCCGCTGCTGGAGCAGTACTGCCCGATCAGCATCGGTGCTGAGGAGGAGAACCCTGCCTGCCTCGGCGCGATGGATGTGCTGGGCGATGTGGCCTGGAACCAGGGGCACATCCGCGACGCGATGCGCTCGACGGGCTGCTGGGCCGTCGAGGTCGAGCGGGCGGGGCACTACAGGTTCGAGTTGCGCCGCTGGCCGCGGGAGCTGGGCTTGCCGATTGACGGCGTGCTGCAGCAGGCGGCAAGCAGCGCAATCCATCCCTCCCGCGCCCGCATCGGGATTGGCGGTTTCGAGGCGGTGGCCGATGTGCCGGCCGGGGCGGAAGCGGTTGTCTTCGAGGCCGATCTCCAGCCCGGCCGTGCCGATCTGGATGCCTGGTTCATCGACGCCGATGGCGAGGAACGTGGCGCATACTACGTGTACGCGGAGCGGGTCTGAATCCCGCGGGGAAAGCGAGTGGATGCTCGATGACACAGATCTGCCGATGGCTTGCCGTTGCCCTGCTGCTGGTCTGCTGCCTCCACCCGTGCTCTGCCCAGGATGACCATTACTGGGACTGGGGTGTCGGCTGTTACTATGGTGGGCTGGGCGATCGTGAAGAGATCGACATCGCCATGTACGACTGGCTCTACCTGTGCTTCGGCAATGTCAGCGCCAACACGGAGACTGTCGAGCAAATCAACCGCTATCTGGCGCTGAACCCCGATCTGAAGATAGTGATCCGCGTCTGGCCGATCATGAGTCAGGGCGACTGCGAGCAGAATCGCTACCAGGCGACCTTCCTCCATTACCTTTACAAGGACGGCGTCAGGGATGGGGTGCTCAAGAACATCCGCGACCAGATCGCGGTGGTGATGGACAATATCTCGAAGCCCGAGAATGTCGTCGGGCTGACCTTCCTCGAGGAACTGCCGGGGCACTTCAGCGCGGCCCCCTTCATGCGTAGCTACGCCGAGAGTGAGCTGCCCTGGGACCTGGAGCGCTTCAAGGCCGAGATCGAGGCCGAACGCGGCAAGCCGCTCGTCTGGGACATTGAGACCCGCGAGTGGTGGGGTCGGAAATGGTGCGAGGTGCTCGGGGAGATTCATGCGGAGATGAAGAAGGCCTCCGGCGGCAAGCTGGTCTTCTACTACCAGCAGACGAATCACTCGTTCCTCGACATCGTGCCTGAGGGTACTCCGCTGGACAAACGCGGTCTGATCCCGATCCACTGGGGCGCCATCATCAAGCCCGGCCTGTGCGACGGCTTCTTCGCCTACCCGAACAGCGCCGAGATATGGGATCGCTACCTCAAGCTGGCGCGCGACAACAACTGGCTCCTGTTCTCGCAGGTCTCCCATCCGCCGTTCATGCGGCTGTGCGCATGGGAAGAGTGCATCAGTCTGGCGAGGACCAAGGACCCCCGCAACCTGGGCTACTTCCTCTACTGTGAGGGCGATTGCGGCGTCTCGCGGGCGTGGAACGCCGACAAGACGCTGCCGCGGACCGCGGAGTGGAGCACCCGCGGGGTCTCGGTCAAGTACCACATCCGCAGAC
>DPJP01000113.1 GCA_003542955.1 Armatimonadota bacterium
CCCCCAGCCGGGCCGCCCCGGCGATCCGGGCGCGCCCGGCCCGCCCGGCAAGGACGGGCCACCCGGACCGCCGGGCGCGCCCGGTCCTCCGGGAGCCGAGGGCCCTCCGGGCCGCTGTGTGATCGATGAGGCGGAGATCATCGCCATCGTCAACAAGCTCATCGACGAGTATCGCAATGAGTTGCTCGTGCTCGGCAAGGACATCGAGCAGCTGCAGCGGCAGGTCCAGGGCATCGGCGAGCGCGTGACCAGGCTCNNGATCTGTTCGGCTGCATCGACTACCGCATCGGCTTCGCGGGTGACATCGACGCCGACCACTATGCCGACAACCTGACCGTCAAGGTCGGCCTCGAGGGCAACCTCAGCGACGACGCCTTCGGCCGCATCACGCTCAAGTGGGCTGACGAGTACGTCCCGTTGAGTGTCGTCGGCTATGAGTTCGGTGAGGGGCCGGGCTTCCCGGTTCCGCCGGGCACCAGGCGCCCCTACGGCTACGGCCACGACGACTGGTGGCTTGATGAGGCCTTCGTGCAGTTCCGCACCAGGGGAACCATCGACGCCGAGTGGACGGTCGGGCGCCAGTTCATCTGCTACGGCCTCGGCCTGCTGGTCAACAACGAGCGCAACTCCCTGACCGGGGTGCGCATGACCAAGCCGGACTTGTTTGCCAACATCGACATGGACTTCCTCTTCGCCGGCGGCACCTATGATTGGCTGCCGATGCGGCCGGACCCCGGCAACTCGGACGCCTACTTCGCCGGCCGCCTGGGCTACGACACCTCGAGGTGGACCTTCGGCGTCAACTTCCTCCCCGACGGCGCGGGCAAGGAGATCGCCTACGGCGGCGACCTCAAGTGGCGCATGAGCGAGGACCGTTACCTCTGTGCCGAGTACGCCTGGCAGCAACGTCACGCCAACCGCCTCACCCACCTCGGCAAGGAAGTCACCGACGACGCGATGATGATCACCGTGGACCTCATCGCCAACGACGATCTGTGCCTGACATACTTCTACTCTGACGTGAGCGCCGAGTACGACATCATCTACTCGAGCATTCACCCGTACTACGAGACCAATCAGTTCGGCGGGCCACCGAACATGATCCCGTGGGACCGCTGGCTGCGCAACCCCTTCGCCATGACCAATTTCCGCTGCCACGGCTTCATGTTCGACGCGATGATCGGCAGCGTCCCGATCAGCCTCACCTACCTGCGCCCGCGCGCGGACAGCGACTGGTGGCTGCTCAGCCCGCTGGCCCACTCCGACTACGATGCCCTCTGGGCCATTACGCTGACACACCGTGTCGCCAGAGACCTCGACATGCGCGTGATCTACGCCCACCAGGATGTGGCGTCCGACGCCACGCCCGGCGCCAGGGACCTCGACCTGCTGCGCGCGGAGTGGAGCACCTGCTTCTAGCTCCCTCCTGGCGCAATCAACTCGAGAGATATCTGCGCTGTGGGCAGGCAGCATGCCTGCCCACAGCCACGACAGGTCCGGCCCAACGCCGGCACCCGGCTGCGCCCAGTCGGCGTGCTGCCACGGAAGACAACCCCATGAACATACGCTCCGTCCGGGCAACAGGCACTGAGGGCGGGTGGTATGTCGATGACAAGCCCGCCTTTGTCGCCGGCGCGCTCATCGACCACTACCTGGTCCACGGAGTGCCGCCGACGGCCGGGTTCGAGCGCATTCGCGAGCCGGGCCAGGCCGTGTGCGTTCTCATCGAACTCGACGACGGCACGATTGCCGTCGGGGAGGGTGGGTCGGTCACCTACGCCGGCATCGCCGGCCGCGACCCGGTGCTGCGCGCCACCGAGGCCGTCGCGACCGTCGAGCGAGTTGTGGCCCCTGTCCTCGCCGGCGCCGAGGTCGGCCGCTTCAGACTCCTCGAGCACGCCCTCCGACAGATCGAGCTACCCGAGGGGCGTCTGCACACAGGCATCTCCTACGCCGTCAGCGGAGCGCTGCTGTCGGCGGTAGCCCTCGCGCGCCGCGAGCCGCCGGCAGTGACCATCGCCCGCGAGTGGGGCCTCGCCATCCCCGTGACCAACCCCCGCATTGGCATCCAGACCGGCGATGACCGCCATAACGGCGTCGACAAGGCCATCTACCGCCGCGTCGAGGCCTTCCCGCACGGGCTCATCAAGCATGTTGAGAGCGACTTCGGGCCCCGCGGCGAGCTGCTGCTCGACTACGCCCGGTGGATCATGCACAGGCTGATCGACCACGACGCTCCCGACGACTACCGCCCTGCAATCCACTTCGACTGCTACGGCACCATCGGCCGCGCCTTCAGCCTCGACATCGACGCCATGGTGCGCTACCTGGGCACGCTGGCCGAGGTCGTTCGCCCGCTCCAACTGCAGATCGAGGCGCCCGTCGAGGCCGAGTCGCAGGAGCAGCAGCTCGGCATCATGCGCGAACTCAAGCAGGCGCTGCGCATGCTCCCGCACCCGGCCCCTGTCATCATCGCGGATGAGTGGTGCAACACGCTCGATGACGTGCGCGCCTTCGCCACGGCCGAGGCGGCCGACACGGTACAGATCAAGATGCCCGACCTCGGCTTCGTCGGCGACAGCATCGAGGCGGCCCTCATCTGCCGCCAACACGGCATCGGCGCATACCTGGGCGGAAGCTGCAACGAAACCGACACCAGCGCCCGGCTGGCCGTCCACATCGCCGTCGCCACCGGCTGCGACCAGATGCTCGCCCGCCCGGGCATGGGCGTTGACGAGGGTGTCAGCATCATGCGCAATGAGTTGGCCCGTCTCCGCCACTGGCTCCGCACCCACGCGACCGCGGACTGAGCCCCCCAGCTTCCGCTGCCTGCCCAGACCCCGCCTGCCGCGCGTGACGCCGAGCCCGAACACCCAGTGCCTGACACCACTTGTTCGGGCTCGGAGAGCAGGTAACCCCTCCAGGACCACTCACAATTCCCTGGAAGGTCCCTCGACCACTGACGGGGAAGCAGGCTCCGACACTCGTAGACACGGCGCGCGCCACGCGGCGTGACGCCGCAGTACCCCCAAGGAGATGGACCATGCAATTCGCCATGTTCTCAAAGCACTTGGATATGCTCGGCCTTTCGGTGGACGAGGTCGCTCAGGACATGAAGGGTATCGGCCTCGACGGCGTCGACCTCACCGTGCGGCCGGGCGGCCGCGTCGAGCCGAAGGACGTCGAGAACCGCCTGCCGGAGGTCTGCGCCCAGTTCGCCCAGTACGGGCTCGAGGTCTCGCAGCTCACCACCGCCATCGACAGCATCCACTCACCGTACGCGGAGGCGATCTTCGACACCGCCTCCGAGTGCGGCATCCCCGCCATCAAGCTCGGCTACTGGACCCTGCGCAACCCCAGGGAGTTCTGGAGCCTCTACGAGTACGCCCGCGTGCAGCTTGCCGGCATCGCAAGCCTTGCCGAGCAATACGGCGTCAGCGCGAACATCCACATCCACTCGGGACCCTACCTCAGCGCCACGGCCCCCGTCGTCTACATGCTGCTGGACGAGGTCTGCAGCCCGTCATCCGTCGGCGCCTACATCGACACGGGCCACATGCTCATCGAGGGCGGCTACGACGGCTGGCGGCAGGGGATGATCATGCTTGCGCCATACATCAACCTCGTCGCCCTGAAGGGCTACTCCTGGGCCGCGGTCGAAGAGGATGGCAAGACGAAGGTCGCCCGCAAGATGCTCGGCTTCTCGGAGTCAATGCAGGACTGGAAGCAGATCTTCACGCTGCTGAGAGACTTCGGCTACGACGGCACGGTGTCACTGCACAGCGAGTACGGCGAGCTTGACCGGGCAGGCCTGGTCGCGCAGACAAAGAGCGACCTGCAGGTGATCAAGGACACGCTCGCGGAGATCGCGGCGGAGAAGTGATCCCGATCCGGCCCGCTGCCCACACAATCGCCCGCACCAGCTCGGTGCGGGCGTTCTGCTTCGTGCGCCCGGCATGGCGCACCGACTTGGGGGTGCAAGTCCCCTACAGGCCCCTGCAGGGGGAACTGTTAGCCGGACGGCAAGGGCGACGTCGCGAGGCGTGGTCTGAAGGAAGCCGCAGGCAAAGCGCTGGCCCGACGAACAGGAATCGCATACGAGGCGTGCGTGCCGGATGAGAGGACGAATAGACTCAAAGTCCGATACCTGCACGGAAGGCACGTACGTATATGCGGCGGGCATAAGCGTGAAGGTCGGTGCGCATTACCCGGGGAGGTCTGTCTGCTTGCATTATGCTACCGTCCTCGCGAGGCGCCGGGATGAGCAGGCAGAAGTCAGCAGAGGGCATAGTAGGCCCAGCGACCGGGCTGAAGGCCCGAACATGAGCCAATAGGCAGGAGCTTTGTGTTTCGATGGTGGGTAAGGGCGCAGAAGGGCGAGCTGAGAAGCCGCACGCCGCTGGAGAGATAGGCGAACGGAATTCGCTGAGGGCTCCGGTGTGCGCGTCAAAAGCCACGGCAGCACAGAGAACTGACCGCCTGGAGCCATCGCCGCTGATGGCAGCAGTGGTCGCAGCAGAGAACATGCGAGCGGCTTTGAGGCGAGTGGAGGCGAATAAGGGTGCGCCAGGTGTCGATGGCATGACTACCGACGCTTTGCGTGCTTACCTTCACGAGCACTGGCCGCGCATCAAAGGAGCACTGCTGGATGGCAGCTACCGGCCTGCGCCGGTGCGACGGGTAGAGATACCCAAGCCGGGCGGCGGGGTGCGACAATTGGGCATCCCGACAGTCCTGGATCGCCTCATCCAGCAGGCGTTGCATCAAGTGTTGCAGCCGATTTTCGAGCCGGGATTCTCGGAACACAGTTACGGGTTTCGTCCCCGACGCAGTGCTCAGCAGGCGGTGGAAGCAGCCCAACGACACGTGGCCACGGGCCGTCGATGGGTTGTCGACATTGACCTCGAGAAGTTCTTTGACCGCGTGAACCATGATGTATTGATGGCGCGGGTGGCTCGGAAGGTAGACGACAAGCAGGTGCTGAGGCTGATTCGACGCTACTTGCAGGCTGAAGTGATGAAGGCCGGACTGATGTCGCCACAGAGTGAAGGCACCCCGCAAGGAGGTCCGCTGTCGCCGCTGCTATCCAACATCCTGCTGGATGACTTGGATAAGGAGTTGGAGCGTCGGGGCCACCGGTTCTGCCGCTACGCCGACGACTGCAACATCTATGTTGGCTCATACAAGGCAGGCCAGAGGGTATTCGCCTCAATCTGTGCATTCCTGCGACTGCGGCTGCGTTTGAAGGTCAATGAGGCCAAAAGCGCAGTGGCGCGGCCCTGGAACCGGAAGTTCCTCGGCTATAGCATGACCCACGACCGCCAGCCACGGCTCAAAGTGGCTGATGCAAGTGCGGGCAAGCTGAAGGACAAAATCCGGGAACTGATGCGATGCGGTCGCGGTCGCAGCCTGAAGGCAACCGTCAATGCACTGGAGCCATTGCTCCGGGGGTGGATGAACTACTTCCGGTTGGTCGAGGTGAAGAAACAACTCGAAGAAGTCGATGAGTGGCTTCGCCATCGGCTACGGTGCATAATCTGGCGGCAAGCGAAACGGCCTTACGCCCGTGCTGTAATGCTGATGAAACGGGGCCTGGACGAGCACCGTGCGTGGCGCTCAGCGACCAACGGCTATGGGCCGTGGCACAACTCGGGCGCGTCGCACATGAACCAGGCCTACCCCAAAAGCTACTTCGATGCGTGTGGTCTCTTCTCACTGCTGGACCAATGGCGTAGACTTCAACTTGGCTCATGAACCGCCGTGGTACGGAACCGTACGCCCGGTGGTGTGGGAGGGGGGCATAACCAAAGCCCCCCTACCCGATGGTGCGCCCTGAGGCCGCACCACGCACCATCAAAGGAGTCGCGGGCTTTCCAGCCCGCGCGAACACATACTACAACGAAGACAATACTATAGGCTCGAAAGCCTGCAACTCCTCTCATGTCGGATATCGAAGGAGTCGCGGGCTTCCCAGCCCGCGCGAATACCTACTCCAGTTGTCACGACATCAGCCGCCCCGGAGCAACCTCGCCCCGCGGGCGCTGTCTCATGACATTGAGCGCTGCACGAACTGCGCGCCGGAGCCGGCAGGCGATCAGACTGCGCCCCCACCGACCGGCCCGCCAGCCTCCCCACGCGCATACGTCGAGGAGCGAACCCAATGAACAGACTCCTGGTCCCCCTGGCAATTACCCTCCTGGCAGTCCCCGCCCTTGCCGGGCCCCAGTGGGTCAGCCTCGATCACTGGGCGTACGACGCCATGCAGAGACTCGTGGACTTGGGCGTGGCCACCGGCTTCCCTGACGGCATCTTTGGCGGCAACCGCCTCCTGACTCGCTACGAGTTCGCCGCAGCCGTCGCCCGCACGCTCGACGCTCTCGCAGCCCGGTCGGGCAACCCCGGCCCAGCGGGAGCAGAGGGGGAGCTTCACCGGGAGGAAATCGCGGCCATCCTCGCCAGGCTGGAGGCGGAGTTCAAGGCCGAGATTGCCGAGCTGCGTGGAGAACTCGACTACGGGACCCACGGCGACAATGACCTCCTGGCACGCGTCACCCATCTGGAGGAGGCCATGGAGGGCCCGAAGGTCATTACTTCGTTGGAGCACCGCATCGGCCTGCCGGGCCACCTGGATGCCGAGTACGACGCCTACCTGACCGCCGCCACGGGCATCCCGCATCAGCTCACCGACCACGCGTCCGTCGGCCCCCGCTGAGTGTCGGCGACACCGCCACCTCAACGCGCAGGGCAGGCTCTCGGCCTGCCGCTTCGCCCAGCCCGCCCGCTTCCCGGCGTACACCGAGGGTCAGACGTCGCCCGACACGCCTTTGAACTCCTGTCACAAATCGGTGCACTCTCTTGACGAAACACAGGATAATAGGTATATTCTGATATAAGACCATGCACCGCAGCCATCGAGACAGCCCGCGGCGGTCTCCCGAGGCCGTGCCGCATACACAGCAATCGACGAGAACAGGAGGCTGACATGAACAGGGCTCCATTCGCCGTGGCGATGGTTGCGCTGATTTCTTTGTGTGTCAGCGCCACAACTCTGGCGGAGGATAACCCCGCCGGGACGGTGCCTTTCGACCACTGGTCCTATGACGCGATTGAGACGCTGTGCAACGCCGGCGTCATCATCGGCTATCCGGACGGGTCCTTCCGTGGCAACCGCGGGTTGACCCGCTATGAGTTCGCCATGGCGGTGTCGCGCCTGCTTGACCGGTGGCCTCAGCTCACCCAGCCGGGCCGCCCCGGC
>DPJP01000262.1 GCA_003542955.1 Armatimonadota bacterium
CTACCACGCCCAGCAAGCGACCGTCCTTGCCCAGTGCCGGGTAGGATGCGGTGATGCCGGGCCTTCTGTCTGTGAAGAAGATGTAGGTATCGGTCCAGTGGCGCCCGCCGTCCTGCCTGGCCCCGGTGTACCATGCGCGCTCGCGGGGGTCGTAGTCGATCTCGTTGGATGTCTCAGAACGGATGACGCGGCCCTCGGCGTCGCAGTACTTCCAGGTGACGGTCGGAGGCGTGTCTGTGCGACGGATTGTCTTGATCGCCAGCGTCCCGTCGGCGAGTTTCTTGGGCATCAGGAAGTTGCCATGCTCATCGCCGACATTGACCATCGCGAACTGCGGGTAGGATGTGAGTATCTTGATTGCGGCGGCCTGCAGGTGCGAGGTATCGCCGTTTGTCGCGAAGGTATCCTCGGCCACACGCGCGCCCACTTCGGCCATGGCCGCGGCGGGCTCAAGGTAGGAGGTCGCGCGCCTGAGCGTGGCGTCGGCGGTCTGCTCGATCAGGTTGCCGGACAGGTGCAGGATCGCCTGCCGGTTGCGGTGGTGCGTGAAGAGCGCAATGGTCAGCACTGTCACGAGCAGCAGGCCTATGAACGCGCTCAGGATGTCGACGCGCAGAGTGCGGCTGCGGAGGAACGAGCGCTTGTCTGACCCGTTGTCCGGCCGTGTCGAATGTAGGGGCACGTGAATAGCCCTCCTGGATGGTGTGGTGAAGGCGGCGGTCAGGCCCGGCTCCTACCGCGACAGCAGTACGTAGGTTGATCCACCCGGTGGCAGCCACAGTCTCAGGCGCGTGGCGCCAGCCAGGACCTCGGTACGGATGGCCACGGGCGGATCGATGTCGATATCGGCCGCGCGAGCGAACTCCCCCCGCAGGAGCACATCGCCGCGCGTTTCGTCGTCGGGGCTGGTGTTCAGCGCGCACAGGAGATGCGTGCCGTCAGGCAGTCGCCGCAGCAGGAGCTCGAGGGTGGTATCCGGCGCCTCGGCGGCAGGGGGGGCGGCGTTGCGGATGATCCCGCGGAGTGGCTCGACCCAGTCGTNNGTCGTCGCGCGTCGAGATTGACTGGGGCAGGAGGATCAGCTTCCCCTCTCCGACGGCGACCTCTACCCATCCCTGCTCGCCCGGTGTCGCCCCGTAGGAGAGCCGCCACGGGGCAGCATCGGCATTCTCCTTCGTCGCGGAGGTCGGGAGCCCGGCAGCAGCCAGGATCGCCCCATCCGGGAGCCCCAGCTCGTCATAGACACCGGCGGGACCGGAGGCGATACAGACCCCTCCTCGGCGCAGCCACTGGACCAACTGCAGCGAGAAGCCGCGGTCAAGGTGCGTTGCGATCGGCAGAACCACGGCATCGAAGTCGTCGAGGCTGCACGTGCCCTCGGCGAACCAGGAGTCGGGTAGCATCTCGTAGAGCTGGTTGGCCGGGTAGAGGACGTCGTGCCAGGCGAGCCACTCCTGGTATGTCGGGCCGCCGCTGTTCTGTGCGAGCATGGCTGCGTACGGCTGCACCACGAGCAGGCGCGAAGCGACGACGTCGCTGTCGAGCAGAAGCGCCTCCAACCTGTCGACCTTCTCCTTCTCGACAGGGAGGCCGGCAGCGGAGTAGCGCAGGGTCGTCAGGTCATAGATGGGTGTGAACCAGTTGCCGTTGTAGCTGGTCAGGTAGGGGGCGCTTGTGTAGGCATACCACCATGTCTGCGTGCAGCGCCCCCAGGCGGCATGCCGGTAGAGATAACGGCGCAACTGGGCGCGCATCACCTTCTCATCATGCATCCGCTGCGGGTGGTCCTCCTGGCAGCCCCAGAAGTTCTCATACAGGGCCGTCGGCTTGCCCGAGTAGCGCCCCAGTGAGTGCATCCAGACCTCAACCGGCATCGTCGTCCGCGCGCGGTTGTGGTGTCCGAGGATGTCGACTGACTCGTAGATGCGGGGGCTCAACACGCGGCTGAGCAGGCCGCTCTGCTCACCCAGTACGGGCTTGCTCGGATCGACGGAGTGCAGGGTGTCGCGGATCAGCCTGAGGTAGTCGATATATGCCTCGTGTGCCCAGCGCTGGCTTTCCAGGTACAGGGGCGAACGGGGCGCATCGACCGCCGCCGTCTGCTCGGGCGAGGGTGACAGCTCATCGAAGCCGCCGTACTGCGTGCCCCAGCGTCGATTGAGTGTGGCAATGTCACCGTAGCGCTCCTCGAGGTACTCCCTGAAGGCCGTCGTGTGCGATGGATTGCCGCCGATGCGTACTCCGCCGGCGTACGGTCCGGCGCTCTCCCAGCTGGTCACGTAGAACTGGTACTGGGTCTGGTCCTTGAAGAACTCGGCCATTCGGGTGAGCATGTCGACCATGTGGGCGCGCACCTTGGGGTCGAGCCAGTTGATGAGGGAGAGCCCGCCGCTCTTCTCAGTCGGCTTGCCTTCGGCGTCGAACATGACGATATCGTCGTCATTCTCGTGGGCTTTGAGGAAGGTCGGGCTCAAGTAGCCCTTGTCATGGAGGCTGTAGTGGGTGATGAGTGAGGAGCGCGTTGCGCCGGCGGCTGACGCCTTGTCCCACTGGTCGGTGTAGGTGGACCAATCCGGGTTGCCCTCGGCATCGAAGCGCGGGGCGCCCGCTGTGAGCGTCTGGCCGTCGCCGAGGTTGAGCGGCTCCTCCATCTGGCGCCACTCGTTGCCGCTCCAGCGATTCCAGAAGATGTACCGCGGCTGCGCGGTCTCTGCATCCCACCACGGGGCATCGGTGTCTGCGCGGGGAATCCGCACCCAATCGGCCTCGCCGACCATGCCCCGCATGCGGGCGGTGAACGCGCGAACGGCATCGGAGACCTCGGTCACACGCGCCTCCAGCGCCTTGGCCGGGGCATCGAACTGCTCCGGCAGAGCATCCGCGTCGCCGGCGTCATAGAGGCGCCCGTAGGTCTGCTGCAGGGAGTCGAGACTCTCGAGTATGCCATCGGTGTCGGCCTCCAGGCCGACTGCGAAGCCGCTCCGGGGAGTCGCGTAGTCCCACGCCCGGCGGGCTCGGGCGAGGTCCTCCTGCAGGAAGCCCACACGCACCATGAGGTGGTTCCAGCGGTCGGCGCGCGGCAGGAATGGCGAGTTGGCCTCCTGCAACGCATGGAAGCCGTTGAGGGGGGCAGACCCGAGCAGCACCTGGTAGGGGTCGTAGACGTACATCGAGTCGAATCCCCGTTTGCCGGGCTCCAACTCCCGGCATGACATGTCGGAGACGTAGATGGTCCCGGTGGTGTCTCGCACCCAGATGCCGATGGCGGCGGAGGCAGTCCGTGCCGGGGCCACCGTCCGGTAGCGCTTGCGGGTCCAATCACCCTCGACATCGGTGGCATGGGGGTAGAGGTCATCGCCGGTGATCCACTTGCCATCGGCGTCGCGGTAGATGATCCGGAGGTCCACCGCATGTGAGCGGCTGAGGTTGTCGAACCGCCACCAGACGGTGAACTCGTAGCGCTTGTCGGGCTCGAGCAGGTCGCTGTTGGTCATCACCATGACTTGCGCGGCGCGGTCGACAGCGTCGATGCGCAGCACAGGCTTGCCGTCATGGCCGCCAGAGGGCTCGATCACCCACTCGTGGGCGACGGTGCCCGTCCAGGCACTCCAGCCTTCGGCCCCCTTGTCCATGTCCAGTGTGGGTATGGCGATGTCCTGCGCGAATACGGCGGCCGACAACGTAACGAGCAAACAGACAGCCGGTAGGCGCATGGCGGGTCTCCTTGACACGGTGCATGGTGGTCATCTGGTGGTGTCCGAGATGGCCTGTTGGCCTAGCCCTCAGGTATCGCCTGAGCGTACTTGCTTCCGATGTAGTACAGGTGAGCCTTCGCGCCGTCGAGGGTCAGTTCGATGTCGCTTCCCGCCTCGAGGTCGGCGATCTTTCGCTTCGCGTGGAGGTCCCAGAGCTGCCCGGCGGGGCTGTCGGGCATGCTCACGGTGATCCTGGCGCCCTCGGTGACGCCCTGGTAGCTTGAGACCAGCACGGCGAGTTCGCCTCCGTAGCGCATCCCGCATACTTTGACCTTCGGGTTGTCACAGGTGATGCTACCGATTGGCCTTCCGTCGGCGAAGATGTCCTCGATGGGCGCAACGATGTCGACGGCCTCCGCGTGATACCTGAAATGCAGCGGATCGAAGTCACCGTAGGCGTAGTAGGTAATCCCGCGCGCGCCGTTGGCGAAGGCCTCGAGGATCATGTCGCGTGTGTTCGGTGGGGCGTACTGGCCGTAGGTCCCGGTACTCAGCCAGGGGATGATGTCGTTGGAGTCGAGTTTGTCGCGAATCGCCGCGATTCTGTCGGCGACGGCCATCTGGTTGCCTGCGACGTAGAGGCTGGGCATTGCGACCTGCAGCAGTTCGGGATAGGTGTGCTCCCAGGAGAAGAGGCCGTCATTGAGCTTGGTGACGGCATCGGTGCGGTAGCTGCCGTAGATGATGTCCTGCTTGATACCGGCTTCGTCGAGAGCGCGGTCGATGGCCGCCTTCATGTCGACGTGTATCTCGCGACCCATCGCGGCCCTGAATGTGTCCCAGTCGGTGAAGCCGTCCTGCTGGTAACGGCCGGTGCAGCGCAGGCAGCGGGGGGCCTCCATCGAGCCGCCCCAGTATGCCTCGATATCGTAGAAGATGAAGTCGGGCCGGCACCACACTGCATGCTGTCCGAAGCTCTCATGCTCCTTCTGGTAGTAGTGGCCGCGGTAGGACGGGCAGACGTGCTCGCCGGCGCCGCCGTCGAGTTGGGACTTCGTTTCCGGCTGAGAGCGGTCGGACGAGAGGGCTCCGGCCGGTGATTCGTTGACGATGATGCGGAAGCCTCTGTCGCGGGCCTCCTGCAGCAATGGCTGCATCTCTTGCGCGTAGTCATCCTTCCAGTAGCGGGGGAAGCATGAGACGGCGTTGAAGCCGAGGTTGCCGAAGGCCTCGAGGAACTCGGGCCAGGCCTTGTAGAGACTGTCGAAACTGCTCCAGGCGAGGCTCACATGCAGCCGTTTGGGCACGCGGGCCTTCGGTATGTCGATGGATTCCCAGGTGACTTTGCGTTCGTTCTCCGGACCGTTCCCGCTGTCGCCGTACATGTAGAGCGTGTCGGTCTCGCCGGCGGGCAGCAGGCTTCTCAGGTAGAAATCCTGCAGTCTTGCCCGCGTGCATAGGATGTGGTAGCGAGTGTAGTCGCGCCCGTCATGGGTGACGGTCTCGGCTTCCATGCCGGGAGTGGCGAACTCGACTGTGTCGGGGAGATCGAGCAGCAGCGTGCAGGGCTCACCAAACTGCTTGCCGGAGCGGGCATCAAGCAGCGCTACCTTCGTCCGCAGCGGCTGGGTGGCAATGGGGTGCGGCGCGTAGTGGGGCTTGAACTCAACGCCGGAGGTGACAATCACTACGCGCTTGTCTGCCGATGGCGCGAATGCCGGGAGCGTGTCGGCGCCCCTGACGGCCGCGATTTCGTCGCTGCAGATGAACTGCTTCTGGGCGAGTACCTGCACTGCGATGTACTGCGCCTTCTGGCCGACGGGGAGTGTGAAGTTGTGCACCCAGGCGAGCTTGTTCTCCGGGAGGTCGTAGGCGTCGGCGGAGAGATCATCCAGCCCCCGCTTATGGCGTGAAGACGCCAGGTAGTAGTCCTGCCCATTGTCGCTGAGCAGCACCCGTACCTCGTCGGGGAAGATGAGCCCGCCTTGCTCCGCGCCACCGAGCAGCCTGAAGACGACTGCGTCAATCGGCTGCACCGAGCCGAGGTCCGCGAACACCGTCACCAGTGGCGCACCCTGCCAGCAGACGGCGGGCTTCTCGAACCATATCCGCTCATCGGTGCGCTCACCGAGCTTCCCATCCGTCAGCTGCAGCTCGTCGGCGTCGTCGGTCGTCAGGCGGTAGTTGGGGGCGGGGGCATATCGCAGTGGCACATCGGCGAGCAGGTTTCCCGGCGCGATCAGCTTCTCGAAGGTGTCCCTGCGGTCGAAGGCGTTATCCTGGTACTCGAGTTCGCCCCCCGGCGTCTCCGGCAATTGCGCGACGCCTCCGGTTGCGGCGAGCACGCAGACCTCGTCGCAGATGGTGATGCCGTGGGTCGTCAGGTCGATACGTACATAGCGGGCGTCGTAGCCGGCATTGAGGCTGAATGCGTAGATGGCTGGCGAGTCCATCGGGAGAGGATCAAAGGTGAGCGCAGGGTTATCGTCCGCGTGGGTCTTCTCCGTCAGGTTTCGGACCGGTGAGAAGTGGTCGCCATCGGCGCTGAGGGCGATCTCGATCCGGCGCGGCACGGTGTTGTCGGCGTTGATGGCTCCCTGCAGGCGCGCTATGACCGTACCGACCGGCTGCATGCGGCCG
The DNA here is from genome assembly GCA_003542955.1 of Armatimonadota bacterium. GTDB lineage: Bacteria > Armatimonadota > Zipacnadia > Zipacnadales > UBA11051 > UBA11051. The sequence goes on from DPJP01000262.1 coordinate 6,336, forward strand.
AGGTCGATGACGATGCGGACGTGGCTCTGATAGGCCCAGCCGACGGCGCGCTTGTCGGTCCACATGCGGCCGTTGCTGCCGGCGATGGCGCCGTCGATCAGCTGTGTTGCGTCATCGGCGTCCTGCGTCGGGGCGTACGTGGCCTGCGGCTTGAAGCTGACGCTCTGCGGTTGGAGGAGTGTTCTGCCCGCAAGCAGGGCATCCCAGGCGGCCTGGTTGCTGACGTCCTCGATGGCCCAGTTCTCGTGGGAGCGGAGTGGCTCTGCATGGGCCCCGGTGATGAGTGCGAGAAGCAGCAGGGCGGTAGCTATCCTGAGCATGGGTGCCTCCCAGATGCGCGGTGGATGGGTCTGCGGTGAGCATTCGCCGGGGGGGCCAGCGCGCACCCTCTGTGGTGTCGCGGCCCTGGGTCCCCCGCGTAGCCTCGTCGTATGTGCGGCTCTACGCCGACATCGACACTGCATCAGTTCGCTGCTCACCCAGCGAGGGCCTGCGTGTGGCCCCGTACGGGCTCTCGGCAGCCAGACACGGGCCGTACTCATGACAGAGACTGGGACGGGGGCTATGCGGTCGATCCGACCGCGCTCCGGGCAATCGCTCGCGCTCTACCTTGTGACCGACGGGACGGCGCATCCTCAAAACCCCGCGGCATCGGCAGGCGCGGGCGTCGGGCCAACCCACAGCGACGCGGCATCCTGCCCGGTGGCGGCCTGGTATGTGCCGAACTGCTCCCGTGAGTAGGCGACATCCCCGATCTGCAGGCTCGCAATGTCATAGAGATTGGCGTCCGCCTGCCACTGCGTGCCCGCAGCGACCGTGATGCGCGGGTCCGGTTCGCCGGATATGACGGAGTTGAGCAGTCGGCATGCGTCCCCGGCTATCGACATCGAGAGACCGAGCGCCGTGACATGGCTCATCTCCAGAATCGATCGCGCCCGGGCATTGAGCGCCGCGGCGCCCTCGCCGCCGAGCAGCACCACGTTTTCGAACTTGAGTGTACACGTACCGGGGGGCTCGACATCGCCTGCGACGACGACCGACTGCGCCGCATCGCACACGATGACGCTGTTGCGGAGGATGTGTGTGCCGGTGTTGAGCATGTAGTAGCCGAAGCCGTGGCAGCCCTGGATGTAGACATCCTCGCAGATCGAGCTGGCGTTGTTGACATGGCACGCGCCTGTGGAGTTGCCGATAGACACCATGCCGCGAACCTCGATATTGCACTGCCCGTGCGCGCTGATGCCGTCGTCTCCGCACTCGATGGCGCGGATGTTCTCGAAGAGGATGTCGTTACTCTCGCCGTGGATGTTGTAGCCGTCATTCCACACATGGGTGGCTGTCAGGTTGCGGATCACCAGGTGCTCGCACTTGCCGCTGAGTGCTACCCCATTCGCGCGCATTGGAGCGGCGATGTCGCACTCGGCCAGAGGCCTGTCACCGGGCGTGCGGACGTAGAACGCTTCCTCGTCGGCCACCCAGGTCCACTCATTGGGTTGAAGGTCCTCGGGCTTGCTGTAGGCGGCTCGGGGGCCCTTGCTGGAGCGTCCCATGCGGTTGATGAGGCCGTCGAAGATGAAGTAGTAGCGGCCGATGATTGCCGGGTTGGCCGGCTGCAGCGTCGTGCTGCGGTAGAGCCCGCCCTGCACCAGCTCCCAGGTCGCGGGGTCGAGCGGCTCGGAGCCCGACAGCGTTGCCCCGTGTCCGTCGATTGTGATAGGATTGCCCGGCTCACCGGACTTGTTGTGGAACACGACCATCTGCCTGTACGGTTCCGGGTTTGGGACGAGATGGATGGTGTCGCCGGGGGCGGCGCGTCCGACTGCAGCATTCGGGGTCTGTAGCGGCGCCTCTACGGTTCCGGGGGAATCGTCTGCTCCGAGGAGATTGTCGACGTACCAGTCTCTCGCGACTCCCCGTCCGGCAGAGATTGTGAGCAGACAGAGCACGAGTAGTGCCTGGGTCGCGGCAGGGGTCAGGGCCGTGTGTGGTGGCATGGCTGCGTGTCCTCCGTGCCTTGTTTGACGAGTGGTCTTGATGGGTAGATTGGCGGCGGGGTACAGGCGTACCTGCCTTGGTCGCGTCCACGGCGAAATCCCATGTGACCGATGACAGTGCTGTCGATAGGGTTTCTTATGTTCCATCAGCGCGCGCGCGCTCAAGACTGGAGACTTCACCGATCTCATGCCAGACTACTCTGACGACGTTCCCGAGTCGCCGTCGCCGTTGACGCTGGATGTGTTCCCGTTGCCGCTGATGGTGCTGGATGACAACGCCTGCATCCTCCACATGAACTATGCGGCGGAGGACCTTGTGGGGCAGGAGTTGACGATCTCGAGCGACACACGTTGCGGAGCCGTACTCCGGTGCACGCGCGCGTTCGCCACTCCGGAGGGGTGTGGGCTGTCGGAGAAGTGCCCGGAGTGTGTGTTGCGTAACACTGTTACCGAGGTCTACCGCACAGGCAAGATGAGCCGGCGGCCGGCACGCGTCGAGTTGTCCGACGGCGATGACGGCCGGCACGCGATCAACATACTGGTCACCGCGTCACCGCTGATGCATGATGGTCGCATGCTTGTGCTGATGATGCTCGAGGACATCCCCGAGTTGGTCAACTCCGCCGGGCTGCTGCCCGTATGCGCGCACTGCGGGAAGATGAAGTCGCAGGATGGTCTGTGGTCGACGCCTGAGAGGTTCCTCCAGGAGGCTCTGAGCATTCACGTCTCCCATGGGCTGTGCCCCGATTGCCGTGAGACGTACTACCCCGAGGTGGACGTGCCGGCCGAGCGCGATGCTTGAGCCGGCTGGTCCGGCGCAATTCCACGCCTCCGCCGGGACCAGCGCCTGTCGCGGCGCAAGGTCGTACCGACGGTAGCGGCGAATGAGTCTCCGGTGTGACAGCCCGGCGTCTGCTGGAGGCGATTCCCCACCATGGCCCTTCTCGAGCATATTCCCCCCATTGGCGTTGTCTGGATCGTTGCCCTCGCCCTGACGCTCCCCGCAAGCCATTCGATGGCGCACTCCGACGTGTGGCTGAGTGTCGCGGAGTGTGGCGCCTCCGGATCGGACTTCAGCACCGTCGCATCCACCACCGACGGGTCGCAGCAGATCGTCGTGGAGGGCGTGGGAGACTTCAAGGTCGGCCAGGGCGTGATGGTCTCGAGGTGCAACATCCACTTCATCGGCGGCCGGCTGTGGGGCCCCAGCGGCCAGCACGCGAAGAACAAGCCCATCGAGACCGAATGCGAGTACCGTGGGTATGACGGCACCAAGGGGAGTTGGACGCCGTACGTGGTGGATATTCCAAATGTCTCGCCGCCCGTGTTCCGGTGGTCTGACGACCTGGGGCGCACGTGGAGCGAGGAGACCCCCATCACCGAGGGCTGGCACCCGCTGAGCGGCGGGGTGGAGATCAAATTCGGTGAGCATGACTGGCAGCAGGGGTGGGTGATCACGTTCGCGGGTCGCGATCAGCTCGTGAGTGTGATCGAGCGGATCGAGGGGAACACGCTGACGCTTCGTGACGCGGCGAACCGGACCGTGGCCGACGCAGTGGTGAGGCACTGCGATGACGCGGCCATCCAGTCGGCGGTTGACCGAGCCGGTGCAGAGAAGCGTAACGTCTACTTCCCACCCGGACACTACCGCCTGGCCGCTGGGATCACCGTAGCGAACCCGATGGGCATCACGCTCGAAGGGCCGAACGGTGTTGACGCGGTGCTCGATATCAGCGAGGGCGAGGGCGCGTGCATCCGGCTGCGTGACGGCACGGAGGCCACACTGCGCAACCTGTGTTTCGTCGGCGGCAGCGGCTTCGACCAGCGGGACCAGATGGGGCACTTGCGCACAAAGGGCGCTTCCGGCGTATGGGGCTTCTACTTCATGCACTGCAATGCCCTGGGAATCAGCAACACCGAGCGGGTGCTGGTTGAGAACTGCCATGCGAGGAGGATGTCTGCGGAGTGCTTCTACTCGGCGGGCAGATCGCGGGTGGGCGACAAGGAGCCTGAGCAGTATACGAAGGCGATCACCTACCTGCGGTGCTCGGTCGAAGACTGTGCCCGCAACGCCTTCAACAACAACGACATGGCGGAGAACACGAGTGTGCTCAACTGCCGGGTGGTTGATGTGGGGGGCTGCACGTGGGAGGGGGCGTCACGCTTTGTGAAGTTCTGCGGCAACTACGTCCGCAACGGCGGCACCGTGGCGATGGGGAACGTCCGCAGCCGCGCGGAGCACTACGAGCACCTGCCGACGGGGCAGCACCTGGTCAGCGACAACGTGTTCGAGAGCGGTGTGTGTTACGGGGGATGCCAGGTGCGCGCGGCCGCCGGGGCCGTGCAGGTGCTGGTGACGGACAACACGTTTGTGAACTTCGGGACATCCGCAATCGAGATCATCGGCCAGGCCGACAACCGCCACCTGACCGCGGAGACGAGCACGATCTCGGGCAATGTCATCGACCTGACTTCCTTCCTCGAAGAGCCCCAGAAGCGGTGGGCCGTGATGGTGACCGGCTCCCACGCAATCGTCAGCGACAACCAGGTCTACGTGCGTGGGGAGACCGACGCGGATGTGACCGCGATCCGTCTGCGCGAACCTGCAGTGAACATCAGCGTGCATGACAACCTCATCCGTGCCTGCGGCACGGGCATCCTGGCCGAGCGGGCCGACTCTCGTGTCACCGAGGTCATCGACGAGCGGACCTTCACGGCCCTGCCCTCAGCGAGAGTGCACTTCGAGCGCCGGCTGTCGCACCGCTACCGGGGTTGGCACGTGGTGTGGCTGGAGAACGGTACGGCGGTGGGGGAATCCACCATCGAGGATTTCGACCCCGATGGGTGCCGCTTCACCCTCCGTGAACCGCGCGACATGAAGGTTAACGATGCGTTCGAGGTCTACTCACCGACGGGCACCAACTGGGTGTTGCACTCCAACACGATCACCGACTGCACCGCGCCGCTGGTGCTGGACTGTTACGGGAGTGCGACGGCCGTGGCGCGCAACAACACGATCACGCGCGGGCAGGCGACCGGCGTGGAGCAGGCGGTACTGGTCGGGGGACGCTTCAGCCTGATCGGCAATATCATATCCGGGTTTGACGAGCCCGAGTCGGCGACGCTCAGGCTCCGCCCGGACCGGCTGGGGAATCCGCCGCCGAATGTCTACCGCGACAACATCTTCGAGGGCTGCTGTAACGTCCTGGACGCCGAGGCGCTGCGGCTGTGGCAGGCAGCCACAACTTCGGGCAACGAGTTCATCGGATGTGCGAACCAACCGTAGATGAATGCGTGATGATCCGCGGAGGAGGCGCGCTCATGGGTATGTGTTCTGTGATGTGCCGGTGGCCGGTGCTGCTTGCGCTGGTTGCTATGCTGATCGGCGGAGGTGTGTGCGCGATGGCTGCTGACGATACCATCGTCATCTATGTCTCGCCTCAGGGCAATGACGAGTGGAACGGAGCGAGCACGACGCTGACTGCGCCTGACGGCCCGGTGGCGACGCTGCAGAGGGCGCGTGAGTTGACACGGGGTCGCAAGATGTTGATGTCACACGCAGTCCCGGTGGCCGTCGAGCTTCTGCCCGGCACCTACGAACTCACAGAGGCGCTGTCGCTGACTGCGGAGGACTCCGGCATCGGCGTGCAGCCGGTGACATATCGAGCGGGGGGCGGCGAGGTCCGCCTGGTCGGCGGGCGGGTGCTGGAGGGCTTCCGGGCGGTGACCGACACGGCCATTCTGGAGCAGCTTCCGGAGCGGGCGCGCGGGAACGTCGTGCAGGTCGACCTGAAGGCCAACGGGGTCACGGATTACGGTTCGCCGGGCGGCGGAGGGATGGAGCTGTTCTACAACGACGTGCCGATGACGCTCTCCCGCTGGCCGAACGAGGGCTTCGTGCGCATCAAGGACGTGCTGGAGGTCACTCCGGTCGACGTCAGGGGGACCAAGGGCGACAAGGGCGGCAAGTTCGTGTACGAGGAGGACCGCGCCTCCCGCTGGCTGGGAGAGAAGGACCTCTGGCTGCACGGCTACTGGTTCTGGGACTGGTCGGACCAGCGCATGCAAGTCGAGTCGATAGACACCGGGAACAAGGTCATCCAGATCAGGGAGCCCGAGAAGCATCACTACGGCTACCGCAAGGGCCAGTGGTACTACGCGTTCAACGCGCTGTCTGAGATCGACATGCCTGGAGAGTGGTATGCCGACCGCGAGGCGGGCGTGCTGTACTTCTGGCCGCCATCGCCGATTGAGAAGGGCCGCGCCGTGGTCTCGGTGATCCCGGCGCTCATCCAGCTTGACGGCGCCTCCAACGTGCACATCGAGGGCCTGACGCTCGCGGCATGCCGGGGGACGGCGATCACGGTCAAGGGTGGTACGGGCGTCGAGGTGAGAGCATGTACGATCCGCAACACCGGCGGCGGAGTGAGCATGTCGGGAGGGACGAACAACGGCGTGGTCGGCTGCGACATCCATGATACGGCGAAGGCGGGCATATCACTCGATTCCGGCGACCGGAAGACGCTCACGCCGGCGGGCCTGTACGCGGAGAACAACCACNNAACCACATCCATGACTGGGGCCGCATCACACGGATGTACGCGGCGGCAATCCACGTCTACGGCGTCGGCAACCGGGTGAGCCACAACCTGCTCTACAGTGCGCCGCATACGGCGATCTTCTTTGGCGGCAATGACCACGTGATCGAGTTCAACGAGATTCACAGCGTCTGCTATGAATCCAATGACGCCGGGGCCATCTATGCCGGGCGCGACTGGTCGATGCGCGGCACGGTGATCCGCAACAACTACCTCCACCACATCAGCGGGCGTGAGGGGCGCGGGTGCGTGGGCGTGTATCTTGACGACATGTACTGCGGGACGGAGATCTCCGGCAACGTGTTCTACGACGTTACGAGGGCCGCTTTCATCGGCGGGGGGCGAGACAACAGCGTGCTCAACAACATCTTCGTCGACTGCAAGCCGGCGGTGCACGTTGATGCCCGCGCGATGGGGTGGGCAAAGTCGCACACCGATGGGTGGGTCAGTGAAGCCACCGAGAAGGGTACGCACAAGGGTATCGAGTACCAGAAGCCCCCGTACAGCACGCGTTGGCCCGAGTTGGCGAATATCCTCGATGGTGACCCGTACGCGCCCGAGGGGAATGTCGTAGCCCGCAACGTCTGCTCGGGTGGGAGATGGGATGAGTTCGAGGCAAAGGCGCTGCCGCTGATCCACTTCGAGAACAACCTGCTTGATGAGGACCCGCGCTTTGTGGACCTCGAGGCCGGCGATTTCCAGCTTCGCGACGACTCGCCGGCCTACAAGCTGGGCTTCGAGCGGATTCCCATTGAGAAGATCGGCCTCCATGAGAGCGCCGACCGCGCCTCCTGGCCTGTGGTGCATGCAGTCAGGCCGATGCCGACCCCGCCGCCGACGGCCCCGGCGCTCACGCGCAAGACCTTCGAGGTGTATCGGGTGCACCCGCGCACGGCAGGCATCAGGATCGACGGGACGCTCGATAGGGCCGAATGGCCACTCCGCGAGCGGGCGCGTGAGATGCTCCTCATGCAGGGCATCAGCGGTGAGCGGGCGCGACCGCACAGCCGTGCGTGGCTTGTCTACGACGAGGATGCGCTGTACGTGGGCATCTACAACCGCGTGAGCACGGAGATGCCGCTGAGCGCGACCAACCTCTGGGGCCGGGATGATGCCGTCGAGGTTGCCTTCCGCAATCCCGAGGGCGGGAGCGCCGCGCCGATCATCGTGCTGCGCGGGTACCCGAACGGGCACTTCGAGAGCAGCGATGAAGCGGGTGCGCCGAAGGATACCGTCGAGCGTGCGCTGCAGGGCGTCACGTACGCTGCCGTGGCTACGCAGCGGGGGCGCTGGACGGCCGAGTGGCGTATCCCGCTCGCATCATTGGGCTTCGATCTGACCCGGCACACGAGGCTGCAGTTCAACCTGAGTGCGCGCAAGAGCGCGGAGCCGGTCTGGGTCGAGTGGCAGGGCACGGCCGCGTGCACGTGGGAGGTCCGCAACGCGGGGATACTCGAGTTTGTGAAGTGAGTGCAGAGCAGACCAACGGTTGGAGTCGCGCTGCGCCGTTCGGGATTCGACGGCAGCGGTCGGCCGGCGTGAGAGCCGCGGAGGAGTCGACGGGGCTGTACCGAAGTCTCAAGGTTGCCAGATTGAGAGACGCTGGGGTCACGTNNTGAGACTTCGGTACAGCCCCGGAGTCGACAGTGAGGAGATGCCATTTGTCATATTGATATATTGACTCATTGCGGCAAATCATCTATCTTCCACGACTACCCTACACGCGCGCTCGACGGGCGCAGCAGATGCGTTCGGGACAGTCCGCTTGATGCTCCCTTCACTATGACGGGATGAACCTGGGGACCCGCGGACGCGTCAAAGAATGATTAGCATGCTCCCGAGTAGGGAAAGCGCCATCAGGTGGTGGCTGCAGCCGACCGACGCAGCGCCGGCAGGCCGGCATGGCCGCGCGGCCGTCCATAGGCAGATGGCCGAGCCAGCCACAGCATCCCCGGTAGCGATTACGAAGAGGAGACACTCCATGCCAGCGCCGACCCGACATGCGAAGCTGATTGCCTGGGTTGACGAGATCGCCCGAATGACACAGCCGGACGAGGTCGTGTGGTGTGACGGCTCGCGGGAAGAGTACGATCGCCTGATGAGGCAGATGGTTGATGCCGGGCTGGCAGTCGAGCTGAACCCCGAGCGGCGGCCCAACTCGTTTCTCTTCCGCTCCGATCCGAGTGACGTGGCACGCGTGGAGAACCGCACCTATATCGGCTCTCGCACGCGGGAGGCCGCGGGCCCGACCAACAACTGGATAGACCCGGCCGAACTGAAGAACACGATGAAGGCGCTGTACGAGGGCTGCATGAAGGGCCGTACGATGTATGTGATCCCGTTCAGCATGGGGCCGGTGGGCTCGAGTATCGCCAAGATCGGGGTCGAGATCACGGACAGCCCGTACGTCGTGGTCAACATGCACATCATGACCCGCGTTGGTGGGCGTGTCCTGGAAGTGCTCGGGGATGACGGCGAGTTCATGCCTTGCCTGCACTCAGTCGGGAAGCCACTGGGTGAGGGCGAGCGCGATGACGGGTGGCCGTGCGCGCCGCTGGATCACAAGTACATCTCCCACTTTCCCGAGGAGCGCACGATCTGGAGCTACGGCTCCGGGTACGGGGGTAACGCACTGCTGGGAAAGAAGACGCTGGCTCTGCGCATCGCCTCGGTCATTGCCCGAGACGAGGGCTGGCTGGCAGAGCATATGCTGATCCTGAAGATCACAGACCCCGAAGGCGACAGCAAGTACATCGCCGCGGCCTTCCCCAGCGCCTGCGGCAAGACCAATCTCGCCATGCTGGTGCCGACGCTGCCGGGCTGGAAGGTAGAGACGGTCGGGGACGACATTGCCTGGATGAAGTTCGGCGAGGACGGGTATCTTCATGCCATCAGCCCTGAGGCGGGGTTCTTCGGGGTGGCGCCGGGTACGTCGATGGAGTCAAACCCGAACGCGATGATGACGATCGCCAGCGATACCATCTACACAAACGTAGCCCTGACCGAGGAGGGCGACGTGTGGTGGGAGGACATCGGCGAGGAGCCGCCGGGCACACTGATCGACTGGAAGGGCAATGAGTGGCATCCGGGAGCGAAGGATCCGGCTGCGCACCCGAACGCGCGGTTCACCACTCACGCCTCGCGCTGTCCGGCCATCGCCCCGGAGTGGGAGGACCCGGAGGGCGTGCGGATCAGTGCCATCTTGTTCGGCGGTCGCCGGCCGAGCACGGTGCCGCTGGTGTACGAGGCCTTCGACTGGAGCCACGGGGTATTCCTGGGCTCGATTGTCGGTTCGGAAGTGACTGCGGCGGCACTGGATCTGCAAGCCGGCACGGTGCGTCGTGATCCGATGGCCATGCTTCCCTTCTGCGGCTACCACATGGGCGAGTACTTCCGGCACTGGCTCAACCTCGGGGCCACGCATGACCCGCAGAAGCTGCCGAAGGTGTTCTTCGTCAACTGGTTCCGCAAGGACGCGGAGGGACGCTGGCTCTGGCCCGGCTACGGCGAGAACAGCCGGGTTCTGGCCTGGATCAGTGACCGGTGCGATGGTCGCGGCCGGGCGCACGAGACCGCTATCGGCGTGATGCCGACCGTGGATGCCATTGAGCGGCCGGCGGAAGTCACCGAAGCCCAGATGGCTCAGCTGCTGAGTGTTGACGCCGAAGGCTGGTTGCGCGAAGCCGAGCTGATCCGCGAGCACTATGCCCTGTTTGGTGACAAGCTGCCGGGCGAGCTTCGGGAACACCTGGATCGGCTCGAGAAGCGACTGCGGCGCGGATGATGCGCCGACACCGGCTGCAGGGGCGCAGTTGCGGTCACGCTGCTATTGAGCCTCACTGATATCCATATTCCACCAGCGGCCCTCAAGCACGAAGTCCTCTGTCTCATAGACTATGGGCTGAAGCGCCAGGGCGCCGACCTTCCAGTCGCCGGTGAAGCGCAGGTCAACAGCGCCGTTGCGGAACCGGAGTGGCACCGTCTTGCACCAGTAGTCCCCGGCCTTGACTGATACGTCCCCAACCAACACGCCATCGGGGCCGGAGATCGTGAATGGCCCCGTGGTGGCATCCGGGTCGCGCACGGAGAGCGTCATCAGGTACCAGCCGGAGCGCTGTTGGAGACGCAGCGTTGCCCGGGACTCTCCTCCGACGGAAGTCGCGAAATCGCGGTAGAGCATGCCGCCGGAATCGCGCGTGAAGATGCGCACCTTCTCCGGGTTGCGCCAGCGATGCGACGCCGCAGGCGGAGCCCCCGGTGCGTACGAGACGTACGGCTCCGTAGATGGGCCCTCGGAGAAGTTCAACCCCAGCGAGACGGCGAAGCCCGTTGTGTAGGCGACGTTGCCGGTGCTGTGCAGTGACGCGTACGTCTGCGCGCCCGGCCGGATGATGATCTTGCCCCGGAAGACCGCACCGTTCTTAGCTCCCGCGCACAGCATCAGGAAGTGGAAGCGCCGGCCGTCGTGATAGGGGTTTGAGCTGAAGGCGTGACCGTAGTTGCTCTCACCGACCCAGGGGCCGTCCGGGTTGAAGTCGAGGGAACAGGTGGCACCCGGACGCTTCAGGATGATGTAGCGTGTGCTCCGGATCAGGTAGTCATCCGCCTTCGAGTTGGCGATGCTGAAGGTGCCACTGAGCTGTCTGAGCGGCCCGCGGGGCGCCCCCGTCCAAGCCTCGTATTCGATGCCGTCCAGATACTCAGGTGGCGTCAGGAGGTCGTACTGCAGGTGGCTGCCGCCCGTGGGGCCGAAGGCCTGCAGCTCGAAGGTGATATGGACTGCGTCCGGCGTCACCATGACCTCGCGGCGGAGGCTGTTGCGGTCCTGCTGGGCGAGGGTCGTGAGCACATTGCCATCGCGGAGCACACGCCCGGCTGCAGGATCCACGAGCACCGGCTCACCGGGCCTCATGGCGCGGAATGCGACACAGCGGTCGCCCTCGATGAGGGTCTGGCCCTCATAGCGAATGAGCAACCGGCTCGTGATGTCGACGGAGAACGGCCCTGCGTCAAGTGTCTCGGCGGAGACGGCGGCAGTGGCGGCGAGCAGACAGAACGCGCCGAGGAGTATCCGGTTCATTGCGCACCTCCCGAGCGGCTGAGTTGGACGCGCGCAAGCCCGTACATCGTCATGCTCCCGCCGGGGACGGTGAGCAGCGTGTCGTGCCCCGTTTCGTCGACCCGGCAGGAGATCGGGTCGGGTGAGTCGGGCGAATAGAAAGTCGCCGCATCGGCGTGGACGCCGCGTAACAGCAGGCACACCGGGCGATCCACGAGGGGGAACTCGATGGCGCGGCGCTTGACCACCTCATCGGGCGCCAAAGCCCTGTGGTCGGCCACGTTGAGGAAGTGGATTGCCAGCTCCCGACCGTCCCCGGTGATCCAGGTTGTGTAGATGAGTTGCTCCGGGGCGTCATGCGCCACGACGGTCTCACCCTCCCCGAGGATACCGCGCAGCAGATCGGCCATGAATGGCGCGGCATCGGGGTTCCGCCGGAATATGTCCGGACCACCCTCCTGCAGGCCCAGTTCGAAGTTGCTCACGCCGAGGAACGTGGCGACATAGTAGACGGTGCCCTTCCCGAACCCAGTGGCAACGATGCCGGGATATTCGACGCCGTCTTTGAGGAAGCTCGCCACTACCCGCGACCTGCCGGGATCGCGCAGCTCGACCTGCAGCATGCGCGCGCCGTGCTTGTAGAGCATCCGCTCGCGGTCGTAGGTGAAGGTGTCGCGCCCCGGCCTGGCGACGTCAAAGGGCGCCGGGAGGTAGTCGACGAGGCGGACGTTCATCATCTCGCCGAGGAGGAAATCCTCCCGCGGATGGCCTTGCTCGTCCAGCAGACCGGTCTCAGCGGTGGTGATGAGTGTGCCGCCATCCCGGACGTATGCCGCGAATGCGTCTCGGTTGTCCCCGTCAATGAGCGTCATGCTCGGGAGAATGACGAGCTTGTAGGGCCGCAGCAGTTCCGGGGTCACCGTGATCTCATGGATGCCCTGGTACTGGATGTTGGCGGCAACCATGGCCTCGCCCCACCCAAGCGTCTCCATGCCGTGGTAGTGGCCCGTCCACAGTGAGGCGTCCTTGGACTTCTCCGAGAAGACCATCGCCACGTCGGCGAAGCCCCTGTAGTCGAGCTTGTGCGTCTTGTGGGGCCATTTGACGAGTTCTCGCACCGCTCCCGTCCACGGCTCGAGGTGCCATTGGGCATCGTTGCAGGCTTGCGACATCGCCCAACAGAAGCGCGCATCGGAGCCTGTGAGCGGATACCAGAGCATCCAGGGAGCCGCCGCGAAGGCGTCCGTTACGCTGTGATAGAGGCGCCTGTCGGCTATGCAGTAGCGGTAGTTCTGGAAGGGGACGCTGCTCACGCCCTCCTTGCCGATTGCGTAGCTGACGAACGCAGTCGGCCACATGCCGCCACCCGCGGCCGGCGCCCAGTAGCTGGTTGTATAGGTACTCAGCAGAGCCGCCGGGTTCTCCTCGTCGACGGCGGTGAGGAAGTCGCGCTTGAAGCTCTGCAGCGACACCTCTCGCCAGAGCCGCCAGAGTTGCCAGAGCGGATCGGCATCNNACCGGGGAGTCGGGCTCCCTGGGCAACTCGAACCCGGTCGCGTCCGCGAACAGGCGGCGGCAGTGTTCGCAGCCGCAATGGAACTTCGAGTGGAAGTAGACCTCGTCGATCTGGTACCCGTCTATACCTGTCCCTCGCTGCTTGCGCCGCGACCAGTCGAAGTAGTGCCTGCGGAAGTCGGGGTTGTTGATGCAGTAGAGCCTGGTCGGCGTACCGTCACGGACGTCGCGCTGCGTCCATTCCAGGTGGTCGTCGGCGAGCAGAAACGGATATCCGCCGGAGAAGAAGATGGTCACGTCATGATGGTCGATCACCCTCATGCCGAGTTCATGGGCGGCCTGACAGACGTGCTTCATGTAGGGGAGGATGCGCGTCTCCCAGAGCGGCACGAATGTGTAGCGCATGTGCAGCCCGCTGACGATAATCGCGGTATAGCCCTGCTCCGCGAGCGGCTGGATGGCACGGCGGGCGTCATCGAGTGTCTCGATTTCACCCATGGTGTCGTTGGCGGAGTAGTTGTTCTGGATCAGGTCCATGTCATAGACCCACTCCCGGCCCTGCGCGGACTCCTGCCGGAGTGCGCCGCGGCCCAGGTACTGCTCTTCGAGCCGACGGGAGGCCGCGGCGATGGCCTCACGACGCGCGCGATCCGGCTTCGAGTTGTCGCTGTCCGGTGCGATATGCACGCTCACGCTCNNCAGCACAGCGTGCTCCTTGATGTCTCGTTCTTGATGCTGATGTAGTTGTACGAGTCGGGGTAGACCATGTCTGTGATCTCGATGAAGAGCCACTCGGGTTCATCGAGGTTGGCGGGGCTGTAGTCACCGGACTTGAGCCACGCCTCGATTGACGGGGCGCATGGGAGGGTCCATCGGGCTGAGCCGCACGATTCGACGAGGTCGAGCGTGCCGGCAGTCCAGGCCGGAGTGGAGCGCGCCGCATCGGGACCGAAGGCGATGCGCTCGGGCCTGTTGATGAGCCGGGAGCGCCCCCGGAACAGAGGCTGTACGATCTCCCCGTTGACATCGATGGCCAGGGAGTCGTCGTTGTAGCCCGTGGCTGCCGGCGCCTCGGCGAACGCTCGTATCGCCACAACAACACGCCGGCCATAGCCGTCCCTATCTATGGTGAACCCGACACGCTGTTGAGTCATCGGCAGGATGCGGGTGTTCTGTCGGACGTTGAGTTGCGGCCAGGNNCCAGGACCGAACGCTCTCGGTGGAGGTCGCTCCGGCCGCGACCGCTGCAGTCAAGACCAGCAGGACGGCCAATCGTAGCGCTTGCACGTGTCACCTCTCCCCCAGGTTCGCTTGTTGGTGTCGCCCTCGAGGCGTTACAGGAACCAGACAATGTAGCGGCGCACCCACTCACCGGCGGTCAGGCCCAGGAGGCTCCACACGCCGACCGAGAAGAAGTGGCCGAGGGTGAAGGCCAGGAAAGCGGGCGCGACCCGGCGGTAGAGGCCCGCTCCGCCGATGTAGACCGTCACCGTCTTTGCGGTCCAGAGCACGAGTGCCGGGAACCACATGTACGGCGCCTCGTGGGTGTAGGCGATCGCGTAACCACCCGGGTGGAAGGGGCAGCGCATCCACACATGACGCACAAGGACCATCGCCAGGGCCAGCACCGCTCCTATGCCCGTGTAGACCAGCTTCTCGACGCTGCGTGGCTCCGGAGCGTCGATCCACTGCGACACCGCTCGGTACTGGCTGAGCACCTCGCTGGTCATCTGTCCGCCGCTGACGCCGTCAGGGCTCGATAGTACTAAACCGCCGAACTCGTAGAAGGCAGAGAGGTTCACCAGGAAGGCGAGCATGAGCCCGAACACCAGAGCGATGAGGACAATTGTCGAGATCGTGCGCCGGTTCCCGCCGAGGCGGAATGCCGCCACGTGCGCCTCGTGCCCCGTCATGGTGATCGCCTGGTTCACGCTCCGCTGCAGCCAGGAGAAGACAGTCAGCAGCGTGAACGACTTCATGTTGTCGGCCGAGACAAAGGCCCTGCTGCCGAGCGCGTAGATCATCGTCGGACGCTGCCGGTAGAGCGGGTAGCCCCACACGATGGGGAAGCCCATCTCTGCGCGATTGCGGGAGTAGACGATGAGCACCAGCAGCATGAGGCCGAAGTAGAAGGCGGAGTGCCACCAGATGACGCCGAAGGCAATCGGCATGCCGATGACGATGGCAATGCCGACGATGGTGCCGATCAGTGCGAGCTGTGGGGGTATCGGCTCTGCCGCGGCTTCGGGGTCTATCTCGCCGCGTAGGACGCTTCCGGCAAGCTGCGCGAGTCGCGCACGGGCCTGGTAGAGGAAGTACCCGCCGAGGAGAATGAACGCACCCATCGCCTGCTGGGTGATGAACGGAAAGCCGCCCGGCGAGTAGCCGACCATTTTGGCCATCGGCCTGACGAGCCAGCCGGCCAGGGTGAAGAACCAGATCGAGAAGAGCACATCGGACGGCACCAGGTAGCCGATGCCGAGTATCTCCGGCTTGTAGAAGATCGACAGCCCGCGCATCGTGTCCCAGGGCGACTCGGTGAAGAGGTTCCCCAGCGGGTAGGAGATGCCGAGGGCCGGAAGGGACGGGTTGAACACCTTGAGCGCGTTCATCGTGTTGTAGAGCACTGCCAGGGAGAAGCCAACCCATACGAGTGGGTCACGGTGGAAGCTCAAGCCCGAGAGCAAACTGCCCTCCGGCCGAAGCATCTCGACCGCCAGACTGGAGACGGGAAAGCTGAGGCGCTCGTCCTCCTCCCAGGTTCGCCTGAAGAGCGCGATGAGGCAGAACGCGGAGATGAAGTAAGCGCTCAAGTAGCCGGTCCACAGGAGAAACGGGATCAGCCAGTGTTCCCAGGGCACGAGTGTCGGGCCGAGCACGAAGTGGGCAACGGAGGCCAACAGGGGGCCGACCACGGGCAGGTGCTCGAAGCCGTAGACGGGGAAGCCGTTGCCGCCACCCTCCCAGAAAACGCGGGCGACCTCGGGGTCAGTCGGCGCCCAGGCAGGCGGCAGGTGGCCGGCCATCTCTTCGAGGTGGTCCTGCGGTGTGCCGAAGTACTGCGGCACCATCAGGCAGGGCATGACCTGGCGAAAGAGGCCGACGCCCGGCATTGCTCCGGTGATGGCGAGGAAGACGAATACGACGAGTATCTCACCGGGGGTCAGAACCAGACGCCGGCAGAGCCGCGACAGGCCAGATGTGCGTCCGCCGGCCTCGAGACGCTCTGCCAGCTTCGCCAGCAGGCCGGCCATGCCCGGAAGCGCGAAGAGCGCCAGGATAGACGCGATGGGCGGTGTGCTCTCGGATATCTGGCTGGTGAGGCTGACCAGCTCCGCCTGCTTGGTCCACGCGCCAACGACGAGTGACAGCACAATGGCGACGGCCAGTGCGCGGGCGGTCGCCCAGCGGGGATGGGTGTGCGCCGGGTCTGTCGCTTGCGCGACGGCCACCTCGCCGGCATCACTCTGAGTTGAGGATGCTGCAGACATGCGTCGACACCCTCATCGCGTGCTGGTTGTCTGTCGGAATGGCGGCGGAACGGCAGGCTGTATGGTGCCGAGAGCGCCGCACCACAGTTTCGATGCCACCGCGCGCAATCCTCCTGAGCGAGGGCGCGCGAGGGAAGCTACGGGGCGTCGTTCGGTGGCACGTGTCGCACGCGGTAGAGCGTATCCGCGCGTACCGCCAGATACTCGAGTGTGCCATCGGGCCGGAACACCGGCGACATCGAGCATACGGCAGGGCCGGGAATGGCATCATACCGGGGACCGGCCTCGCCGTCGAAGACCATCCAGCTCTGCCCGTCGGCGAACGCAGCATAGGCCACGTGGCTGCTGTCAGGGCTGAAGACGGGGTCCGAGACCATCTGGCAGGCGGGTCCGACCTCATCGTCGACCACGATGCGGGCGCGGTACTGGTCCTGCCGGAGCTTGCCGCGGTGAGCCCCATAGGCGATGTGGAGGCCGTCGGGGCTGAATACGGGCGTGATTCGCGCCCCGTCCCACGTCTGGCTGGCCCGTCCGTCAGTGACCACCACCCACGCAGGGCCCTCCAGAGCGGCCCAGTAGGCGAGGCGTTGGGCGTCGGGGCTGAAGCGGCCGCCCGTGACGTGGGCATACGGCGGTCCTTCGACGCCGTCCACCACCGTGAACCACTGCCCGGCCCTGCTGGCGCTGTAGGCGACTCTCGTGCCGTCGGTGCTGAACCGGATCGTGCTCATGTTGAGGAACACGCTTGATCGCCAATCGACGGGCGGTGCCAAGAACGGCTGCACATCGTCGTACTTCGCCACGGCTTGGCCGTCGCGCACGATGATTGCCGTGCCCGCTTGCCTGGCGTCATACCATAGCTCACCCGAGCCGGGGCGGAACACCGGCCGGCCCACGCGCTCGTACTCGGCCTGCACCTGCCCGTCGATGATGACTCTCTTGCGGGCGCCAGCATAGGTGACGTAGGCAAGGTGCTTGCTGTCGTGACTCCACGTTATCGTGTGGCAGTCTACTTCCCCGAAGTGTTGGTGGAACTCGCCGTCCACGCACACTGTGTGGCCGGTGGCACCGGGGACAACGTAGGCGAAGCGTGACCCATCGGGGCTGAGAATGGCGCACCGGACCGTGCGCGGCTCTGTGTGCCACCGGCCGTCGATGAAGAGGTGCGTAGTCCCAGTGGCATCGCTGGCGGTGTATACCAGATGCTCGCCGCTGCCGCCGAAGGCGGGTCCTATCACCTCCGCGAACCCCTCGCCTTCACGGCCATCGACGACAGCCATCCAGTTCTCACCGCGTCTGGCTGCGTAGGCATAGCGTTCGCCGCTGCTGCTGAATACCGATGCCGGATAGAGGCGGATCTCGTCATACGGGGGGCCTATCTCACCGTCGATCACCGCGAACCAGCTAGTCCCACGTCTGCCGGTGTAGGCGGCCCGCTCCCCATCCGTGCTGAATGCGGCGCATTCCCGATGCCCGACGTCGCCGAGGAGGACCAACAGGCCGCCAATCTCGTCAAAGTCAGGGCCGGCGGCGCCATCGATGGCAAGGGCGCGGCGTCCGTCAATCTCGAGCACATACGCGAAGTGCCTTCCATCAAGGCTCGTGGCGTACCGAGGCTGCATGTCCTGCCAATCAGGGGGCAACTGGGCGAGGCGCGTCTCTTCGATGCGCACCCGCACCTCGGGCGCCCTCGGTTGCCCCAGTCGGCGGGTGTCGACCTGGGCGAGGTGGGTGTGCGCAGGGCCTGCCGGTGCCATGTCGGCCCCCCACGGGGCCAGAGCGAACGTGCAGACGGCAGGCAGGACCACCCAGCCTCGCGGCCATCGGCGGACCATCGCTAATCACCGCATCTCTCTTTCGGAGGTGACGCAAGCTAGAAGACACGGGGCGTGCCTTGAATCCCCCGCGCTTCTCCGCCGCGCGACGGGAAGTACCTATGGCGTGGCGAGCCTACGCCCGCTCGATGCGGATGATGACGTGATCTCTGACGAACGACAGGGAGAACACCGTCCAGCCCTCGACTGTGCTATGGGCGATCCTGTCACCGCTGAGGCACTCCCGCACTCCGGCGACCTTCCAGCCGGGCTTCACCCGCACCCCGACGGGGCCGGGGCGGTGGAAGCTGTCCAGGTACATGCTGTCGGTCTCCTTCTGCACGTGCATGAGGTGCAGAAGCCAGCCTTCATCATCCTGCATGAGCGCATGCTTGATGGAGACCGGTCCCTCGATTGCCACCTTCGTCGATACACCCAGGACGCCGCCGACGAGGGTCTTGAAGACCTCCTTGAGGAAGGGACTGCACTTGGATGCGAAAGCCTTGAAGAAGGGTACCGGCAAGTAGATGACTTCGCCCTCGCCGAACGAGTTCATGACGATGCCGGGGTAGTCAGTGGTGTACGCGGGCGGAGCGTGGTCGTGATAGACGAAGCGGCCTGACTCGAAGTCGCTCTCGATGACCGGGTCGGTGATGTAGCCCAGCGCGCGCGCGCCGTCCTGCAGAGTGCAGTAGAGCACGTGGTTTCTGGGGTTGAGCGCGCCCGACGCCATGTCCTTGATCAGCAGCGGCATCTCGGGCACCTGCGGCCCGAACAGAGTGTCGAGCCGATCCAGGTACGAGACGCTGTAGGGCGAATCGGCTACGAAGTCAACACCGAAGAGATCGTTGAGGGTGAAGTTCGGCTCACGCCCGCCGCGCGAGTTGAAGAGCGACGTCTGGTATGAGGCCAGCAGCCTGCCGCCTCCGCGCACGTACTCACGCAGGCCGTTGGCGAGGTGCCCGCTCACGTGTGGCATGTATGGCACAATGAGCAGCTCGTACTGCTTCAGGCTCTCGTGGTCGGTGTCCTCCTGCAGAATCTCCCACGGGATGTGGCACTCCATCAGCAACTGCGCGAGAGCGTGCTCATTGGCGAATTGTTCGGAGCCCACGTGGCTGTATTCGTCCGTCTGGGCCAGCGCCCTCAGCATGCGGTTATTCTCGGCCGAGTGGAGCACGCCCACGACCGGCACCGGCCGCCGCTCGGCGCAGAAGCGCTCACGGTCGGCCACCCACTCGAAGACGTCGGTGATGGTGTCCCAGACCACATCAGGAACCTTGCCGGCGTAGTCTCCGGAGGGGTAGGGCACATGGTTGATGTTCAGCGAGCCCCCGTGGGCAAGCGCGATGGATNNTGATGGTCTCGGGCGTGGTGACGGTCCAGTCGCCCCATGAGCCCTGACTCTCCGGCATGAACAGCGTGAATGGCAGCCCCATGCCCTCGCAATGCCTGGCGGCATGGTCAGCATGCATGTAGGACGGCGGATGTGCCTCGGTTGACAGATAGTGCGCTCCGTTGTGCAGCGTATTGGAAATCGACATCGGGCTGCCCGAGCCGTTCCAGGACCAGACCATCCCCGGCCGGGCGGCATCGCATCGCTCCATCGCGGCGTGAATGAACTCCTCACGCCTGTCGGCCTGGTAGCGGTAGACATCGAGCCAGTGGCCGACATCAAAGCCCTCGGGCGCCAGTTCGTAACCGTAACGCTGCTCGAACTTCTCCTTGCAGGCCGGGCAGAAGCACCCCTCCGGGCTGAAATACTGCAGGTCCAGAAAGAAGCCGTCGACAGGGTAGCGCTCAGCTATCTCCTCCATGTTCGCGGCGACATGCTCGGTGAACTCATCGTTGCTCATGCAGTAGCACGGGTACATGAACATCTTGAGCGGTTGCCCATCGCGACCAATCTGGCGCCACTGCGGGTAGAGCGGCTCATACTCCCAGTTGAGGACCATATTGTAGTAGGCGAAGAAGCGCAGACCGAGCGCCTTGGCGCGGATGGCGATCTCGCCGAAGAGATCGCCCTGCATGGTCTTGTTGGTGATGCCGACCTCGGTGGGGAAGAGGCACGCCCCGTGGGCAGTCTTGGCCATGAAGATGAGCGTCTGGGCGCCGGTTCGCTTCACCTGCTCGAAGTACTCGTCATAGTCTATCTTGATCTCGGGCAGGTGGTTGGGCATGTGCCAGTCGCAGAAGAGCATTCGAGTGCTGAGCTTGTAGACCATCTCTGTTCACCCCGGGCGTGATGGAGGCAGCGCGTGCATGCGCGCCGGGCTCTGAAGCGGGAACGCGGCAGGGCCTGCCCTTCTCAGAGCGTGCATCCTACCGTGTGAGAGCCGAGAGCCGGCGTCGTGTGCACTCCGATGTTCGACGCCGCGCCTGGATCTTCCTTCGTGACTCAAACCGTCGAGATGCTTCGGTGCTCTTCATCTTCGGGCGGGCACGTGGTATCATCGGCGGGTCGAAAACACCTGACGCTGAGGAGTCCCCCCCGTGAGTGAGAAGTCCGACCTCGACGTTGCCGGAAACGAAGCGGTGCGCGCATCCCGCTGGACTGCGTGCTGCAGTGCCGTCCGCTGCGGCTGGACGGGCGTCGCGCTCTGCCTTGTGCTTGCGGTCATCGCCTGGTTCCTCGGGGGCTACGTTCCGCTGGTGGGCGGGCCTGTCTTCGCGATACTGCTCGGCATTGTCGTCGGCAATGCCCTGACTGTACCGGGGCTTGCGCGTCCGGGCATCGGCTTCTGCAGCAAGAAGATACTGCAGGCCGCGATCATATTGCTGGGCGGCGGCATGAGCCTGTTACAGGTCTATGAGACGGGCGCCCGCTCGCTGGCTGTGATGCTCGGGACCCTGGCGATCGCGCTCTTGACGGCCTGGCTGCTCGGGAAGGCGTTGCGCGTGGATCGGACGCTCACAAGCCTCGTGGGCGTCGGCACCGGCATCTGTGGTGGGTCGGCCATCGCCGCGGTTGCCCCGATCATCGATGCGGATGACGATGAGATTGCCTTCTCGATCTCGACGGTATTCCTCTTCAACGTGGTTGCCGTCTTCATCTTCCCGCTGCTGGGCCATCTGATGGGGATGACTGCCGACGGCTTCGGCATCTGGGCCGGGACCGCCATCAATGATACATCTTCAGTCGTCGCGGCTGCCTACTCCTACTCGCAGGAGGCAGGAGATGTCGCGACAATCACCAAGCTTGCGCGCACGGTGATGATCGTCCCCATTGCCTTCGGCTTCGCGGTCATGGTCGGACGCGCGCGTGGGGGCGCCTCGTTCAATGTGGCTCGGGTGGCGCCGTGGTTTGTGCTGGGCTTCCTGGCGATGGCGGTTCTGAACACTGTGGGCGTGCTCGGATCGACGGCTCCGTGGTTCGCCACCGCCGGCAAGTTCGCCATCACCGTAGCACTGGCCGGCGTCGGCCTCGGCGCTAATCTGGCGAAGATCGTCAAGACGGGTCCTCGCCCAATCCTGCTCGGCCTGCTGGTATGGATTGCCGTCGCCTGCGCGAGCCTGGTCATCCAGGCCGGCGTCAACCAGATGTGAGCCCTGGCGAGATCGGTTTCGTCCAGCATCCTGGAGCGTGCGTGATCGTTCGGTACAGCGCTCCCCGCGCGCGATTCGGGTGCGAAGCGACCGTCCGGTGTTTCTGATTACGGGGGATTTGGCGCGGCACTTGCATTGACAAATCTGGCCATAGTAGTAGACTGGCCATCATGGCAGGACGAGCGTAGCCCGCCCTGGAGNNCAGCAAAGAGTGGTGTTTGGTTGTGTCCCGCTGGCGTTCTACGCTGATCGCGTCCTGGCTGGCCCAGATCTGTTCAACGGTTGGGTTTGGCATGGCGATTCCCTTCCTGCCACCCTTCATCCGTGAACTGGGCATCAAGGATGAAAGCGCCGTTCTCGTCTGGGCGGGCTGGCTGTCGACTGCGGCCGGCTTCGTGATGGCTATAACGGCGCCGATGTGGGGCAGCCTCGCCGACCGCTACGGCCGCAAGCTGATGGTGATGCGCTCGATGTTCGGCAGCGTGCTCGTCATCGGGGCCATGGCCTACGTCCAGGACGTTCACCAGTTGCTCGCGCTGCGGATGCTGCAGGGGTTGTTGAGCGGCACCGTGGCGGCCTCCGTTGCGCTTGTGAGCAGTGTGGTGCCCACGCGCCGTGCAGGTTTCGCCCTCGGGCTGATGCACACAGCCACCTACATCGGGCACTCCTTTGGACCATTCATCGGCGGGCTCATGGCCTATAACTACGGCCTGAGGCTCCCATTCTCGGGCGCAGCGATCGCTCTGCTGGTCGGGGGTGTGCTCACGGCGGTGTTTGTGCACGAGGACTTTGACCCCGACGAGATGGCGAACGGCAACGGTGAAGCCTGCACGCTTGTCCAGATGGTGCGGCTGAGGGGCTTTGTGACCATGGCCGGGCTGCTGTTCGGGGTGATGTTTGCCGGGTCGTTTGTCGCGCCCATCCTGCCGCTGTACATCGAGCAGCTGTCGGGCGGAGACCCTGCGGGCGCAACGAAGCTGACCGGCTACATCATGGGGTTGAGCGGAGTTGCCGCAGCGATCTCGGCGACGATTCTCGGGCGGATGGGGGACAGGCTCGGATACGGCCGTGTTCTCGGCGCATGCACACTGCTGACGGGGCTGACGCTTCTTCCGCAAGCATTCGTCCAGACGCCGATGCAGTTGCTCATCTGTCGCCTGCTGAGTTCATTCGCCGGCGCGGGCACCATCCCCGCGACCAATGCGCTGATCCGGCACATCGTCCCCCGCCATGCCTGCGGGAAGGCCTTCGGGCTGACGCAGACGCTCTCGTGTCTCGGCTGGGGTATCGGGCCGCTGGTGGGTGGCACGCTGGCCGCGCATTTCGGCATGGCAACATCCTTCTTTGTCGTCGGCCTGTGGTTCGTGGGGATTTCGGGCGTGGTCATGTGGAAGATGCCGGCCCTGATGCTGCATATCGATCAACTGCGGGCGATGGCCGAGGATGCCGAGCGCAGTGCGCAGGCCAAAGAGGTTGCCTGCGAGCAGCAGGCCTCGACGTAGATGGCGCAGGGCGCCGAGAGCCGGGCTGCGCAGTATGAGGCAGGAGTCGGAAATCCGCCGCGGCGCGACCCCATTGGCTTTGTCCTGACCTTCCGTTCCCCGAACAGGCCTTGACAGCACCCCCCGCTTCTGTACCATACTGCTGTTGCCGCACTATGCCGCATCTGGTCTTGTCCAGGTCATTGCTCACCCGCGTTCGGCATGCCCACACACAACGGGGCTGGGAGAACTGGCGGNNAAGGGATGGTCCTATGCGTCTGACGGCTGCTTTCTCGCATCTCCGCTCTGGTCCGACGGGCTCTCCACGCTCAGGCTTGCAGCCATCGGATGTCGCTCCCCATGTTTGCATACCCCGCATCCGCGCATTGTTCGGGTTCTCGCAGCCACGCACCCTCAGGTGGGTCTCGGCCGGTGTGACAGACATCGCCGGCAGCCCGCGGCAAACTCATGCCTGGTGGTGCGACGATGCGCACTCGATGCGGGCAATCCCGCCTGACATGGTATCATCATGCGCGTGAACGGAGGCAGTACCATGCATCAGTTGAGACGATGTGCCGCAGCAATGCAGTTTGTGGCCGTGAGCCTGCTGTTGGTGGTTGCACTCGTACCAGCCTTTGCGGACGACTACTACTTCGGCGACGGTACCCCTGATGGCAAGCGAAGCATCGGTGGAGGCGGACACGCACTGTTCTTCGACGTCGGGCAGGACGGACGCTGGCTGAACCAGGTGCAGCTCTTCGGCTCGCGGTACGGCCACGCCCAGGCGCCTGACGAGGACTTCCACCTCTACGTGCTCGACATGGACCGCAACATCCTCGCCGACGTCTCCCTGCCCTACTCACTGTGGGAACGCGGCGAGGAGTACTGGCGCGNNGCTTCTCGTACTCATGGGTGCCCGGTACCGAGGGGAAGCTCACGGAGGGCTTCAACTGGATGGTGAGCGCTACCGTCGAGGATGAACCCGACGGCGATCCGGCCGCACGGGACCTGCTCCTGCTCGCCGACGGGGACGCGTTCTTCGACACCATCACGGAGCTCTCCGATGACGGGGCGAGCTTCGAGACCGCGGGCCGGGGCGCGGTGCCGCTTGAGAGTGTGACCGGAGTTCGCTTCGGAGCATTCAGCGTCCCGGTATCGGGAGCGGTGACGGTCCAGATGGTCTCCGGGCGCAGGCTGCAGGGGACGCTGGTGGCGATTGACACTGAGCGGGTTCGGCTGACGGTCGCGGGGACGCAGATGGACATCCCCCGCGGCGAGGTGGCGCGGATCGAGTTCTGATGGTGATGGGCGAGTGGCCTCCATGGCGCCGGGGCGCGAATCGGGGACAGGGACCC
>DPJP01000352.1:0-1703 GCA_003542955.1 Armatimonadota bacterium
GGCGAGACCTCATCAAGCGCATCTTCTACATCGGCCTGCCGGCAGGGCTCGAGGAGATTCTCCGCAACATCGGCTTCATGACCATTATCAAGATACTCACGATGACCTCCGCGGGCATGTTCGCGATAGCGGCATTCACCGTCGCGGGGCAGATACGGATGGTGAGTATCATGATCGGCCTGTCGCTGATGGGGGCGGCGATGACGGCGGTGGGCCAGAACTGCGGTGCGGGAGAACTCGAGCGCGCGCGCCGCTCGGCGTGGATCACGGCTGCGTTTGCCGCGGTTGTGTCAATTGCCATGGCGACCACCTACGCCTTGCTCCGGCACAGGCTGATCATGCTGTTCAATACGGAGCCGGAGGTCATCCGCGTCGGCGCGGAGGCGCTGCTGCTGCTGGCGTTCTCCGAGCCGTTCATCACCGCGAGCATNNGCGGGAGCGTTGCGCGGCGCGGGCGACACGTGGTGGCCGCTCTACGTCACCGCCGCGACCTTCGCCGCCATCGGGCCGCTGATGTGCTACGTGCTCGGTATCGCCATCGGGTTGGAGACCGTCGGCGTATGGCTCGGGCTGAACCTGTCCACGGTGCTCGGCTTCATTGCTCTGGCCTGGCACTTCCGGCGCGGCCGGTGGATGCGGCTCAGAGTCACATAGTCGGGGAGGCCGTTGCCGGCCGGGTCCTCGAACAACCAGGACCCGCGGCGCGTCACCAAGGCGCCCGGACCGAACGACATCCATTGCCTCCCATGGAAAGGCGTGCCCAATGACCACGCGCGAACTGGCGATCACCGCCGTGATCCTGCTGGTCGCTTCAGCGGGTATCTACTATGTTCACTACCTGATCTTCCACGATGTGCACCACATCTTCCTGTACCTCATTGGCGACATCGCCTTCGTGTTCGTCGAGGTGCTGATGGTCACGCTGGTGATCGACAGGGTGCTGAGGGCGCGGGAAAAGCGCAGCATGGAGCACAAGATGAACATGGTGATCGGGGCCTTCTTCGCCTCGATGGGCTCGGAGCTGCTGCGCCGCCTGGCCCCTATGATTGACGACATCGACGCAGTCCGCGAGCGCATGGCCGTAAGCATGAAGTCAAGCAACGAGGACCTCAGGTCTGCGGCCGCGTACGCAAACGCTACCGACTACAAGGTCACACTCACAACCCCCGACCTGACACGGCTGCAGGTGTTCCTGCGCGAGCACATCGAGTTCGTGCTGCGCCTGCTGGAGAATCCGGTGCTGCTGGAGCACGACCGCTTTACGGACGTGCTGTGGGCGATCTCTCACCTGGCGGAGGAGCTGCTGGCACGCGAGGACCTCGACAGTCTGCCGGCCTCGGATCTCAAGCACCTGGGCGGCGACGTTGACCGCGCCTTCACGCGCCTGCTGACACAGTGGATCGACTATCTGCTGCACCTGAAGACGGACTATCCATACCTGTACTCGTTCGCGGCGCGCAACAATCCGCTACGGGNNGCCGAGAGAAGCGTTCTGGTGACGGAGTAGGCCAGACGCCCCCGCACGGCTTCGGTGCAACGGGCTACTCAGCCCGACGCCAGGGCCCCTGGGGCAACCACACGCCCGTGAAGGTGTGGGCCACGCTGAGGGCATCAAGCAAGGGTTCAACAAACGTGGCAATGCGCCGCACCACATCCGTGAATAGCAGGGGGGCGTCGGCAATGCCGCTTGTGTCGACAACGGG
>DPJP01000352.1:1753-3569 GCA_003542955.1 Armatimonadota bacterium
AGACAGGGGCCCGGCGAACGACGGAGCCACGCTTGTGAAGCGTCCTCTGAACCGCCAGGCACAGCACTTCTCCAGAGAACCCGTACTGCTGTGAGAGCAACCAGATGTCGAGGAAGTCCTTCATCCGGCTATTGCCCTCCCCGCGCTTCAGCATCGCCTCCAGCTTCTCCGCAATCATGCTCTCTCTCGTGTATCCGAGGACCCTCGCAGCGGTGTGCCCAAGCAGAGAGGGGTATTCGGTCTCGACGGCTCCAGGGACGATGACATCTCCGAACCCCACGTCGACTTGCATGGGGACCTTCGCTCGGCCCAGGTACGCAGTGAAACGCACCCTGACCCCGGTGTACTCCTTCTCGGGGTTGATTGTCTCGCCGCTACAACTCTGGTGGTCGAACACGAGGCCGTCGTCGGCTACGGGCTGCCTGCAGACGTCGCTTACCATATTAACGATGCCCGAGACATCGTTTCCAGCATGGCCCAGCAGATCAATGTCTCTCGTGGGGCGCGATACGGCCGCTCCCCAGGCATGGAGCATCAGTCCGCCCTTGAGGACGAAGCGGCCTGCGTAGGCAGACACCCCAAGGCGATACAGGAACCGCTCCATCGCGTAGTGTTCGAGCATCTCCTGAAACGGTCTGCCAGCCTCCCGCGCGCGGTTGAGCAACCTGTCGTGTACCGAAGCCGGCATGTTGCGGATCTCGCGTGGCGTCACAGGAGCGCCTCCAGGTAAGGCCGGATGACTTTGCCGACGCGACAGATGCGAGCGTAACCCATGAGCGNNGGCCAGTGTCTTCTCTCGTGAGTAGATGGGGATGCGGATCCCATCGAGTTCATGTGTCTGCATGCCGGCCGAGTACGCGTCTCCGCTGAAACTGACTACGCGCACGGGCGGCCAGTCGATCCGTGGCACTCGCGAGAAACGCTTCAGCGCTATCCATACGACGTGGGGAATCTGCGTCGTCAGTTCATGGAATGCCAGCGCCGAGATGAGGCATACGACCCCACCAGGGATACGTCGGGCTACAGTNNCAGGTCAGCCAAGCGGTAGATGCCCCTGGAGAGCCGCTCAAGCCTGCCCTCCTCCAGCATGGAGTACAGGGTGTATCGCGTCACACCCTCGCGCAGAGCATCGCTCATACTCAGAGTGCCGCCGTTGCGGAGAAACGCGTCCTCTGCTCTCTGGCGGGTCGTATCCCCCATCGTGCTGATGCCCCAATACGAACAATATGTTTACACTTATGCATAAGTGCTAACATTCTGTCTGATCGCGCGTCCCTTGTCAAGAGGCGCAAGCCGGTGCTGGGCGCTTCAGGGCGGCACTGGCCGCCATGTCGCGCTCCCCTGCTGCGGCTGATGGCGCCTCAGCGGGGGGGAATGCGTGAGACGCCACCTACCCCTCCGGCGCCGACCACGAGAACGCCCTCTCCATCTCCGGGAAAGGGCTCTCGTCGAAGCGACGCGCGGGCGCGACGCCCTTGAGCTGCCAATCCGCGAAGTCCAGGAAGGTCCGCCAATCGTCCGGCCCGTGTGCGTGATCGCCCTCGCGGAAGGTGATCCCGATGCGCTTTTGGACCCCCAGGAAGCGGTACAGCTCGCGCGCGGCGTCGAAGGTCTGGTAGGTGCCAGTGGGGTTGGCCCACACGTCGCCAAGGGCCTCCATCGATAGCAGCGCCCGCGGCGCCACGAGCGCCTTCACGCCGTGCTGATCGAAGGGCAGCTCATCTTCCCTGTCGACAAAGTCGGCAAAGCCCGCGGCGAACCAGTAGGCCACCGACCGGGTGATGTCCTCGATCGTCTCGGCACCCTCGCCGCGCCA
>DPJP01000352.1:3578-4255 GCA_003542955.1 Armatimonadota bacterium
GCCACAGCCGGAGTTGTTCGGCGCGGTCAAGGCGATACGCTCATCGGTCGCCCCGGCCAAGAGCACCGTCTTCCCGCCGCGCGAGTGTCCCGTCACCGCCAGCCGCTCGGGGTCTGTGAACTCCTCGGTCAGGAGGAAGTCCACGACCCGATGATAGCCCCACGCCCATGCCGAGATGGCGCCGAAATCGCCCTCCGGATAGACGAGGTAGAGCCCCGCATCGCGCTCGCCGCGGTAGGCATCGGGGACGATCTCGGTGCGGTCGAATGTCACCAGCGCATAGCCGCGCGCCATCACATCGAGGATGACCTCATCCCGGAGCTGCCCCCAGCACATGTCGCCATCAATGATGACCGGGAAGCGCCCCTCGGCCTCCGGCAGCAGCACGGTGACAATGAACCAGAACGGTTCTTCTCCACCCTCGATGTGCAGTCGGTAGCGGCTGTGCGGGAACTGTCCCAGGCGCCGCATGATGGTCGGGTGCAGCAACTCGGCGCGCACGCNNGCCTGCGGGCTCCGGCGGCAGATGCCCGTACTCAATTGACAGGATCAGCTCCTGCAGCTCTTCGCGCCGCCGCTGCCAGTCCTCAACGGTCCGGACACGTCCTCCATCCCTGAACTCGAACAGGTCGGGCAGTTCGCCTACCAGTTGATGCATGATGACCTCCATGGGAGCG
>DPJP01000352.1:4305-4892 GCA_003542955.1 Armatimonadota bacterium
GTTCGTCCCGCTTGATGGGTTGTGCGTGCGTGCCGTTGGGTGCAGCTTTGGGTGTCTGTCGCTTGTTTGTTTCTCTTGTCCAGTCACGCTGCCGTTGGGCGCCGCACATCGCGAAACGGCTACCGCGGGGCCGAGCGGAACCGCATGCCCTCTACGACCTCGATCTCCTCGTCATCAGCCACCGGGCGCTCCCCGTCCTCTGAGACCAGCAGCACGTGCTCCTCCGCCCCGATGCCACCGATGTCTCTGAGCAGAGCACCCGTCACCTTCGGCGTTTCGAGCAGGTGGGGCGTCTCATTGACGATGATACGCAGGGGCTGAGGCCCCGTCGCTGCCCGCAGTTGCTCCAGCGTCTGTTCCGCAAGCTCCCATACGGCTGTCTCCGCGGCAATCCGCTCTCGAACCTGCGGAGCGGCCACCGTTGCCGCCTCCGCGGCCTCGGCGAGCATGCCGCTCAGGCGCCGACAGATATCCGGGGTATAGAGCGCATCCCCGGGCGGCAAGTTCCAGATGCCGCTGTGGACCGGTGTGTTGCGCATTGCGTGCTCGAGTTCCCGGTAGTATCTGCGCATGGGCTGCGCGGCGGG